>DASUSR010000321.1:0-21171 GCA_036375015.1 Gemmatimonadales bacterium
AGAAGGTCTACGCCGAACAGTCGGCGTGGCTTCGCGCGCGGGTCGCCGCGGCAAAGGTGGGCGAGCGCCATCGCCCGCTCGTGATCTTCGATGCGCTCGAGGAATGGTTCGACGCGCCGGGATTTCGCGGGTGCCCCTTCATCGGCACGGCGGCGGAGGTGCGGGACGCGAAGCAGCCGGTCCACCGCGCCGCCTGGCGGCTCAAGCGGATATTGATGCGCGACTACATGCAGGAGCTGCTGCAGGAGGCCGGGTACCGCAACGCCGCGGTGCTGGCGGACCAGATGCTGCTGCTGGTGGACGGCGCCGCCGTGCGCGCGGCGATGGAGGGCGGCAGCGAATCGGCGCGGGCGGCAAAGCGCGCGGCCGCGCTCCTGCTGCGGCGGTGAGCCCATGACCGGAGGCACCCTTTCGACGATGAGCGCGATCCGGCAGGAGGATGACGACGGCCCCGAGGCGGCCCCGGCACCGCCGGTGCCGGGGCCGGCCATGACCGTCCTCGTAGCCGACGACGAGCCCGGCCCCCGACGCTACCTCGCTTCCCTGCTCGGGGGCCTGCCCGACATCGACCGGGTGATCGAGTGCGGCGATGGGGCGGAAGCCGTCCAGATCATCCGTGCCCGGCGGCCCGACGTCGCGTTTCTGGAGGTCCGGCTGCCCCGACTGGACGGATTCGAGGTGATCCGGGCGGTGGGCCCCGGACGCATGCCTCCGGTGGTGTTCGTCACCAGATGCGAGGAGTACGCCGGCAAGGCCTTCGAGGTCGAGGCCCTGGACTACCTCGTCAAGCCGATCGACGAGCATCGCTGCCTGGCGGCGCTCGAGCGGGTCCGCCGCCGCCTGGAGCTCGGCGCCGCCGCGGCCGTTCACCGGCTGCTCCGGAACCTGGTCGCGCGCCGGGAGCCCGCGGAGGCGATGGATCGCATTGCCGTCAGGCTCCCGGGGCGCATCGTGATCGTGCCGGTGGACGACATCGACTGGCTCGAGGCGCGGGACAATTACGTTCGGCTCCACGTCGGCCGTGCGCACTACCTGGTGCGCGGCACGATCTCCTCGCTCGCGGCGCGCCTCGATCCCCGTCGGTTTCTGCGGGTTCACCGCGGCGCACTGGTCAACGTCGACCGGATCGTGGAAGTCCGCACCGGGCTCAGGGGCGACACGGTGATCCTCGCCTCGGGGGTCCAGCTCCCGGTCGGCTCGACCCGGCGCGGCGAGCTGCTCCAGCGTCTCGGTCTCTCGGCCGGGGTTTGATCGGGCGGCGAGGTGGGGACGCCACGGCCGCGGCCCTCACCCCACCTGCACCACCTCCTCCTCCGCTACCACGAACACCCGTTCCCCGGGCTCCGGCGTCACCGTTCCGAGCCCGGTGAAGCTGCCGAACGCCGGCAGCACCGCCATCCGCTCGCCCACCACGAAGCAGGGCAGCCGCTCGCGGAAGAGCCCCCGCCCGGAGAGCACGATGCCCGGGTGCACGTGCCCGGCCAGGGTGTAACCCGTCTCTGAGGCGGCCGGCTCGTGGCGCAGGACGAAGGGCGGCAGGAAGGCCGGAGCGTCGAGGGAGTTGACCCGGAGGTCGGGCGGCGGGTCGCCGGCGTGCCGGTCGTGGTTGCCGCGGACGAGCTGGATCTCGAGCCCTTCCCGCTCGGCGCGCCAGCTCCGCAGCGCGGCTAGCGTGCGGGTCGCCACCCGGCCCGCCCGGGCATGGAACAGGTCGCCCAGCACGATGAGCCGGCGGGCGCCGGTGCGGAGGATGGCGGCGTCGAGGCGGTCGAGGTCGCGGCGCGTGGCACCGCCCGGAATGGGAATCCCGGCCGAGCGGAAGGCGGCGGCCTTGCCCCAGTGGAGATCGGCCACGACCAGGGCGCACGCGGACGGCCAGAAGAGAGCGCGCTCGGGGAGGAGGCGCACCTGCTCGCCGGCGAGGTGGAGGAGGAGGTCGGTCATCGGAGGAGCGTGTCGGCCTCCTCATCTCGAGCGAAGCGGGGGATCTTCCTGGCGGCCGATCGACCCATTCCACCGCAAGATCCCTCGCTTCGCTCGGGATGAGGTGCGGCCTGCTCAGGATGAAGCACGGCAGACACGGGCCCCTCTCACCCCCCACCCCCGCTCCGGAAGCCGCGGTGGGGCCCGCGGCGGAACCGGGTGGTCTCGGCCGCCTTCTCCAGCGGCGCCGCCATCCGGCGGATGCGGTCGGCCAGCTTCTCGCTTGTGAGCTGCTCCCGGGCACGGTCCACCAATAGAGGAAAGGCCAGCGGGGTGGGGCGCTCGACCTCCACCACCGTCACCGTCCCCGACGCCATCCGCTCGAGCGCCCGCACCAGGCGGCTCTGCTCCAGCTGCCGCTCCAGCACCTCGCGGTGCGCCTGGAAGAGCAGGAGGTTGTCGGGATCGTAGCGGGCGAACACGTCGTAGAGCAGCTCGCTCGACGCCTGGAGCTGCTTCACCGACTTGTTCACCCCGGGATACCCCTGGAAGATGAGCCCGGCCACTCGCGCGATCTCCCGGAACTGCCGCCGCGCCAGCTCGGCGGCGTTGAGACTTGCCGGAATGTCGTGCAGCAGGTGCGCCGGCGACAGGAGCCCCGCCTCGAGCGCCTGGTCGAGCGGCACCCGATCCGCCGACAGCAGCTCGAGGCCGTAGTCGTTGGCCGCGAGGGTAAAGGAGATGGGGCCGAGCTGTGCGATCCGGTAGGCGAAGAGCGCGGCCAGTCCCTCGTGCACCAGGCGACCCTCGACCGGATAGAAGAAGAGGTGGTGTCCCTCCCGGGTCTCCACCCGCTCGACCAGCAGCTCGTCCGCCGCCGGGAGCCGCGACCAGGCGCCCTGGAGCTCCAGGATCGGCCGCACCGCCTCCATCTCGGGGCCGCGGTAGACGCCCTGGCGCGCCTCGTCCAGCTTGCGCCGGATCCACGCCGCGAGCTGGGGCGAGATCGGCATTCGCACGCCGGACCAGTGGGGGACGTTGCTGCTCTTCTTCGCCGTCTTCCGCACGTAGGCCACCATCCCGCGCACCCGCACGAACTCCAGGATCCGCCCGGCGAAGGTGAACACGTCGCCCGGCCGGAGTCGGGCCACGAAGTTCTCCTCCACCGAGCCCAGGGTGCGGCCGCGGAGGAACTGGACCTTCATCGCGGACTCGCTCACGATGGTGCCGATCGAGAGCCGGTGCCGCTTGGCCACCATCCGGTTGGTGACCCGGTACACGCCGTCCTGCACCACCACCTTGCTGTACTCGGGGTAGGCCTGGAGCACCGAGCCGCCGTGGGTGATGAAGTCGAGCACCCAGCGCCACTCGTCGTCGCGGAGGTCGCGGTAGGCCCAGGTCGTGCGCACCTCTTCCAGCAGCTCGTCGGGGCGGAAGCCGCCGCCCAGCGCCACGGTGACGGCGTGCTGGGCCAGCAGGTCGAGCGGCCGCTCCACCGGGCGGCGCGCCTCGATCTCCCGCGCCTCGAGCGCGGCGCGGGCGGCAGCCACGTCGACCAGCTCGAGCGCGTTGGTCGGCACGCAGGTGAGCCGGCTGACCGCGCCCGGACGGTGTCCGCTCCGGCCGGCCCGCTGCACCAGGCGGCCCACGCTCTTGGGGCTGCCCACCTGGAGGACGCGGTCCACCGGGGTGAAGTCCACGCCGAGGTCGAGCGTGGAGGTGCAGACCACGCAGCGGAGCTTCCCGTCGCGGAGGCCGTCCTCCACCCACTCGCGGGTGCCGCGGTCCATCGAGCCGTGGTGCAGGGCGATGATGCCCGCCCAGTCGGGCCGCTCGGCCAGCAGCGCCTGATACCAGATCTCCGCCGTCGCGCGGGTGTTGGTGAAGACCAGCGCGCTCTCGCCCTCCTCGACCGCACGAA
Organism: Gemmatimonadales bacterium; assembly: GCA_036375015.1. Lineage (GTDB taxonomy): Bacteria > Gemmatimonadota > Gemmatimonadetes > Gemmatimonadales > GWC2-71-9 > CAVVWJ01. Next base: position 3,845 of record DASUSR010000321.1, read on the forward strand.
TCACCTCCGGCAGCAGCCGGAGGCCGATCTGTCCCGACCAGGGGAAGCGCTCCATGGTCTCGGGGATCAGGGCGTCCACCTCGAGTGCTTTCGGCACCAGCCCCCGCACCACCCGGCCCGGGCTCGGCGCGCGCGACGGATCCAAACCCAGCAGCGCGTCGCGCGCGGTGTCGAGGTTGCCGAGGGTGGCCGAGAGGCCGAAGGTGCGGAGCCCCGGCCGGAAGCGGCGCAGGCGCGCGAGCGCCAGCTCGGTCTGCACCCCGCGCTTCGACGCCATCAGCTCGTGCCACTCGTCCACCACGACCAGCTCGAGGTGGTCGAAGAGCGAGGGGGCGTCGACGCGGGTGAGGAGGAGCGAAAGGCTCTCGGGCGTGGTGACGAGCGCGGTCGGGAGCCGCTCGCGCTGCCGGGCGCGGACCCGCGCGGGGGTGTCGCCGGTGCGGGACTCCACGGTCCAGGGGAGACCGAGGTCCTCGACCGGGGCACGGAGCGCGTCCTCGGTATCGCCCGCGAGTGCTCTGAGTGGAGTAACCCAGAGGACGCGCAGCGGGGCAGCGGGCCGGCGGGCCGGTGGGGTGGGGTAGTCGCGCAGCCACTCGAGGATGGGGCCCATCCAGGCGGCGTAGGTCTTGCCCGTGCCGGTCGCCGCGTGGATCAGGACGCTCTCGCCGCTCAGGTACGCGCGCCAGACCTCTTCCTGGAATGCGAACGGGGTCCAGTCGTGCTCCCGGAACCAGTCGCGCACGCAGTCCAGGGGCTCGCGGTCGCGGCAGGGGACGGGCCGCGGCGGCCGGCGCGGTCTGGGTCCGGCCGCCGCGGGTGGGGCCGACGCACGCTCCGCCTTCCGGCGCGCCGCGCGGGCGCGGCGGAGGTCTACGGCGAGGGCCGAGCCCCGCCCGTCACCCCTCGGCACGCTCCCCGATCGCATGGAGATAGCGCCGCGCCGAGTAGCGGACCGCCTGCTTGCCGCCCTCGAGCACGTTCTTGCCGAACCAGCCGCCGTAGATCTGCTCGAACTCGTACGGCTCCACCGCCTCGGCGATGCGCTGCACGGCGGCGGCGTTGAGGGGGATGAGATTGGGATAGCTGTACATGAAGCTGACCGTGCGGCGGTCCTGGTTCACCATGATGGTGTCGCCGGTGAGGAGCGCGCCGAGCCCGCCGCCGCCCGCGGCCCAGTGGAGCACGGTGCTCCCGGCGAAGTGGCCGCCGCAGTGGACCAGGGTCACCCCGGGCGCGATCTCGAGCGCCGCGCCGTCCCAGTACCGCACCGCGGGATCCTGGCGCATCACCCACTCGCGATCGCGAGCGTTGAGGTAGATCGGGACCCCGCCGAGGGCGCGGCTCCAGTCTACCATGGAGGAGTAGAAGTGGGGGTGGGAGATCGCCATGGCGGCGACGCCGCCGAGGGTTTGCACCGCGGCGACGCTGGCGTCGTCCACCAGGGAGATGCAGTCCCACAGGATCCCGCCCCGGGGCGTCATGAAGTGCAGCGCCCGCTGCCCGATGGCGAAGGCCGGCTCGGTCCCGATCCCGACCAGCCCCTCACTCTCGGTCTCGAACCGGTTGCGGTGCTCGGCGCGCATCGCGTCCACGGTGGTCCAGAGCTGTCCCTTCCACCCGACGTACTGGCGCTCCTCGGTGCAGATGACGCACTGCTCGGGGGGCAGGAGGGACTCGGGGTACTGAGTGCCGCAGGTGCTGCAGAGGAAGTTCGGCATGGGAATAAAGCTAGCGGGGCAGGGGGGCAGGGGGCGGCAGGCGTTGCTCATCGGGAGGGGATGGCGTACCTCATCATCCCGAGGTCATGGCGTACCTCATCCCGAGCGAAGCGAGGGATCTTGCCGGGGACTGTTTCGATGCGCCGCGAAGAAGATCCCTCGCTTCGCTCGGGATGAGGTACGCCGTGCCGTGCCCGGCCGCTGCCTGCACTGCTGCCTGCCCTGCGCGCTGCCCCCGCCCCGCCGCCCCGCCGCCGACTAACGATCCAGCATCGCCCTCACGGTCTCCATCCGGTCCGCCTCGTCCGCGGTCTTGTCCGTCCGCCACCGCGCCATGCGCGGGAACCGGACCGCGACCCCGGACTTGTGCCGGGTGGAGCGCTGGATGCCCTCGAAGGCCAGCTCGAAGACCAGCTCCGGCTTCACGACCCGCACCGGGCCGTGCTTCTCCAGCGTGTTGCGGCGGACGAAAGTGTCCACTTTCCGGATCTCGCCGTCGCTGAGGCCGGTATAGGCCTTGGCGAAGGGGACCAGGCGATCGCCCTCCCACACCCCGAAGGTGTAGTCGGTGTAGAGGCCGGCGCGGCGGCCGCTGCCGGGCTGGGCGTACATCAGCACGGCGTCCACGCGGAACGGCTCCACCTTCCACTTCCACCAGTCGCCCCGCTGGCGGCCGACACCGTACCCGCTCGCGCGGCGCTTGAGCATGAGGCCCTCGGCGCCCCGCTCGCGGGCGCGGCCGCGGGCCTCGACCGCCGCGTCCCACGAGGTCACCTCCACCGCCGGCGAGAGCACCAGCCGCCCGGCCGACGGCGCCCGGGCCAGCAGCGCGGCGAGCCGGGTGCGCCGCTCGGCCAGCGGCAGCCCGCGGAGATCCTCGCCCGCTTCCTCCAGCAGGTCGTACGCGACCAGGACTACCGGCACCTCGTCGAGGATCTTGCGGCCGAGCGTCTTGCGGCCGATCCGGCGCTGGAGCTGGGCGAAGGGCAGCGGTCCCTGGTCGGTCCAGGGCAGCAGCTCGCCGTCGAGCGCGGTGCCGTCCGGCAGCATCGCGGCCGCTTCCTCCACCTCGGGGAAGCGGCCGTTGAGCAGTTCCTCACCCCGGGACCAGAGCCAGGTGCGGCCCGTCCGGCGGAGGAGCTGCGCCCGGATGCCGTCCCACTTCCACTCGGCCAGCCAGGCGGCCGGGTCGCCCAGGGTGTCGGGGCCGGCCTCGAGCGGGTAGGCCAGATAGAAAGGATAGGGACGGCTGGTGTCGGCGTCGCTCACGTCGTGGGACACCAGGCGGCGGAAGAACTCCGGGGTGGGCTCCCACCCGCCCATGAGGCGATGGGCGATGGCGCCCTCGTCCACCCCGCTGGCCCGGGCCAGCGCCCGCTCCACCAGTCGGGCCGAGGCCCCCACGCGGAAGGCGCCGGTGATGAGCTTGTTCCAGACGAACCGCTCGCGGCGCTCCAGCTCGCGCCAGGCGCGGACCATCTCCTCCCGCTGAACCGCCTCGTCCTGGCCCCGCAGTGGGAGGAGACGCTGCTCCACCCACCACGCGAGGGATCGGTCGCTCGACACGCCGGTGTCGGGGAGGAGCAGGGTGATGGTCTCCGCCAGGTCGCCCACGGCGGCGTGGCTCTCCTCGAAGAGCCAGTCCGGGATCCCGGCCTCCGCCGCGGCCCAGGCCCGGAGATCGGGCGAGGAGACCAGCCGCTTGGGCCGGCGGCCGACGAGGAAATGGACCGCCCAGGCCGCGTCCTCGGGCGGCGCGGCGCGGAAGTACTCGACCAGCGCGGCGATCTTCTCGCCCGTCGCGGTGGTCTCGTCCAGCGCCGCGTAGAGCCGGGCGAACGCGCGCAACCCGCCTACCGCATCGCGGCCTTCGATGCCGCGAGGTCGCGCACCGCCTGCGCCAGCGTTTTCACCTTCGCCGAGTCCGCGGCGGCGCCCGCGTCGGCGTCCAGCTCGCCGGCGAGCCGGATCAGCGCCGCAGCCCGCTCCGCCTCGTCGTCCTCCGCCCGCTGGAGCGCCTCACGAGCCGCCGCGATCCGATCCTCGGCGAGCCCCTGATCCCGCTCGAGCTGGTCCAGGTAGGCGCGGGCCAGCGCGAAGCTCGGCGGCCAGACGAACTTCGGCTGGCCCTGCACGTTGAGGTAGTCGAGGTGCACCGTACGGGCCGCGTCGATCTCGTTCCGGGAGAGGAACCCGCTCGGGACCAGCTCGAGGATGTCGAGCCCACGCCGGATCTCCGAGCTCACCAGCACGCCGTTGTACCAGTACACCGACCAGGGCCCGCCCGAGTCGAGCCGGGTGGAGTCCACGGGCCCGCGGTCGAAGAACGCGATCTCCCTCGGATTGCTGGCGTCGGTCCAGTCGAACACACTCACGCCGCCCTGGTACCAGGCCTGCACCATCACGTCGCGGCCCGGGATCGGGATCAGCGACCCGTTGTGCGCCACGCAGACCTCCTCCGCCGTCTGCGGCGCGGGCAGCTTGTAGTAGCTCCGGAACTCGAGCTTCCGGTCCACGATCTCGAAGATGGCGTCGGCGCCCCACTCCTTCCTGTCGGTCGCACGGCACTTGGCCTGGCTGCCGCCGCCCCACTCGTCGGAGAAGAGGATCTTGCTCCCGTCGTTGTTGAAGGTGGCCGAGTGCCAGTAGGAGAAGTTGGCGTCGGCCGCCTGGTCGATGCGCACGGGCTTGACGGGGTCGCTGATGTCGAGCAGCAGCCCGTACCCCTCGCACGCGCCGCCGGCCAGGCCGATCGCCGGATACAGCGTGATGTCGTGGCACTGGGTTGGCCCGGCGTGAGGATCGAGGCCGGGAGCTCCCGTGCTGAGGGTGATGCGCGGCAGCAGCTCGCGCAGGGTGGCGCTGTCCGCCGCGGTCGGCTCACCGCCCCCGCGGCGGACCTGCACGATGTGGTGGAGGAGCTGGTCCACCAGCGGCGGCGGCAGGACCTGCTCCTTGTCGTCCACCTTGGCCACGTAGGCCCCCTCCGCCTTGGCCTGCTCCAGCGCCTGCTCATCGGCGGCCACGTCCTCCGGGGCCTCCGCGTGGGTGGGCGGGGCGGTGAGCCCGGTGAAGATCCGGGGGGAGCTCACGATCGCCGCCTGCTCCGGATGGGCGACCGGCACCTTGACCACCTCGATCCGGAAGAGCGCTGTGTTGGGGTCCTCGTCCGGCGATGCCTCCACGCAGCCGGGCAGCTCGCCCGGCGACCGCACGGGCCCCGACCCCGAGATGTAGACGTAGACGTGCGCGGTGTCCCGGGGGTCCACCAGCACCGAGTGGGTGTGCGACCCACGGCAGGTCTGCACGTTCCCGACGTTCCGGGGATTCCTGACGTCGCTGATGTCGAAGATACGGAGCCCTCGCAGCCGCTCCCGGCTCACCGTATCCGCCACACCCTGGGTGCCGCAGTCGAGCCGGGCGCTCAGGTCCTCCCCCGAGACGAACAGGAGGTTGCGGTACACCGACACGTCGCTCTGCGCGGCCGGGCACACGAACGAGGTCGCGAGCACGGGCCGGCGCGGGTCGGAGATGTCCCACACCTGGTAGCCGGCGTAGTTGCCCTGGATGGCGTACTTGCCGGTGAAGGCCAGGTCGGTGTTGCTGGTGGCGGCGAACTCCGGCGGCACCGGTGTGGCCGAGAGGAGACGCAGGTTCCAGATCGCCTGGGCCGCGTTGTGCTCGCCTCCCCGCAGGCCAACGCGCGGATCCGGGCTCGGCGGCGTCGTGGACATGTCGGGCTTCGGAGCGGGCATGTCGCCGGCGGTCGAGGTCGAGCCGCCGCAGGCCGCGGCGGCGAGGAGCCCGAAGGCGAGGGCGAGGGAACCGATCTGTCGGGTGATCACTGGGTGCCGGTCTCGATGATGTGGGTGACGAGCATCGCCTCCATCCGGGCGATCTCGGTGGATTGATCCGCGCTGGCGTCGCGGGCGAACTTGAACACGGTCTCGTCCTGCGCGGCGCCGGGGGTGGCGAACAGCTCGTCCACCATCGCGACGGCGCCGCGGTGGTGACGGATCATGTAGGTGAGGAACAACCGGTCGAACGCCTCGCCCCGGGCCTGGTCCAGCTCGCGCAGCTCCGCCTCGGTGAGCATCCCCGGCATGTGCATCGCGTGGCCGGTGTGCGGCGCCCGTCCCCGGTCCTCGAGCCAGCGGCGCATGGTCGCGATCTCGTCCCGCTGGCCGTTCTCGATCCGCTCTGCCAGCCGGCGGATGTCCGCGCTCGCGCCGTGGGTCGGCGCCCAGGCCGCCATGACCAGCGCCTGCTGGTGATGGTGGATCATGCGGGACATGAACCGGATGTCGGCCTCGGTGTAGGGGCGGCGCAGGCTGTCGGCGCGGACCCGGGCGGCGATGCCGCTCTCCGGCGACGCGGCCGGCTCAGGCGCCGCCGCGGCCCGGGGTGCCGAGCAGGCCGGCAGCGCGAGGGCGAGGAGAACGATGAGTTTTCCGGGGGATGGGAGGCGTGGGACGATGGTTCCGGCGCTCGTGGTGGGGTTGGGGGTGAACACGCGGGCGGACGGCCAGATGCTGGTAGATAGCGGGGTTCGGGCCGCCGCGCCACGTCTCGGACACCGTCAGGAGGCTCCCTCCACTCCCTCCGTCTCGTCGTCCCGCTCCCCCTCGAACCGGGTCTGCACCGCCCGCGCATCGAGCCCCGACTCGCGAAGCCAGCGCACCACCGGTCCGGTGTAGCCGTGGGTTACCCACACCTGGCCGGCGCCGGTTGCCGCCACGGCCTCCAGCAGGCCGGGCCAATCCACGTGGTCCGAGAGCGGAAACCCCCGGTCGAGCGCGCGGCGGCGGCGGATGCCGCGTACCAGCATCCACCCCGACGCGAAGGCGGTGGCGTAGGGCGCGAACCGCCGGGCCCAGGTCGAGCCGGCCGCGGAGGGCGGCGCGATCACGATGGCCGAGGAGGTGTCGGCCTTTCTGTCCAGCGCTCCGGCGTAGGTCGTGGGAGGCAGAGCCACCCCCGCCTCGCGGTATCGGGCGACGAGCCGCTCCACGGCCCCGTGGGTGAGGATGGGCCCGATGGCCGGATCGAGACCGGCGAGGAGCCGCTGAGCCTTGCCCAGGGCGTAGCCGAAGAGGAGCGTCGTGCGTCCGGCGAGCTGGTTGGCCCGCCACCACGCGTTGATGTCGGCGAGCACCTCCGACTGCGGCGGCCAGCGGTAGATCGGCAGCCCGAAGGTGGATTCGGTCACGAAGGTGTGGCAGCGGACGGGCTCGAACGGACGGCAGGTCGGGTCGGGGTCGGTCTTGTAGTCGCCCGAGACCACCCAGGCTTCCCCCCGGTGCTCCAGCCGTACCTGGGCCGAGCCGAGGATGTGGCCGGCTGGATGGAGCGAGACCCGGACGCCGTTGACCTCGATCGCCTCGCCGTAGGGGAGCACCCGGATGTCGGCGTCGGCCCCGAGGCGATCGCGGGCAACGCCGAGACCGTCGGCGGCGGTGAGATAGGAGCGGCAACCCCAGGCCAGGTGGTCGCCGTGCGCGTGGGTCACGACCGCGCGATCCACCGCGCCCCAGGGATCCACGTGGAAGTCCCCCGCCTCGCAGTAGAGCCCGCGGTCGGTCAGACGGAGCAGGGTCATCCGGCGTCCAGCGCGCGCCAGAGCTCGGCGAGATTGCGCCGATTCTGCCCGAGGTCGCTCCGCCCGACGCGGGAGGCGCTGCGCGCCAGCACCCGGGTGCCTCCCGGCGCGGGCTCGAGCAGGACGAGGACGTCGTCCACGAACCGGAAGATGCGGGTGGTACGGGTGGCCGTGAGCACCCGCCCCTCGCGGCCGGTCAGACGCCAGCGGGCGAGCCGTCCGATCACGCCCGCCACCCGGTCGGCCGCCTGGTCCACGCCGAGCGGCAGCAACCGGGGCAGCAGTCGGGGGTCGCCGGCTGCGGTAGCCGCGAAGTTGGCGCCGCTGCCGCGCTGGATGAGGGCGCGTGCCGCGGCGGGGGCAGGGACGCCGGACACTTCAGTCGCGGTGCACCATCCCGCGCCTCACCGCCGCCGCTCGTAGGTGCCCATGAGGGTGCCGACGGCGAGCACGTGCCCCTCCATCGCCTCCTCCAGCTCCGGCCGGTTGACTCCCGGGGCCAGGTTGAGCACGACGTCGAGCGCGTGCAGCCGGACGAAGTAGCGGTGCGGCTTGCCGGGCGGCGGGCAGGGACCGGAGTAGCCCACGTCGCCCGAGTCGTTGAGCCCCTGCCGGGCGCCCGACGGCAGCTCCGGGCTCCGGGGCACGCCCTGGCCCAGCTCCGCGGCCTGGGCCGGCAGGTCGAAGAGCAGCCAATGTACCCAGGTGCCGCGCGGCGCGTCGGGGTCGTCGCAGATGAGCGCGAAGCTGCGGGTCTCCACCGGCACGCCGGTCCAGGCCAGTGCAGGCGAGAGGTCCTCCCCGTCGCAGGTGTGCCGCACCGGGACAGGCTCGCCGTGGACCAAGTCCGCGCTGGTGAGGTGGAGCGCGGCGGGGTCGGTGTCGCGGGTGTGCACGCTAATTTCCTCCCGCCTCGATCCACAGTCGCACCGCCATGATGACGATGAACACGGCGAACATGCGCTGCAGGGTATGGCCGGGGATCACCTGGGCCAGCCGGGCGCCGGCGTACGCGCCGACGAAGAGCCCCAGCGCGATGAACAGGGAGCTGCGGATCACCAGGTGGCCGTGCTGCCAGTAGGTGTAGGCGCCGAGCAGCCCCACCGGCAGCAGCAGCGCGCCGAGCGAGGTGCCGAGGGCGGTCTTGGCCGGGAAATCGGCCAGGAGCACGAGGGCCGGCACGATGAGGATGCCGCCACCGACGCCGAAGAGGCCGGAGAGCACTCCCGCGGCCAGGCCGATGAGGAGAAAGGTCACCACCATTGGGGCGGACTCCATAGGATGAGGGGCGGGCGTCGGGCGAAAGCTAAGCGGGCCGAGCGGCTTGCAAAAAGCGCGGGCCCGGGTCTCTCTTCTCCACGGTCGTGCCTTTCGCCATCGAGTGTGGGGGAGCGGAGCGGTGAATCGGAGACGTATCGGCCTCGACGGACCCTGGGAGTTTTTCCCCGACCCGGCGCAGCGGCTGACCATAGAGGAGTTGGGGACCGTGGCGGCGCGGACGATCCGGGTGCCCGGGCCCTGGCAGGCGCAGTTCGACGACCTGCGGGACTACAGCGGGGTGGCGTGGTACCGGCGGCGCTTCGGGCCGGCGGATGAGGGGCCGGGCGTGTGGCTGCTCCGCTTCGGGGCAGTGGACTACTTCGCCACCGTGTTCCTCAACGGGCGCCGGGTGGGCGAGCACGAGGGCGGGTACCTCCCCTTCGAGCTCGACGTGACCGACGCCCTGCGCCACGACGCGGAGAACGAGCTGATCGTCCGGGTGGTGGACCCCGGGAACGACGCGGAGTTCGTCCCTCAGTTCACGTTCGCGGAAATCCCCCACGGCAAGCAGAGCTGGTACGGGCCGATCGGCGGGATCTGGCAGAGCGTGTGGCTCGAGCGCCGGCCGCCGGTGCACCTGTGCGCGGTGCGGCTCACCCCGGACGTGCCGGGCCGGCAGGTCCGGGCCCGGGTAACGCTCAACCTGCTTCCCGAGTCGCCGACGGGCGTGCGCTTCCGGATCACCGACCCCGCGGGGAAGGTGTCCGAGCACCGGGTGTCGCTCCAGGGTGCCGCGACGGCCGAGGAGTTCGTGCTGCCGGTGCCCGAGCCGATGCTGTGGGACACGGTGACGCCCAACCTCTACCAGGTGGAGGCCGGCCTCGTACCGGGCGGAGACGAGGGCGTCGAGCCGTTCGACACGCTGGCCACCCACTTCGGCATGCGCACCATCGCGACCAGCTCGACCGGGCACCTGCTGCTCAACGGCCGGGTGCTCTACCTCCGGGGCGCGCTGGACCAGGACTACTATCCCGACCTCATCTACACCCCGTTCAGCGACGCGGAGCTCGACGCCCAGTTCGCCAAGGCGAAGCACATGGGCCTCAACTGTCTCCGCACCCACATCAAGATCACCGATCCCCGCTACTACGACGCGGCCGACCGCGCGGGTCTCCTCATCTGGACCGAGCTCCCCAACTGGCAGGAGCTCACCGACGCCGCCAAGCGTCGGGCGCGGGAGACGCTGCTCGGCATGGTGGAGCGGGACTGGAACCATCCCTCGATCATCATCTGGACCATCGTCAACGAGAACTGGGGCGTGGATTTGGCGGTGAACCCGGGGCACCGCGCCTGGCTGGCCGACACCTACGCCGAGCTCAAGGCGCTGGACCCGCACCGACTGGTGGTGGGAAACTCGCCCTGCTTCACCAACTTCCACGTGGTCACCGACATCGAGGACTTCCACAACTACTACGCCATGCCGGATCACTACCGGCAGTGGAAGGACTGGGTCCGCACCTTCGCCAGCCGGCCGCCCTGGACCTTCGCCCACGCCTACGAGAGCATCGAGGCCTGGCGGGAGTACATCCGCGATCCCTGGAACCCGCAGCCGCGGCGGCCGGCGCCCGAGGTGAAGCGAAAGGGGAGCGAGCCGATGGTGGTCTCCGAGTTCGGCAACTGGGGGCTGCCAGACGTGGGCAGGCTGCACGAGTGCTACGGGGGCGAGCCGTGGTGGTTCGAGACCGGGATCGAGTGGGGCGACGGGGCGGTGTATCCCCACGGGATCGAGCAGCGCTTCCGCGCCTTTCACCTCGACAAGGTCTTTCCCACGCTGGCCGACCTGTCGGCCGCGAGTCAACGGATGCAGTTCACGGCGCTCAAGTACCAGATCGAGCAGATGCGCCGCTACCCCTCGATCGTGGGCTACATCATCACCGAGTTCACCGACGTGCACTGGGAGAGCAACGGTCTGCTCGACATGTGCCGCAATCCCAAGTCGTACTACGACGTGATCGGTCAGGTGAACAGCGCCGACGCGCTGATCCCGACCGACTGGGAGCGGATCGCCTACTGGGAGGGGGAGCGCTGCGAGGTGCGGCTGGCGCTCTCGCACTTCTCGTCGGCGGACCTCCGCGGCTCGCGGGTGGAGTGGCACCTCGACATGGCGCCGGAGATCCGCGGCACGCTCGGCGGGGTCACACCGGAGCGGGCCCAGCTTACCAACATCGGCACCGCGGTGTTCGAGGTGCCGCGGGTGGAGCGCGCAGTCCGCGCCCGGCTGGAATTGCGGTTGGTCTCCGCGGGCGGCGAGGTGGTCACCACCAATCACCACGAGCTGTACTTCTTCCCCCGCCTCGCGAGCGAGGAGCAGCCGGTCCGGGTCGCAGTGCCGGGGCTGCCCCGGCTGGCCGCGCGGGTCGGGGCGATGGGCTACGAGATCGCCGACGAGTCCTCGGCCGACCTGGTGATCGCCGAGCGGATGACCGACGAGCTGCGCTGGTACGTGCAGAACGGCGGGAGGGTGCTCTGGCTGGCCGACTCCCCCGAGTCGCAGCAGGCGCACCTGGGGCCGCTCAGCATCGCGCAGCGACACGGCCGGAGCTGGCAAGGCGACTGGGCCAGCAGCATGGCGTGGATCCGGCAGGACCGGATCTTCGGCGACATCCCGAGCGGCGGCACGGTGGACTTCGCCTTCGCCGACCTGACGCCCGAGTCGGTGATCGTGGGGCTGTCGCCCCGGGACTTCGCCGCGAACGTGCACGCGGGGCTGTTCGTGGGCTGGGTTCACCACATCGTGGCGCTGGTGGCGGAGCGGCCGATCGACAAAGGGCGGATCATGATCTGCACCTTCCGGCTGCGCGAGCACCTCGGGACGCATCCGGTGGCCACCATCATGATGCGCGACATGATCCGCCGGATGGCGCGCGGAACGTCGCAGGAGCACGCGGCGTGGGAGCCCGCCGCGATGAGGGCCTCGCCTTAGGGCGCAGCGAAGCTCCGCTGCTTGCGGGGGCGGCCGGGGGTGCTCCAGAGCTCGCCCTTACACAGTTCCAAGCACAGCCTGCGCCTCCTGCAACACCTTCAGGTACTCCTCGCAGGGGACGCGCTCCAGCCGCCCGTCCGGGCAGGGGCGCAGGTCCCAGAGGCCGCTGTTGTGCCAGTGCTGCGGATCGTCCCAGTCGGGGCGATCGATGATGGGGTAGATGCAGAGCCCCTCGAGGGGGATGCCGCGGGCCCGGGTTGCGGCGGCTTCGTCGGTGACTTCACGGAGCCACCGACCGCGCCCCCCGCCGAAGTGGCTGGTCTCCGAGATCACCAGCGGTCGGTCGTAGCGGGTGTAGACCTCCTCCAGCAGGAACCGTAGCGGCACCCAGCGCCGGTCGCGCGGCGCGTCCTCCCAGCGGAGCCGCCGGTCGGGGTATTCCCACTGGTTCGCGTGGTAGTAGTTGACCCCCACGATATCCAGGTACCGCGGGTGGCCGCCCAGGTCCGGGTGCATCCCGCCTGCGAGCATGTCCCAGGCGTCGAACTGGGAGGCCCGCTGGTCGGCCGCCGCCCGGGCCAGGTCGGGCCGGCCTCGGGGCGGGATCACGTGGATGAGCGGATCCACGTGGATGAATCGAGCCCGCGGGTCCACCTCGCGGATCGCCTCCATGCCCGCGATGGCGGCCCGCACCAGCTGGCGCTTGAGCTCGCCGCCGACGCCGGTGCGGTGCGGGTGGATGTATCCGGTCTCGCCCGCGGCCCAGGCGAAGAAGGAGATCTCGTTGATCGGGGTATAGAAGGGCACCTCGTCGCCGTGGTCGGAGACCACCCGCGCCAGCGCCGCGGCATAGCGCGCGAAGCGCTCCACGAAACCGGCAGAGAAGAGGTTGAGGTCGTCGGGCCAGCCATAGTGGCACAGGGTCCAGAGCACCTGCACGTCCTCGGCCGCCGCGGCGCGCAGCACCGGCAGCACCAGCGAGAAGTCGAGCCGGCGCCCCCGATCCATCAGATGCCAGCGCGCGCTCTCCCGCACACCCCGAAACCCGAATTGCCGGATCCGGGCGTAATCCTCCCGGAGCTGCAGGTCATGCTGGGTGGCGCGCACCAGATCCAGGCGATCGCCCCGCCCGTTGATGTGGCAGGCCGACTCGAAGCCCGCGAGCCAGAAGGAGCGGAAGAGCCGCGACGCGGCGCGGTCGGAGGCGGGGTCGCTCATCGGGACGCGGGATCCCCCAGCGAGCCCACCGCCGCCTCGGGATCGCTCACGTAGCTGCGGAGCTGCTCCACCAGGGGCGTGCCGTGCCAGCGGTGCCCGGCGGCGCCGTTCAGGGTGTACAGCCCCAGCTCGAGCCGGTATTCCTCGAGCGGCCCCCGTCCGAAGCGGTAGCGCCAGTCGATCATGGTGAAGAGCGGGAACCAGGTGTATCCCAGCACCGGCACGCCTTCGGCCCGAAGCGCGCGGATGGCCGAGACCGACGCCTCGAGCCAACGTGCGCGGATCGCCTCGTCACCCCGGGCACTGGTTTCCGTCACCATGATGGGGATGCGGTAGCGCTCCCAGTACTCCCGGATCAGCTCGGTGAAGCCGGCGCCGTCCTGCTCCACCGGCTGGTAAGCCAGCCGGCCGCGGGCGTCGATGTAGAGCTGGGTGGTGGACCATTGGGGATAGAAGTTGAGGCCCATCAGGTCGAACGGCACGGCACGGTCGGCGATCGCGGCGAGCCGGTCGGGCGACGCTCCGCTGCGCACCAGCCAGGGGAAGAGCGGATGGTCGGGTGTGACCCGGCCGGTCAGCAGGTCGTAGGGCAGCAGGGTGCGCGACTGCTCCTCCCGGGCGACGGCATGGAGGTCCTGGCGGGCCGTGCGGCTGAGTCCGGTCGCCTCCACGTGCACCAGGACGATGTCGGGATCCACCGCCTTGAGGGCTGCCGCCGTGGCGATGACCCCTTCGATCACCTGGAGCAGCACGGTGACGTACCCCGCCTCACCCCGGAGGTACGGAGGCCAGAGCCCCCGCTGGCCGCAGTAAAGGGCGGTGACGATCGGCTCGTTGAGCGGGGTGTACCAGCGCAGCCGGCCCGCGTAGCGGCGGGCGACCGCCTCGGCATAGGCGGCCACGGCGTCCGGGTACTCCGCGCTGGCGAACTCGCGCCGGAGCCAGAACGGGCAGCCGTAGTGCATGAGATCGATGATGGGCGTGACGCCGAGCTCGTCCACCAGATACGGGATCACCTGGTCGGTCCAGCGCCAGTCGAACTCGCCGGCCTGGAAGGGCTCCACCCGGTACCAGGGCACGCCCCAGCGCACGGCCTTGAGCCCGAGCTCGCGCACCAGCGCGAGGTCCTCGCGCCAGTGCTCGTAGTGCCCCATGAGCTGGTACTCGTCCAGCGCCCGGTGGCCCGGGCGCGTCTGAGGCACGAAGGTGTCCTCGATGCCGGTCGCCCAGAGGAAATCCTCCGAGCGCCTTCCCGGTATGGTCGCCATGCAGCGCCGGCGCCGGCTCCTCTACCCCGTGACCGACACGGCCCGCGGACGGCTCGACGTCCGAGCCTCCCGGAGCCGGCCGACGTCCTCGGCGGCTTTCTTCCCGGCCACGAAGGCGTGGTCGGAGTTGTAGTACTCCCACTCGGCGTAGCGGCCCGCCAGAATGATGTCGCGGCTCGCCAGCCACTCCCGGATCAGGTCCACGTTGGCGGCGCGCTCGTGGTCGTACACCACGTAGGCCACCGGCATGTCCACCTGGTTCGCCGCCCAGACCCCGTCGTCCGGGTTGAAGATGCCGACCCGGTGACAGTCCTCGATGCAGCGCCGGATCAGCGCCTCGCCCTCGCAGGGGAGCGGCTTCGCCTCCGAGTAGGTGATCTCGCAGGTGAGCCCGAAGCCGCCCGGCGGGTTGCAGTGCGGGCTGGCGTTCCCCTGCACGAAGATCCGGTGGAACACGGTGTCCTCGGGATAGTAGATCCAGTGCTTCTCGGTGAGGTCGGGCCGGCCGATCCCCAGGTTCACGCATCTCACCGAGACATGGCGCAGCCCCGCAGCGGCCTGGCGCACGTCGCCCGGCGCCTCGGCGCCGATCAGCTGGACCAGGCGGGGGAGCGGCATGGTACTGATGAGCGCGTCGTAGGGCAGGGTGCTCCCGTCGTCGAGCGTCACCGTGTGCCGCGCCGGCGAGACGCCGGTCACCCGGGTGCCGAGCCGCAGCTCGCCCGCGAGGTGGGGGAGGAACCCGTCCATGAGCGCCTGGAAGCCGCCCCGCAGCGGGTAGCCGAAGCGGGCATTTGGTCCCATCGGCTTCGGTACCGGGGAGAGCGCGCCGTCGATCATCTCCTCGAGGTTGGGCAGGGGCACCCGCCCGCCGAGCCAGGAGGTCTCCATCTGGTCGAGCGGCACCGCCCAGAGCTTCCGGTTATAAGGAATGGCGAAGTGCTTGGCGATGCCCGCGCCCCATACCTTGTAGATGAACTCCTCGAAGTTGCGGGGCGGCCCCTTGTGCAGCACCGGCCGCCGGCGCTCGGCGCCGGTGTAGAGCAGGGTCCGGCCGTTCTCCGCGCCGTCCGCCTTGAGCAGCGGCTCGAACATCCCCCGGCGTTCGGGGCCGGTGTAGTCGTCGCTCGGGGCGGGATCGGCCTTCGGATTGCGCGGCTGCAGGCTGCCGAAGCGGGCCTCGATCGCGCCGACGATGCACTCCTTGATCACCTCGGGCGGCAGCCCGTACAGGGCACCCTGGAACGGGTATCGGGTGTAGACCTGCTTGCTGTAGATCCAGGCCTCGCGGTCCTGCCAGTGCACGTTGTCGCCGAGCAGCAGCTCGTAGAGCTGGTGCACGTAGGGATCCTTGGAGAACATGATGTGGCCGGCCATGTCGAACGTGAACCCGCTGTCCTCGATGGACCGGCACCAGCCGCCCACCCGGTCCGCCCGCTCGAGCAGGACCGCGTCGCGGCCGAGGTGATAGGCGGCGCTGAGTCCGGTGGGACCGGCGCCGACGACGATGACCGGCGCGGAACCCCGCGGGTCAGAGTGCTTGGGTGGCATGCGTGATCGCTTTCCTTTCATCTATATCCTGCGCGCGCCGGCGGCCCAGCGCGTCGATGACCAGTCGTTCCATGGCCGCAGCGGTGGCATCCCACGAAGTCCGGGCCAGCACCTCGCGCATGCGTCCCACCCGCCGGGTCCACTCCTGCCCGGATTCCTCCAGCGCGGCCTCACAGGCGGCGACGAAGGCGGCGGGGCCGTCGGCGAGCCGGACGATGTCCGCGTAGGGCTCCGCCACGTCGGTGATCGGAGTACTCACGATCGGCCGCTCCGCCGCCATGTACTCCAGCGTCTTCGTAGGACTGATGAAGCGCGTGGCCTCGTTCAGCGCGAAAGGCAGCAGGCAGAGATCCCATCCCCCAAGATACGCGGGGAGTTCGCCGTAACTCCGCTGGCCGAGGTAGTGCACGTTGGGATGGCGAGGCAGGACGGCGGGGTCGATCTTCACGACGGGCCCCACCAATACGATCTGCCACTCCGGGTGCGCCTGGGCCAGCGCCGCGATGAGGTCGAGGTCGAGCCGCTCGTCCAGCACGCCGTAGAACCCGAGCCTCGGATGCGGCAGCGACGCCTGGTCGGTGGGCTCGGCGAGGCGGACCCCGCGGGGGCGCCGGGACCGGGCCCGGCCGAAGTGCGCCCCGTCCACGCTGCTGGGGAAGCAGTGGATGTTGGGATGCCGGTCGCGCTTGGCGCGATAGAGGCTGGGCCCGCCGGTGAACACGATGTCCGCCCTGGCGAGCAGCTCCGACTCACGGGTCACCAGCTCGGGTGGGGCGCCCCGGAAGAGCGAGAGCTCATCCATGCAGTCGTAGACCACCACGGCGGGCGCGAGGGGATCGAGCAGCGGCAGGGCCATCGGCGTGTAGAGCCAGGCCACCGCCTCCCGGCCGCCGAGCTCCTCGAGCAGCTCCGGCATGAGCGCGCCCATCAGGTCGAGCTGCTCGGGGTGAAAGCCGGGCGCGGGGCTCGGCGTGCGGGGCCGGTACACCGTCACGTTCCCCTCGGGCCTGATCCGCTCCCACCGCGGGTTGCCGAGCGTGCCGTCGTGTTCGGGCTCCTCCACGAACAACACCGGCCGGCGCCCGGCTAGGCGGGAGAGCAGGTGCTGCGGGCGCTGATACACGAAATCCCAGCGGAGGTGCGAGAGGACGACGATGGCGGACTCGCGGCGCATGCGACGCTCGGGCTTGCTGAAGTGAACAGGTGACGGGCAGTGCGGCTGGTCGGGCAGCCGCCTCCCCCCGCCGGAGCGCTCGCGCGGCTCCGGTGCGCGTCTCCGAAGATCCTATGGGCCTTGGAACGTCCGCGCCGATTCGCCCCGAATCTCCATCATTGCACCCACCAATTCGGGGAGCGACGACGCGCAAATAGTGTGAGTCCGGTCACAGCCGCGGACCGACGAAAGCAGACCTTTGTGCCATGACGACGCGAGGCTTTCTGAGCGGCATGGCGATCGGGGCGGGACTGGCCTATTTCCTCGATCGCGAGCGGGGCGGCGAGCGCCGTCGCCGGGCGGCGGAGCGGCTCGACCACTGGATCGATACCGTAAAGAGCCGCTCGGGCGGCGTGCCGGGGCGCTACGGCTCGCGGCTGGGCGATCTCGCGGGGCTGGAGGCGGCCAACCTCCCGCCGAGCGGCGGCGTGACCCGGGTGCCGGGAAGTCTCCTCGCGGTCGCGGGCGCGGCCCTGGCGCTGTACGGACTCACTCGCCGGGGCGGCGTGGCCTC
>DASUSR010000322.1:0-10946 GCA_036375015.1 Gemmatimonadales bacterium
TGCCGCGCCGCGGGCGGTGTCGTTCTCCGTGAGATAGGAGCCCACCACCCGGTGCCCGCTCCCCTCGCCATGGGCGGCGAGTGACACAATGACGACGGTGGCGTCGAAGGCCCGCACAGCCTTGACCCCCAGGAGCTCGAAGCTGAGACCGTCCACGGCCTCGGCGAGCGCGCTCACGCAGGCCTGGGCCGCGCACCGCAGCTCTCCGGCCTGCGAGGCGAGCCCCTCGCTCTCACCGGTGAACTGTTCCGATTCTTTCCACGTGAGGCCTACCCGGGCCCGGCACCGGCCGTTGGGCAGCCGGTCCAGCGTGAACTCTGCGAAGCGGAGCCGCTCGCTGGAGGGGTTGGGCGGTGACATGCACGTCCTTGCACGGGGAGTGAATGAGATACGCCGCGAAGGGCGGACGGGCAAGGCCTATGCCACTAGTCGACGTGTTCGGCGACGATCGCGGCGAGGGCTTCGTCGGGGATCTGCTCCGCCTGCGCGAAGAGGGCGGACCGCGAGGTGGACGCCAGCGGATAGGTGACCCAGAAGAATCGCTGCTCGGGCGGGGCGGCCCGGAAGGAAAAGACGAGGGTCCACTGCGCTGCATTGGCGCGCCGCTCGGCGGCGATCGTGACGTGCCACCGCCGCGCGGCGTGCTCCACTACTCTCCACGCCATCGGCGCTCCCCGATGAGATCGGCAGGGTCGGGCAATATGAGACGCGCCGAAGAGTCAGGTCAAGAGACCTTCGGCCCGTGCGTCCTCGGCGGTGTCCACGTCACGGAGGACCCGCAGCTCACGCCACGCACAACCCGCGCCTGCGAGGCGCGCGCGGGTCGCGTGCAACAGCCGGTCGGTGCTCCAGGGCATGTCGCTGAAGATGTCCGGCAGCGGCGCGCGTCCGCCCACCAGATAGTAGCCGCCGTCCATCGTGGGCCCGAGCACGACCAGCCCCTCGGTCACCGCGGCGGCGGCCTCGGCGAGCAGCGCCGCGTCGAGCCGGGGACAGTCCGCCCCCACGGCGAGCCAGCCGCGCGCGGGCTCCACCGCGTGTGCCGCCACCGCGAGCCGCGCGCCCAGGTCTCCCGACGCCTGCGGCCGCAGGACCCACCGGCCGCCGAGCCAGTGGCGCATCTCGGTGCCCGCGTCGGCCGGGGTGTACCAGATGTCGGGCTCGAGCCCGGCGGCCGCCGCGGCGGCCAGGGTGCGCGCCGCCATGATCCGGTAGAGTCTCAGCGCGTGCCGCTCTCCCACGTCGGCGGCGAGCCGGGTCTTGACGGTGCCGAGCCGGGGCGCCTTCAGAAAGACGGACAGGACCGGCGTCACGCGCGGGGCTCGGGCCGGTACCAGCGGGCCAGCCGGTCGGCCGGCACGCCGCCGAGGTACAGCAGGAGGAGACTCACGTTGCGGAGCGACGTACGAAGCGTGCCCTCGCGGCGCCAGCGGCGGCCGTCGGCCAGGATCGGCTCGCGGAACCGGTGCATGGGAGCCAGACGGCGCAGCCGGCGGATCAGTGCCACGTCCTCCATGATGGTCGTGTCGGGATAGCCACCGGCCGCCTCGTACAGCGAGCGGCGGAGCAGCAGGCCCTGGTCGCCGTAGGCGAGCCCGAGCACCCGCCAGCGCAGGGCGGCGCCCCGCTCGATCCACCGGAGGTGCTCCCCTGCCCCGTCTATCGCCAGACGCCACGCGGCGTACTGGACGTCCCGCCGCTCCATTGCATGCTCGGCCTCCGCCAGCGCGGCCGGGCTCAGCCGCGCGTCGGCGTGCAGCAGCAGGAGCCACGCTCCGCCCGACACCGCGACGCCCGCGCGCAGCTGGCGGCCCCGCCCGCGCGCAGCGCGCACCACGCGGCAGCCGCGGTCGGCGGCCAGCTCGGCGGTCCCGTCGCGGGAGCCGCCGTCGGCGATGATGATCTCGTGGGGCACCGCGAGCGCGGTGAGGTCCTGCAGGAGCCGCGGCAGCCGCGGCGCTTCGTCGAGCGTCGGGATGACGACCGACAGCAGCGGGCTCAGCTCCGGACGAGCGCCTGGAAGCGCGACCGGAGGTCGCGGGTGACCGGCCCCGGACGGCCGCTGCCGATCTGCCGGCCGTCGAGCTGGCGGATCCCGACCACCTCGGCAGCGGTCCCGGTGAAGAACGCCTCGTCCGCGGTGTAGACGTCGTAGCGGTTGAGCATCGCCTCCTGGACCTGATAGCCCGCCTCGCGGGCGAGGTCGAACACCACGTCGCGGGTGACGCCCTTGAGGATGCCGGCGTGGGCCGGAGGGGTGCGAACAGTGCGGCCCTTCACCACGAAGATGTTCTGCCCCGAGCCCTCGGCCACGGTGCCGCTGCTGTCGAGCATCAGCACCTCGTCGGCGCCGGCCTGGATCCCCTCGATCTTGGCGAGGATATGCGCCAGGTAGTTGAGGGACTTCACCCGGGGCGACAGCGCCTCGCGGTGCGGGATCGGCGTGCCCGAGGTCACGACCCTGAGGCCGGTCTCGTAGACCTCCTCGGGCCAGAGCTTGATCGTGTCGGTGATGATGACGACCGAGGGCTTGGTGCACTTCCGCGGGTCGAGCCCGAGATCGCCGACGCCCCGGGTCACGATGTGGCGGATGTACCCTTCCTTGATCCCGGAACGGCGGACTCCTTCCTCGGTGACCGCCGCCATCTCCTCCTTCGACATCGGGATGGTGAGCCAGACGGCGTGGGCCGAGTCGTAGAGCCGGTCGAGATGCTCCTGGAGGCGGAAGATCCGACCGCCGTAGATCCGGATGCCCTCGAACACGCCGTCGCCATAGAGGAGGCCGTGATCGTAGACCGACACCATGGCGGTGTCCCGGTCGCACCACGTGCCGTCGAGCCAGATGGTGGGCACGCCCGCTCCCTGCGTGGAGGGCTGCCTGGGTGTCTGCGCGGTGGCTGTCATGTCGGGAATGTAGGGGAAGGACCGGGAGGGGGGTAGACCGAGCGTTACGCCGTGGCCCCGCCGCAACTCGATCCGGCCCCGGCGGTGCAGCCGAAACAGTGCGGCCCGAGCGCCACCGCCCGCCCGCCGAGCGCCGCCGGATCGAACTCCCGGATGTGCCGGGGCACACCGTCGAGCACCGGGAGCTCGAGCATCTGGTTGAAGTCGCAGTCGTACAGCGTGCCGTCCCAGCCCACCGACAGCGTGGTACGGCACATGACCCCCGCCGCGGCCGCGGGATTGAACGTCTGGACCAGTTTCGCGAGGTAGGCCTCGGTCTGTCCCTTCTCGTCGAGGTGCTCGAGAAAGCGGCTGATCGGCATGTTGGTGATGGTGTACAGGTGGTTGAAGACGATGCCGTGGCGCCGCTCCAGCTCCCGCCGCCAGTCGCGCTCGGCGGCCGCCTGCGCCGGCGGCAGGAACGCTCCCACGGGGTTGGTGACGAGACTGAGCACGAGCCCGCTGCCCGGCACCCCGTAGCCGAGCGCATTGAGCTCGTGCAGCGCCGCGATGGAGCTCTCGAACACCCCGTCGCCCCGCTGTGCGTCGGTCTGGCGAGCCTGGTAGTAGGGCAGCGACGCCACCACCTCGACCCGGTGCTCCGCCAGGAACGCCGGCAGGTAGCGGTAGTTGGGGAGCCGGGTGATGGTGAGGTTGCAGCGGTCCATCACCCGGCGGCCCAGGCCCGCGACGGTCTCCACGATCCGGCGGAACTGGGGGTGCAGCTCGGGGGCGCCGCCGGTGATATCCACCGTGGGGATCGCACTCTCCGCCAGCACCTCCAGACAGCGGTCCACGATGTCGGGGGGCATCATCTCGGTGCGGTCGGGCCCCGCGTCCACGTGACAGTGATGGCAGGTCTGGTTGCACTTGCGGCCGAGATTGAGCTGGAGCACCTCGATCCCGGTGGCGCGCAGCGGGAGCAGGCCGGCCCCCGCCAGCGCGGCCTCGAAGTCTCGGGCCACCGGGATCTCCGCGAGCCGGCGGCGTTGGGCCGCGCCGCTCGCCAGCGGGTGGTGCTGCTTCTGCAGCGTGGGAAGCACCGTCACTACATCCCCAGCCGCTCGAGGTGATTGCGCATCTGCACGCCGTGCACCAGTGAGGCGCCGCCCCGGATGGCGGCGGCCACGTGCACCGCCTCGGTCATCTGCTCCTCGTTGGACCCCTGCTCCAGCGCCGCGGTCGAGTAGGCATCGATGCAGTAGGGACACTGGACCGCGTGCGCCACCGCCAGGGCGATCAGTGCCTTCTCCCGGGCCGTCAGCGCCCCTTCGGCGAAGACGGCCCCATACCAGGCGCTGAACTTCTCCCAGAGCTCGGGCGAGCCCTTGCCCATCTCGGCGAAGCGGGCCAGATCGGGGGCATGATAGTAGTGGGCGTCATCCATGGAGCGTCCGGGTGCGGGTGAGGGACCCCGCGCCAGGCGGGGCGGTCTCCTCCATGTATAACTCCGATGGGGGGCGTTCGGATCCCGCGCCGGCTGGCGCGGTCCGATGCCGGGGGGTTGCGGTCGAAGGGAAGAAGGTGAAGAGAGTGAGGCGGGACTCAGGCGGGCCGGCCGTCGGTCCCCACCGCGAGCGCGAGCGCCACGATGTGACCGGCGGCCTGCCGCCATTCCACCTGGATGGCCACCTCGGCGCCCTCGGCGCGGGCCCGGCCGGCCGCCGCCGAGCCTTCGAGCGCCAGGCTCACCTGGTGCACCACCCGGGGCCCCTTCCAGGCCTTGAACGCGGCCTCCTTGCAGCAGAGCACCACGACGAGCGACTCCTCGAGCGAGCCCTGCTCCGCGCACCAGGCCCGCTCAGCAGGAGTGAGCCACCGGTCCGCGGCCCGGCGGAGTGCCGCCTCGTCCAGGTGCCTCAGGGCGTTCCGCTCCTCCGCGTCGATCCCGACGCCGAGGACCGCTGCCTCAGGCACCCGCGCCCCGCCCCGACAGGGCGGCGATGATCCCGTCGTAGGAGGTGAGGCCCTGGATCTCCTGATTGCTGAAGAACACGCCGAACGCGCTCTCGAGCTGCGACACGAGCATGAGGTGGTTGAGCGAGGTCCACTCCGGGGTGGACTCCGCGGAAAAGCCGGATCCGATGCGCTCCGCGGGCACGCCGAGCACCTGCGACAGCGTCTCCTTCACCGTGGACTCGACCTGGCCGCCGCTCATCGGGACACCCCCGGCAGCGCCGAGACGCCTTCGACCGGCTCCGAACGCACCGCCTCGATCCACTCGGGCCAGTCGGGGCCGGGCACCGAGAGCGCCCGCTGCCACCGGCCGTCCGGCCCGGCGGCGAAGCCGTGGTTGGCGAGGAACGGCTCCGCCACCTGGTTCCGGCCGGAGCCGATGAACTCGGCGGTGAGGATGGAGGCGCCTGCCTCGCGGGCGTCGGCCGCGAGGCGCGCCAGCAGCGCGGTCTCCACCGACTTCCCGATGACCCGGCAGCTCAGGAGAAAGGAATCGATGTGCCACGCCGCGGGGCCGGGCGCCGCGATGGCGATTCCCGTGAGACCGAAGTCACCGAAGCGGTCGGCCACCCGCATGGTGTACACCCGCCACTCGCCGGCGCCCGTCCGACGGCGCAGGGTGGCCTCGTCGTGCCGCCGGGTGGTGAGGTTGAACTGATTCGTCTTGGCGAGGAGCTGGACCACCCGCGCCATGCTGCCCTCGTTCACCAGCGCGACCTCGGCCCGGAGACCGAGGCCGCGGAGGAAGTCCTCCACCGACCCGGTGCTGGCCCGATACGCCTCCCGAGTTCTCGACTCCCGGTACTGGTCGGTGCGCCGGCTGTCCTCCGCGGTCTGCTGGAGGACGACGAGCGATGGCAGCGAGCCGACCCAGGTGGCGTAGAGCGAAGGGTCGGCGGGCACCTCGGGCACCCGCAGCTCAGGGATCTGCTGCCGGACCCAGGCCCGCTCGTGCGGGCTGTCGTCGATCAGGAGCATGTGCTCCAGCCCGATGTTCAGCTCCTGGGCCAGCGCCCTGATGTTGCTGGCCTTGTCCTCCCAGTTCACCCGGAGCGCCGCCAGGGAGTTCTCGCGGATGAGCATGTGGGGATGCTCCCGCAGGACCGCCAGCACCTCGTCCTCGTTGTTCTTGCTGCACAGGGCGAGCAGGATGCCCTGGCGCTGGAGGTCGAGCAGCTCCCGCTGAAAGTCGAGGAACTCGCTGCCCGGCCACTGCGGGCCGAGCGCGATGCCCGCGGGGCCGTCCTCCCCCAGTACGCCGCCCCAGAGCGTGTTGTCGAGGTCGAGCACAATACACTTGGTCGCCTTGCCGATGGAGGCCAGGGCGAAGCCGACGTAGCGCTCCGCCACGGCCGCCATGAGGGCGTCGGACCAGGTGACGTGTCCGCGGTAGTGGGTCCGCCAGTTGAACGCCTGGTTGCGGCCCACCTGGGCCACCACGTCGGCCATCGGGAACAGGAAGGTGTCGTCACGGGTCGCGAGCCGCAGCCGCAGGTGCTTGTTGGCGTGCGCGACGGTGTGCGCGAAGTTGCCCTTGCTCCGGAACGCGTTGACGCCCTCGGTGCTCCGGCGCGGGAGCACGAAGTCGTTCACGACCACGATCCCGCGGCCGGCCCGGCTGAACACCTCGAGTCCGGAGAAGAGCGGCGTCAGCAGCTCGCCCACCACCGGCTCGCTCCGGAGCGGCGGGTTCTCGGCCCAGCGCTGGTTCCACAGCACGTCGGCGTCGATGGCGAGAAAGGTCACGTGCGGCCGGAAGCGGTAGAGGGCGGAGTTGGGGTCGAGCAGCTCGTGAAGATACTGGCCGTAGGCGCCCAGGTAGGTGTCGAGCCACAGCCCGGCACGGGCCGCCTCGATCCGGAGCACCGGGATGAACGGCTCGAGCGTGAACGACCCCAGCACCGCGACGCGGGCCCGCAGCGGCTCGGGCACCCGGTCCGCCGGCAGCGCGTCGAGGCCGCGGGCGGCCGCGTGGTAGGCGGCCCAGGAGCTGCCCGGAGCCACGCCCGCCGCGATAGCCTGGAGGGTGCGGCTGGTGATCTCGTCTCCACCCAACTCTCTATCCGCCACGTGAAGCCTATCTCCGAGTGAAAATGCGCTTGGCCGGATTGCCGAGCACGACCGTGTTGGGCTCCACCCTGCCGCTCACGACCGAGCCGGCGGACACGATCACGTTCTCGCCGATCTCGGCGCCGTCGAGCACGACCGAGTTGGCTCCGATCCAAACCCGGTCACCGATCCGCACCCCCTTCCCGATCGTGCCCTGCTCCTGCAGCGGCACGCCGAGACGGTCGAACTTGTAGTTGCCGGTCACGATGGTGCAGTTCGGGCCGATGAGCACGTCGTGGCCGATGGTCAGCCCACCCATGCCGGCTCCGATGAAGCACCCAGTGGCGATCTGGACCCGGCGTCCCATGACGAAGGGCCCCGAGATCTTCACCTTGGTGAAGGCCGAGATGACGCAGCCGGCGCCCCAGTCGGTCGAGGGCGCCAGCTCCACCTCCGCCCTGCCGCTCACATACGCCCGATGCTTCCAGAGGTAGTACAGCCGAACCGCGAGCTGGGGCACCAGAGCCCGGCGAACGACCTTCCACTTCCGGAGCACGCGGTCGATCTCCTTGATGCAGGCATGTGGTCCGCCGGAAGCCGTACCCTAATGGAGCGGCGAGCGGGAGTGCAAGTTCCCGGCCAGTGCTGCATGCCGCTGCAGGCCGGGGAGCCGTACACCTGTAACCCCTTCCCGTCGCTCCAGTTCCGGGCGCGGGCGCGGCGGAGGTGAGGCCGCGCCGGACCACGCATTGTGCTGCTTGCGAACAGCAGGCTCTGGGGCACCCGGCCGGGTCCCGGTGTGAGGCGAGTCACGGCCCGGGGCTTGCGAGATCGGCTGGTCCGTGTTGCTTCCAACGCGCCCCTCACACCCACCAGCAGCCGACTCTCGCGGGGAGACTGCCTGATCCGCCTACGGTTTCAGGTGAGCGGTAGTGTGTTGCTCGCCGCCGGCGTGGCCTGCGCCGACGGCTCGAGCCTTGGTCCGGGGCCGCAGCCGGGCGCACCGGCGGCCCTGACCATCGTCTCCGGCGCCGAGCAGACCGGTACGGTCGGCTCCACGCTGGCGGCGCCCATCGTGGCCCAGGTGACCGACGCGTGGGGCCAGCCGGTGCCCGGGGTGATGGTGACGTTCGCCGCCGCGGATGGTGCCGGCGAGTTCTCCCCAGCCGGCGCCGCGACCGACGAAGCCGGAAACGCCGGCTCCCGCTGGACCCTCGGAACGACATCCGGCTCCGCGAGCGGTACCGCCAGGACAGCCGACCTCACGGCGGCTTTCTCCGCCAGCGCGCTCCCCGGCCCGCCAATGCGGCTGGAGGTCGCGGCGGGCGAGGACCAGACCGCCCCGGCAGGCGGTCCCGTGCCGGTGGGCCCGGCTGTCGCAGTCCTTGACGCCGCGGGGAACCCCGTCCCGGGGCTCGAGGTGAGCTTCACCGTGATCAGCGGCGGCGGCACGGCCACGCCGGCCCGGGTGACGACCGGCGCCGACGGCGTGGCGGCCGTGGAGGCATGGGTCCTGGGCGAGACCGCTGGGACGAACACGCTGCAGGCCACGCTCGAGACCGCACCCGCGGCCGCCGTGGAGCTCGAGGCCACGGGTGTCGCCGGCCCGGTCGATCCCGTCCGCTCGACGGTCTCGGCCACCCCTTCATCCGTGCGGAGCGGCGAGACCGCCTCGATCCGGTTGGTCGCGCGGGACGCCCATGGCAATCCGATCGCCGGCGCGGCGGCGGCCCTCACGGCGAGCGGCTCAGGCAACACCATCGTCCAGCCGCCCGCCACCAACGCGAACGGTGCGGCCGGCGGGAGCCTCACCCCCGAGGGCGCCGGCACCCGCGTGGTGAGCGCCGAGGTGAACGGGGTGCCGCTCGCCGGAAGCGCGACGGTCGAAGTGGCCGCACCCCCGACGGTAGCATCGGTGACGGTGACCCCCGGAACGCTCGCGCTCGCGGCGGGACAGTCGGGTGAGCTCACCGCGGCGGTGCTGGACCCCCAGGGGGCGCCGGTCGACGGCGCGCAGGTGGAATGGAGCAGCAGCCGGCCGGACATCGCCGCGGTAGATCCGAGCGGCGCGGTCAGCGCGCTCGCACGCGGCACCGCGACCATCACCGCGCGGAGTGGCGGCCGCAGCGGGACGTCGGCGATCACGGTGAGCTACGGCGCGGGAACGGTCACGGGCCTCCGCTACTGCACGATGGACGGCTCGGCGGTGCGGATGGATCTCTTCGTGCCGGGCGTGTCGGTCCCGCGACCGCTGCCGGTAGCGGTTCACGTGCACGGCGGCGGGTGGGTAAGCGGGAGCCGCACCCGCGGGGTCTGGTTCG
Organism: Gemmatimonadales bacterium; assembly: GCA_036375015.1. Lineage (GTDB taxonomy): Bacteria > Gemmatimonadota > Gemmatimonadetes > Gemmatimonadales > GWC2-71-9 > CAVVWJ01. The sequence continues at coordinate 9,270 of DASUSR010000322.1, forward strand.
CCGAGATCCGCGATGCGCTCCTGGCCCGGGGCTACCTGGTGGTGAGCGTGGACTACCGGCTGGCGCCGGAGCACCTGTGGCCGGCCCAGATCCACGACGTCAAATGCGCCATCCGCCACCTGCGGGCGAACGCGTCCACGTACGGGCTCGACCCGGAGCGGATCGGCGTCTGGGGCGCGAGCGCGGGAGGACAGCTGGTCGGTCTCCTCGGCACCGCCGGCGGCGCGGACGGATTCGACGTCGGGGGCGAGTTCCCCGGCGTCTCCAGCCGGGTGCAGGCGGTCGTGGCGATGTCGCCGATCACGGATTTTACGACGCCCGTCGAGCTGTTCGACGATTACAGCCGCGTGTTCGCCACCTGGCCCGATCCCGACTCACCGGAGATGGTCCAGGCCAGCCCCGTCACCCATGTCACGACGGACGACAGTCCATTCTTCTTCGTGGCCGGCGAGGACGACACCCTGGTGCTGCCGGCGCAGTCGGCCCGGCTGGACCAGCTCCTGCGCTCAGCCGGCATCCAGAGCTCGCTCCTGATGATCCACAACGCCGACCACGGGCTCCGCCCCACGACCGCTCCCATTGATCCGGGCATGGAAGAGGTCATCGACCGGATCGGGGATTTCCTGGACCGGCATCTCCGGTAGGCCCTACCGCTCCCGCGCGACGACGGCTTCGATGCCGCCCTCCGGGTCGTCTACGAGTACGACCGTCACCGCCTGGTCGGCCTCGAGCGTCACCGGTCCCACGATCAGGAGCGTATCCCCGGGTACATCCGGCGGCACCCCGCCGACGCGCGATTCGGTCGCGACCAGCACCTGCCAGTCGCCCGGGGTGCTCTGCACGTACCCGCTCAGGGCGCGGTACTCGAAGGGAAAGGCGAGGGTCAGGAGCCCATCGAAGTCCGGCTGGCGGCGGTACACGTCGATCGGCGCGGCGAGCCGCGCCAGGTGCGCCACCTGGAGCTTGGTCATGCCGACCGCCGGAATGCCCCCCGTGTCGCTCACGGCGATCGGGTTCAGCACCGAGGACGAGTCGATCACCACGGCGGTGTACTGCGAGTCGGCCTCGACGGCCAGTTGCAGCAGGGCCGGGCTTCTGGCGCCCCCCGTGGGCCGCACCTCGATGGTGCGGGCGCCGGTCGCCACCGGAATGGGTTGGGACACGGTGCCGGCGCCGAGCCCGCTCACGACCACGCCGCCGTCCACCAGCACGTCCAGCAGCGCCGTGCCGAGCGACGCCTGGATCACGCGCACCGAGCCCCGGGACGAGACCGGGCCGGTGGCATCGTCGCCGCCGCAGGCGACGACGGTCAGGAGCGCTCCGGCGATGAGCAGATGGGTCCGTGTCGCGCCGCGCATGAGGGCCTCTTGTTGTGACTGGGCTGACAGTCTGCCGCGGCCGCGTCCTCCCGGCGTGACCTCCGGGCGTTCCAGACAGAGACCGCCGCGGCGCTCCGTGCCACGTGCGAAGGTGCATGGGGCGAGTTGAATCGGATGGGAATCGAGGGTGAAGGTGCCCTTATTCCGCCGCCGCCGCGTGGTGACCCGCGGGGCCTCGGACCTGAGGGATGCATGGGGATGTTGGCCGGCGGGAATCTAGGGCGGGAGCTGGAGCGGGGAGGGGATGAGGGCGGTGGGGCTCGAACCCACGACCTAGGGATTAAAAGTCCCTTGCTCT
>DASUSR010000323.1:0-6373 GCA_036375015.1 Gemmatimonadales bacterium
ACTGCGTTGACGGTGAAGTAGGTAGCAGCAAATAGGAAGAAGAGCCCTAGGTCCCTCTGAACTGGATCTGAGGCCAGCACATTGCCGGTGCCGAGATAGGCCGGCGGGAGTTCTCCGCCAAGCATGACATAGACAGACACAGCAATACAGACCGACAGCACCCGCTGTGACACGTTAAAGATCATCTTCAACGGAATGTTCTTCCGGACAACCTCCCCGAAAACCGTGGAAATACCAGCCACGGCGGCTGCCCAAAAACCGCCGAAGAGTAGTGCCGCGGCCATGTGCATGATGAACGATGTCGACCCACGTGCAGAGATTCTGAGACGAGTGTTGAGGCTTTCTAACAGAGTCGCCACAAACACGAAGGTCACGAGCGGCCACCAACCTGGAAACTGGGGGCGCGCGTGCCAAGCCCCTGCCGCGACAAGCGCGGCAGAGGCGGCTATAGCGAGCACAAATAGATACGTCTTCGACTCTTTAGACATTGGAAGGAGAGAGAGGGGCCCGGCCTCTGTAACTGCTTACTGCCAGGTCGACCCTTCGCTCTTGCTGAACAATCCAGCAATCACGTAGGCGACCGTCTGTAGCCAGCTGATCTTCAACATGAGCGTCACCTCCCTTGAGAGAACACCGAAACTTCGGGAAGTGGCAAGCCTCGCTATGGCCCACCAGACGCTCCGCTAATCAGTTGACCGCTAGTCTCCGCTGGTGCTGCGAGACCGGGACCCCCTTACCTGCTTCCTTTCCCTGTAGGTTTGCGCTCCCGACCACCCCTACTCACGTGTAGGCGACCGCATGCTTAACCCGACCTACGTCGGCCGCCGCGCCTCCGTCCATCGATTCGTCGCATCCAGCACCGCGAACACCGCCGCCCGCTCCGCGCTCTCCTTGATCTCCGCCGTGCCCGTGAGCAGCAGCGACTCCCGCCCGCCGAGCCCCTGCACCGCCACGAACGCGAACTCGCGGTCGAACGCCTCGACGATCTTGGCGCCCTCGAGCGCGATCGAGAAGTCGGACAGGAGATGGTCGATGACCGACACGGCCGCCTTGGCCGCCCCTTCCACCCGACTCCGCGGTGTGTCCGAGGCCTCCTCCTCCGCCGACTCGGTGTTCCCCCGAAACGAGAGCGTCACCGTGATGGAGATCCGGTGCGGGCGCTTGCCCGGCGCGACGCTCAGGTTCTCGTACAGCAGGCCCCGCTGCAGGACCTTGTCCCGCACCGCCTCCCGCTCGAGCGCCTCGATCGGCTTGACGTCCGCCGTCTGCGCGATGCTGATCTTGCGATGGTCTACCTTGAGGCCCAGCTGCGCCAGCAGGGCCGACTCGATGTTGCGCACCAGCTGCTTGGGCTGCAGGCCGGCCTGCGCGAGAATATGCACCTCGCTCACCTCACCCAGCGGCGTGGTCACCACCCGCGCCGACAGGATGCCCTCCAGGCTGGTGAGCAGATTCTCGGCCCGGCGCACGCCCCAGGGATCCGGGATGCCATCCGTCCCGCCGGACGGACGCCCGCCGCCCGGCTGCCCCTGTTGACCCACCGGCCCGCTTGGTCTCGGACTGTATCCTGTCACGTTCCGTTCCATCCCTTGCCCCGCAGGTCCCCACCAGGCACGGCCCCCACTGCTCCGCCGCCTTCCTGCCCCGCTGCCCCACCCCTCACGCCACCGCGTTCCGTCCCGCCGCCTTGGCCCGGTAGAGGGCGCGGTCGGCCGAGACCAGCAGGTCGCCTTCCGAGGGCTGGTGCGGATCGAACTCCGCCAGCCCGATGCTCACGGTCACCAGCCCCGGCGGATACCCCAGCCGGCGCCCGACCCCCTCGATTCCCGCCCGCAGCGCCTCGGCCACCCGCGCACCGCCCTGCAGGTCGGTGCGGGTGAGGATCACGACGAACTCGTCGCCCCCGTAGCGCGCCGCCACGTCCGAGGCACGCACCGCGTTCCGGATCTCGCCCGCCACGGCCCGCAGGATGTCGTTGCCCGCCTCGTGGCCGTACCGGTCGTTCACTTCCTTGAAGCGATCGAGATCCAGAAAGAGAACGGCGAACCCCTCGTTGCTCCGCTTGCCCCGCTCCACCTCGAACGCCAGGCGGTCACGCAGCACGCGGTAGGTGGAGAGGCCGGTCATCGTATCCACCGCCGCCGCCCGCTGGGCCTCGTCCGCCCGCCGCTCCTGGTAGGGCGTACACTGCCGCATCGACGCACGGCCCAGGGCGGCCGCCTCCGCGAACCGGCGGCAGGTCTCGAACCCGCAGGCCCGGCAATCCCAGTCCCGCCCGTTGGGTCCCTTGCCGATCTGTTCCAACACGGCGGCCACGGCCTCGGGATCGGCCTGGACCCGCCGCGGCTTGATGGCGAACGTCGCGCCGATGGAGGCCACCACGGTGCTGTCCACCACCGGAAACCGGCTGCGCGGCGCCTCGCTGGCCGCGAGCAACTCGCGCCGCCAGTAGAGCTCCTCGCGCGGCCCCGAGAGCGGGTGGTCCAGCGCGCCCTCGGTCGAGAGAATGTCCACGAAGCCCAGGTCCAGCCGGTCCACCGCCACCGCCCGAGCCAGCGCGCGCAGCGCGTCGAGGCCGCGGATCTTGCGGAACCGGCGGCTCGAGTAGCGCGCCTCCTCCAGCAGGGCCAGCGGGAGCCCGCCCGCCGCGCTCAGATGGCGGCGCCGCTCCTCCGGCACCCGCTCGAACAGCGACGGCTGGCCCAGCACGCTCACCCCGCGGATCCGGAAGATCTGCTCCAGATCGCCGAAGGTGATCGCGGCATCCAGGTCCGGACTGCTCACCGGCGGACAGATGCCGGCATACGCGATCCGCAGTCCCAGCCCGTGCTGGGCGCGCAAGTAGCGCGCCTCCGCCACCGCGGGGACCGTCACCGGCGCCAGGTACGGCACCAGCTCGGGATACTGGGTCCGCACCGTATCCACCACCACCGGATCGGTGGAGCGGATCAGGGTGCCCCAGGGCTCCTCTTCCCAGAGTTTGAGGTATTCCGCGGCGACCAGCTCGTCGCCGATGACGCCGCGCGTGACCGCGCGGAAACCCGCGGCGTAGCAGGCGTTGATGAGCTGCTCCGGAGTGGCCGGATAGAAGTGGGCCACCGACTCGGGGCTGAGGATCAGGACCCCGTGTCCCTCGGACGCGATGGCGAGCGCGCGCCCGATCTCGCCGTTGACCTTGACCGCCCCGTGCGGGCACGACGGCAGACACTGGCCGCACCGGATGCACGCTTCGTCCACCACCTGAAGCGACAGCGGCTCGTCACCCGCGACCGCAATCGCGTCGGTAGGGCAGACCCGGACGCACGCCAGACATGCGACACAGAGTTCGGCGTCGATGACGAAGTTCAAGTTACCGGGCCCGGGGGAGTCGGGGGAGTTATCTGCAATTTGACGGCCAGGTTAAGGGCTGTCAATAGGCCGGTTGCTGCAAACTTATGAGACAGTAGAACTTAGCCACCGTGAATGTTTCGTACTGCGGGAGGTAAATCATTCCAGGTGATAGGTTTTGATCTTGCGGTACAGGGTCCGCTCTCCAATACCGAGCACCTCCGACGCCCGCCGCCGGTTGCCCCGGTGCTCCTGGAGCGCCGCGGCGATGGCGGCCTTCTCCACCTCCGCCATGGTCATGCCAGGCCGGTAGACCACCGTCTGGTCCCCGTCCCCAGCCCCCTCCGGCAGCACGTCCGCCACACTGGTGTGGTCGGACAGCTCGATCACCTGGACCCGTTGCGGGTGCTCGTCCAGCCGGCGGCGCAGCTCCTCCACCTGGAGCTTGAGGTCCACCAGGCTGCGCAGGATGAACTCGAGCTCGTGGCCGGGGAGGTCCCGCGCCGCGGGCTGCAGGCGCATCGGCAACAGGGTTCCGGGGCCCTCCAGGATGTCGGCCGGAATGTCGCTCGCGCGGATCTCGGCCCCGGGAGCCAGCACCACCATCGACTCGATCAGATTGCGAAGCTGGCGCACATTGCCCGGCCAGGGGGCGCTCACCAGCCGCTGCATCGCCTCCGGGGTGATGCCGCGGAAGGTCCGGTCGTGGGTGCGGGCGAACTCGCGGATGAACCGGCGGACCAGCAGCGGGATGTCCTCCCGCCGCTCCCGCAGCGGGGCGAGATAGATGTTGAGGACGTTGAGCCGGTAGTACAGGTCGTCGCGGAACTCGCCGAGCGCCACCGCCTCGCGGAGCGCGCGGTTGGTGGCGGCGATGACCCGGACATCCACCTTGATCGGCTGGGTTCCGCCGACCCGGAAGAACGCCCGGCTCTCCAGCACTCGCAGCAGCTTGACCTGGGTGGTGGCGGGAATCTCCCCGATCTCGTCGAGGAAGATGGTCCCGGTGTCCGCCAGCTCGAAGCGCCCCAGCCGACGCTCGGCCGCGCCGGTGAAGGCGCCCTTCTCGTGGCCGAACAGCTCGGACTCCAGCAGCGTGTCGGGCAGGGCGGCGCAGTTGACCGCGATGAACGGCTTGCCCCGCCGCGGGGAGAGGTCGTGGATCCCCTTGGCCACGAGCTCCTTCCCCGTGCCGCTCTCGCCCTGGATGAGCACCGTGCTGGAGACGGGCGCCATCTGCTCGATCCTGACCAGCACCTCCTGGATCGCCGCGCTCTCGCCGATGATCCCGGTGCGCTGCTGCAGACGCCGCCGCTCCACCAGCCGGCGCACGGTCTGCACCCCGTCGTCGGGGGCCACCGGCTTCATCATGGTCTCGGTCACGCCCAGCCGGCCCACCCGGTCGGCCCGCTCCGAGTCGGTCGGCTCGAGCAGGGCCAGCGTGGAGATCTCGTGATCGCGCGCGAGGGTCGCGAGGGTCAGTGCATGCGGCTCGTGCACCGCGCCGGTGAGGACTACCAGGTCGGGGCTCTCCCGCCGCACCGCGCCGCGGGCGTCGTCCAGGGAGGACATCATCGCGGTCGAGAACCCGGCGGCTTCCACCGCCGCGTTCAGCCGGACCGCCGTCTCCAGGTCGTCCATGGTGATGAGGATCTGGGCCGCCATGCCGGTAAGCTAGGCGCGCCTCCGAGCGGAATGCTAGATTGGCACCGTGTCCGTAGACCTCCGGCAACAGCTCCAGGCCTCGCTGGGAGAGACGTATCGGCTCGAGCGCGAGCTCGGCGGCGGCGGCATGTCGCGCGTCTTTCTGGCCGTGGAGGCCGCGCTCGACCGCAAGGTGGTGGTGAAGGTCCTCACCCCCGAGCTGGCCGCGGGGGTCAGCGTCGAGCGCTTCCGCCGTGAGATCTACCTCGCCGCCCAGCTCCAGCATCCCCACATCGTGCCGCTGCTCGCGGCCGGGGACGCGGCGGGCCTCCCCTGGTTCACCATGCCCTACGTCTCCGGCGAGTCGCTGCGCGCGCGGCTCATACGGGACGGGGAGCTGCCCGTCGCCGAGTCGATCCGGATCCTCCGCGACGTCGCCTCCGCGCTGGCCTATGCCCACACGCAGGGCGTGGTGCACCGCGACATCAAGCCCGACAACGTGCTGCTGTCCCACGGCGTCGCGGTGGTCACCGACTTCGGCGTCGCCAAGGCGCTCACCATCAGCTCCGCCGAGACGGCGCTCGCCCGAGGGGGGCTCACCTCCATGGGCGTCTCGCTGGGGACCCCGGCCTACATGGCGCCCGAGCAGGCGTCGGCGGACCCCGGCATGGACCACCGGGTGGACGTCTACGCATTCGGGATCACGGCCTACGAGATGCTCACCGGGCAGCCGCCCTTCGCGGGCCGGTCGCCCCAGGCGATCCTCGGGGCGCACGTGGCGGCCCTGCCCGAGCCGGTGAGCGCGAGACGCCCGGGGCTGCCGCCGCTGCTGGGCGTACTGGTGATGAAATGTTTGGAGAAGCGGCCGGCCGACCGCCCGCAGACCGCGGGGGAGCTCATCGCCGCCCTCGACATGATGACGACACCGAGCAGCGGCAGCGTCCCGGTTCCGACGCCCACGGTGGTGGTGAGCCCGCCCCCGCGGGCTCGGGTAACTGCGGGACTCCAGCGCTACGCGCCGGTCGCCCTGGGCATCGTCCTCGCGGCAGCCGCGGCGCTCTGGGTGTGGTGGTCGCGGCCGCCGGCCGAGACCGGCCGATCGGCGGCGGTCACGGCGACACCCCCACCGCCCACTGCGACCGACCCCGCCCCCCAGCCCGAGCCCCAGCCGCCACCGGTCGCTCCCCAACCCCTGCAGGTCGAGACCACCACCCCCCCGCCGGCGGTGGAAACCCCAGCCCCGCGCCGTCGGGAGGCGCCACCGGCCGCACCCCCGGCTCCCCGGGACCCGGGCCCCGCGGCGTTGGCACCCGAGGAGACGGCCCTCCTGACCCGGCTCCGGGCGGGTGCGGAGACGGCTCGCGGGCGCGCTCTCGCCGCCGGCGCCAGCCAGCCGGTGATC
>DASUSR010000324.1:0-20374 GCA_036375015.1 Gemmatimonadales bacterium
TGGTCAGTCGATGACGATTTCGGCGACCTCGCCGCCGAACTCGCTGGCGACCGCGCGGGACCCGGCCGGAGCGCGCCAGGGGCCCCCGTCGATCCTCACGGCCAGACGATGGAGTCCGGGCGGGATCGGGAGCACCACTCGCCAGCTCCCGTCGGCCGAGGGCTCGAGCGCCACCGGGCGCCAGTCGGTGAAGTCGGCCGCCAGCTCGACTCCGCCGGCGCCGGGTGCGCGCACCGCGATCTCGCGCCCGGCGGGCAGCGGCGGCCCGACCCGGAAGGGCGCCTGCTCCGGCTGCGGGGCAGGCGCGCTGTGGATGGCCGTGGCCGGCGGGCCGAGCCGCAGCCGGAGACCCATCACGACGTAGCGCGCGCCCGGGACAGCGGTCACCGGGTCGGAGCCGGCCCGGCCCGCGCCGGCTACCAGCGCGAGGTTGTCGGTCAGGGCCCGGCTGCCCGATACGCCCCAGATGGTGAGCTCCGGAGTGTTGTGGCCGAACCGCCGGCCCAACGCGAGGTCGAGATCGACGTCGGCAACCCGCCACCGTGTAGACAGCACCGCGTCAGTCAGCGACATCCGCCTGGTCGCCGGGCTCTCCGCGCCCTCCGGCAGCGTTGGCACACCGGCCAGCGTAGTGTCATTGAGCCCGGTTGACCCGCGCGGGACCCCACCGATCAAGTCGAACGTGCTGCTGGCGAGCGAGAGGCCGATCTCGAGCCCGCCCACCCGGGTCGAAGCGCCGATGAGGTTGCGCCGCAGCGGCCTGCGCCCGGCGAGCGCGCTGGCGTTTCCCCGCAGGTGCCCGGCCCACAGCGTGCTTCCGCGGGACGGGCGGAGGTACCCCCGCAGCTCCCCGGACGCCACGGTGACGCCGTGCGCCGCGAAGTGCCGGGTGAAATCGAACCTGCCGGTCGCCTCGAGCTGGAGCGGTCCCAGCTGCGGGGAACGGATCTGGGCCAGGCCGGTGCCCTGGAAATTCCACCGCCCCGCGGGCGCATCGGAGTAGATGCCGGCAAGGCCCAGCCGGAACGACTCGCCGTCCAGGTAGAGGGTCGGCGCGATGGAGGCCACACCGCCCGGGATCGCCCGGTCCGGCCGGTACGTTCCCGCCCCGACGTCCAGCGAGCCGCGCACCTGGCCCGCCCCCGGGGCGGCGACGCACACGGTGCCCAGGATGACCAGAAGCGGGACCCGTCGGCGCGGCATCATCGATCGGGCGGCGGGTCGGGCGCCGGCTGCAGCGGGGGACGGTCCAGGGGCCCGCCCGGGCCGCGCCGGCGGGTCTGGACCTCGCGCCGCAACGCGACGAAGTCGTCGTCGGGCCGGCCGTTCCGGGCCAGATCGAGGACCGAGCGGGTGGCTTCCTCTGGCGGCACGCCCTCGGACACGAGGTCGGTGAGCACCGCGATCGGCACCACGAGGGGCCGGCCGGAGCGAAGGGCCTGCAGCCGGCGCAGGGCGGCGGACGGCAGGCCCGCCCGCAACGCACCGGCGGCGGCGGTGAGCTCGGCTTCGTCGGCGGCTCCTCCGAGCGCCTCGCGGGCCCGAGCCAGCTGACCGTGCAGCGCGATCACGGCCGACTCGATCCGGTCGCCCGGGGCGCCCAGCGTGCTTCCCTCGAGCGCCTTCTGGACCAGCGGCTCGGTGGGGAGGCCCCCCCGCGACGCCGAGTCCACGACGCGCTGCACCGCGGCCGCGGTGGAGGAATCGAGCCGCTCCGCCAGCCGGCGATCCTGGCCCGCAAGGGAGCCGGGCAGGAGGAACAGGAGGAGGAGCCCGAGGAGTCGCATGGTCAGCTCACCGTCAGGACCGAGACCGGCGCGCCGAAGTCGCTCTCCGGCGCCCGCGGCTCGCTGGGATCACCCGCCCAGCGGCGGCCGTCGATGAGGAAGGTGTAGTGATAGCGGCCGGGCTTGAGCCGAAGCTCCACCGTCCAGACACCCCGGTCGCCGGTGGGGCTGAGCGGCGTCGCGGACGGGTCCCAGTCGTTGAAGTCTCCCACCACCGAGACGCGGGAGGAGGCCGGCGCATCCAGCCGCAGGTATACCGGCCGGGTCGACTCCGCGAACGGGGTCGCCGCCGGTGACGCCACCGTCGTAGGGCTCGACGAGGGGCGATCCCGGGACTGGAGCCCCACCGCGATCATCACGCCGGCCGCGAGCGCGGCGGCCACCCAGGCCGGGCGGAGCCAGGGCCGCGCGGGCCGGGCCGGCGCGGGCTCGCGGATGGCACGCAGCACCCGGAGGTCCAGTGTCGGGTCGAGCCGGACCGGCCGGCGCAACTCGTCCACCACCCGTCGCAGCAGCTCGTCCTGCAGCTCGTCGTCGCGCTCAGCCGACATGGACATCTCGCAGCAGCTCGCGGAGCTGGTCGCCCGCCCGCTTCACCCGCATTCGCAGCGCGGGCTCCTTGGCCCCGGTCATTCTCGCCATCTCCGCGTAGTCCAGGCCCTCTACGTAACGCAGCAGGAACGCTTCCCGGTAGTGGGGCCGCAGCCGGGCCAGCGCCCGGGCGATCTCCTCCCGCCATTCGAACGCCGCAGGCGCATGGTCCGCGACCGGAATTTCGTCGGGCAGGTCGCCGTCGAAGCGGCGGTGACGGAGCAGCCGGCGGCGCATCGTGCGGCACCGGTTCACGACGATGCGGAAGAGCCAGGCCCCGAACCGGTCCGGCTCGCGGCAGTCCTTGAGCGCTCGATAGGCCCGGATGAAGCTGTCCTGCATCGCTTCCTGGGCATCCTCGTGATTCCCCAGCATGTGGTAGGCGTAACGCCCGAACCCATCGCGGTAGCGCGCCATCAGGGCGGCGTACGCGGTGAGGTCGCCGTCCAGGGTGCGGGCGACCAGCGCGGCGTCGCTGTCGCTCATCCTCGATAGACCAGCGCGCGGGCGTGCCTGTGACAGCAGGAACCCTCCGTCACGGCCGGTGACGGCCGGGGGGTGGTGGGAGTCTCTGGGGTACGGACGACGGCGAATCCCGATGACAGGAGACGACGATGCGGGGCTTTGGACTTGCACTCGGACTGGCGGCGCTCGGCGCCTGCACCTCGGCCGAAATCGGCCCCGGCACCGGCCCCGTGGGGGACGGCGCCACCTCGGTGCTCCTCACCGACGCTCCCTTCCCCTTCGACGAGATCGCCCGGGTGGACATTCACGTGGACGAGATCGCGCTCTCCACCAGCCTGGACACCTCGGACGGGGCCCCGGAATGGGTGGTCGTCTCCAGCCCCGACCGGACCTTCAACCTACTCGACCTGCAGAACGGGTCCACCGCGCTGCTGGGCGAGGCGGTCGTGCCGCCGGGACAGTACCGGGCGGTGCGCCTGGTGTTCGATCCCTCCCGCTCCAGCATGACGACCATCGACGGCGAGCCGATCGGAGCCGCCGCCGGCCCTGGCTCACCGGGGATCAACTGGCAGGCCAAGGGCGAGGCGCCCAGCCTCTTCGCCATCGTGGAGGAGGCCCTGGCCATCGGGGAAAACGGTGAAGAGGTGGTAGTGGACTTCGACGTGGGCCGAAGCTTCCTCTACGACGGCGCGGGCGGGTTCACCTTCCTGCCGTATCTTCGGGCGATCACCCGGGCCGGCTCCGGCGCGGTGAGCGGCCGGCTGCTGCGGGAGGATGACGGTGCGCCGATCGCACGCGCCGTGGTCAGCGTCCACGTCGCGCCCGACAGCACCGCCCAGCTCGGCCCGCTGCTCGCGACCACCCGCTCGGCGACCGACGGGCGGTTCACCGCCTCCTTCCTCCGGCCGGGCCGGTATCAGCTCACGGCGGAAGATCTCGAGCGCAATGTGACCAGCGAGGGCGTGGTGGTGGAGGTGAAGGCCGGCGCCACGGCGCAGGCGGGCGAGCTCCGCTTCTAGCTCCTGGCGGCGCTCAGCGGAGCCGGTCGAGATAGGCGCGAATCCGCCGGGCGTTCGCCCCGACGTCGCTCCGCCCCACCCGCGACACCGAGCGCACGTCCACCCGGCTTCCCCCTGCATCGGGAGTCACCCGCACCACGACGTCGTCCCTGAAGCCGAACCAGAACGTGGTGGCGGTGGCCTCGATGCGCCCTGCGGCCGAGTCCGCCGCCACGATCTCCCACCCACTCTCCCGCGCCTGCTCCAGGGCCCGAGCGAACGTCTCCCCCGGCGGCCGGTCCAGCCGCAGCGGCGCGATGTCCGGATATGCGGTACGCTGCTGCGCCGCGACGGCCTCGCCCTCGTACTCGGCCGAATTGGGCGCGTCGGCCCGCAGCGGCAGCACGGCGACGAACTCCGGCGGCCGCTCCGTGTCCGTGGTGATGTCGTGAATGGGCGGAACCTTGCGGGCCTCCTCCATCCAGCGCCAGGGGAGCAGCACCGCGAAGAGCCCGAGCACGATCGCGACGACCGGACGCCACGGTCGCGTGCCCGGGGGCCGCCAGAGGAGTGAGAGCAGTCCGGTCCCCGCCCCGGCGATGCCGAGATAGGCGGCCCAGCGCAAGAGCTGGAACCCCGTCCGGAAGTCCCAGAGCCCGAGTCGGCTGGCCGGGCCCGCCGCGACGAGCAACAGTACCGCGAGCCCGGAGAGCCAGGGGGCCAGACGCCACGCCCGCTGCATCAGCGGCCGCCCGCCCCCGGACACCCGGTGCGGCGCCGAGTGTCGGTGAAGGCGACGATGCTCCAGCCTCCGGCGCTGCGCGCCAGCTGCAGCGCGTCCACCCCGCAGTGACTGAGCTCGGTGCCGACATAGAACGCGTACTCCGCCCAGACCGAAGCGAGAGGCCCATCGATCCGCACGTCCGCGCCACCGAGCCGCTCGTCCCAGATTTCGGTGCGCGGGGCGCCCACCGCGTGGATGAACGACTCCAGCGTATCCACCTGCACCACGGGCGCGCCCCCGCGGAGGTGCGCCGTCGCGAGGAGCGCCTGCGGATGGAACAGCGACCGTGCGGTGGCGCTGTCCCCGCTCCGCATGGCGTCGAACAGCCGGTGCACGGTGGCGAGCACCGCGGCGCGCTCGGACTCCGGAGTCTGGGCGGAAAGCCGGGCGGGCAATGCGGCGAGCGCCGCGACCAGGAATATCCGGCGCCAACGGGCCATCGCGTTCCTCCGGAAATGTGATGTAAATCACAAGGAGACAACAGCTTGCCGAGATAGTTCAGGGCTTGCGATCTCCCTTGTTTCGGCTTTCTTTCGGTCCGGCGACGTCGAGTCGCCGGACCTCGAAAGGAGAGCACGACGCTATGGCGCGCAAGAGCCGAAAGCAGGCACCCGATGAGTCCAACCGGATCAAAGCCCCGGAGCAGTGGACCACCGGCGACGAGCCGTTGACCGGGGCGCAGGAATCCTACCTGAACACGCTGGCCGGCGAGGCGGGTGAGGAGGTGGAGCCGGACCTCACCAAGGCCGAGGCCTCCCAGCGTATCGACGAGCTTCAGGACAAGACCGGCCGCGGGCAGGACGGGAGCCGCTGACCTGACATGACGCATCCCCGGCGGCCGGGAGTTTCGCTCCCGGCCGCCTGCGTGTCCGGGTCAGAGGATGGCCCGCACCACGCCGCCGTCGGCCCGGACCGCCGCGCCGGTGGTGGCGGACGCCTGCTCGCTGCAGAGGTAGACGATGGCGGAGGCGACCTCGTCCGGCCGGGCGAAGCGCCGGAGGAGGGAGCTGGGCCGAGCGTGCTCGAAGAAGTCGCGCTCCATCGTGGCGAAGTCCACCCCGCGCGACCGGGCGAGCTGCTCGACGAACGTGCTCACGCCCTCCGAGGCCGTCGGGCCCGCGAGCACGCTGTTGACCGTGATGCCGGTGCCGGCGGTGGTCTCGGCGATCCCGCGCGCCAGGGCGACCTGCGCCGTCTTGGTCACGCCGTAGTGGATCATCTCGCTCGGGATCTGCACGGCCGACTCGCTGGAGACGAACACGATCCGTCCCCAGCTGCGTATGCGCATCCGCGGCAGGTAGTGCCGGCAGAGCCGGACGCCGCTCATCACGTTGGTCTCGAAGAAGCGGAGCCAGTCCTCGTCGGGAATCTCCTCGAACGGCTTGGGCTCGAAGATCCCGAGGTTGTTGACCAGGATGTCCACCGCAGGGACGCGCTCGAGGAGCGCGGAGCAGCCCTCGGCGCTGCTTAGATCGGCCGCGACGCCGCTGAGCTGGGCGCTGGGGAAGTCCTCACGGATGATCGCGATCGCGTCCTGCACCCGCCGCTCGGTGCGTCCGTTGAGGATCACGTCCGCGCCCTCGCCGGCGAGCAGCTTGGCGGTGGCGAAGCCGATGCCGGCGGTGGATCCCGTGACCAGCGCTCTCCGGTCGCGCAGCCCCAGCTCCATTATGCGCGCTCCTCCGAAACGGTCCCGATCAGGTCGGCGGCGCGGGCCACCGCCTCCTCGGGACTCGACACCTCCACTAGCCGGCCCGCTCCCGCCACGCGCCGGAAGAACGCCGCGGCCTCGGCCGACGGGCGGAGCAGCACCACCGGCTTCTCCGCCTTGAGTCCGAGCGCCACCTCGGAGGCGGTGCCCGGGCCCTCCACACCGCAGGCGATCACCACATCGCTGCTGAGCACGTTGATCGCGTTGCGGGCATCCCCCATCCCGGTGAACACCGCGATGTCCACGTCGGGCGAGACGCCGCCCCGAGCCGACGGGAGAATGCCCAGCGTGACGCTGCCCGGGACCTCCCTGGCCCCGGCGCACGCGGCGGCCATGACGCCCGCGGGCCGGCCGCCGGTGAGCACGACCCAGCCCCGCTCGGCCACCAGCCGGCCGAGCCGGCGGGCGTCGGCCAGACTCTGGGCCCCGGGGCTGCCGGCGCCCATGATGCCGATCACCACCCGTCGCCTCGTCACCTCGGCGGGACCGCGGGCGCGGTGGCGGGAACCACGGGGGGCGATCCTCCGTCCGGCATGGATGACTCCTCTCGACAGACGCGCTTTCCTCGGCCTCGCGGGGGCCGCTGCCTCCGCGGTCGCGCTGGGCTGCGCCGGCGCCTCACCCTCGACGAGCGCGGCGGGCGCCGGCGTGCGTGGGACTGAACGCCTCCACGCGCAGGGCCGGCTCTCCGCCCGGCCCGGCGCCTCGTCCCCCGGGCCGGTTGGCCCGGGCACGGAGCCGCTCGGCCTGGGCCCGAAGCGGGACGGCCTTATCCACGTGCCACCGGGCTACCGCCCCGCTCGGCCGGCGCCGCTCGTCGTCATGCTGCACGGCGCCGGAGGCAGTGCCCGGCGCGAGCTCCCACGGCTCCGCGCCCTGGCCGATCACCACGCCGTGCTGCTGCTCGCGGTGGACGCGCGCGGCTCCACCTGGGACGCGGTGGCGGGCCGTTACGGACCGGACGTGGCCTTCCTCGACCGGGCGCTCGCCCGGGTGTTCGAGCGCTACGCGGTGGATCCCGGGCGCATCGCCGCCGAGGGGTTTTCCGACGGGGCGAGCTACGCGCTGGGGCTCGGGCTCACCAACGGCGACCTGTTCACCCACATCCTCGCCTTCTCGCCGGGCTCGGTGCCGCCGGTGGAGCGGCACGGCGCTCCCGCCGTCTTCGTGGCCCACGGCAGGGACGACGAGATCCTGCCCATCGATCTCTGCAGCCGACGGATCGTACCGGAGCTCGAGCGCCGGCGCTACGCCGTGCGCTACGTGGAGTTCGACGGCCCGCACATCGTGCCGCCCACCATCGCCGAGCAGGCGGTGCGGTGGTTCCTCAGGTGATGCCCATCCGCCGCTCCACGGCCTCGCGGCGGGACCGACTCACCCTGAGCCTGACGCCGGTGCGGAGCTGAACCAGATACTCGCCGCCGGTGCCACGCCGCAGGCTCTCCACCAGGTCCATCCGGACGATCGCCGATCGGTGGATCCGCATGAACCGCGCGGGATCGAGCGAGTCCTCGAGCACCTGCATCGATTCCCGGATCACGTAGCGCCGGCTCCCCGCGTGGAGCCGGGCATAGGGGCCGCTGGCCGTGATGTACTCGATCTGGGAGACGGGCACCACCCGGGTCTCGCCCCTGGTGGTGACCGGGATGCGCTCGAGGTACCCTCCGCCGGAGGACGGCGTGGACGTCGCCGGCGATCCCGCGTGCTGCAGCAGCGCCAGGAGACGGTCGCGCATCCGGCCGATCTCTTCGGCCGCGATGATCCGGCGCGCGCGCCGGAAGGCCTGCTCGAAGCGCTCGTCGTCGAACGGCTTGAGCAGGTAATCCACCGCGGCCAGGTCGAAGGCCGCGAGGGCGAACTGATCGTAGGCGGTCACGAGGATGGTGGCCGGCATGGCGTCGGCGCCGATCTCGCGCAGCACCTCGAGTCCGGTCTTGCCGGGCATCTGAATGTCGAGGAAGACCAGGTCCGGCCTGAGCCGGCGGATCGCCTCGACCGCCGCGACCCCGTTGTCGGCGAAGCCCGCGAGCGCCACTCCGGGCTCGAGGCGGAGCAGGTCCTCCAGCCGCTGCCGCGCGGGAAGCTCGTCGTCCACCACCAGCACGCGCAGCGTCGGGGGACCGCTCATCGGAGCGGCACCGCGATCGTCGCGATCATGCCTCCTTCCGCCGCGGGCTCGAGCGAGAAGCGGCGTCCGTCTCCGTAGAGCTGCTCCAGCCGGGCGCGGGTGTTGCGCAGGCCGACGCCGGTACCCGGCGCCGGGGGTTCGCTGCCGGCGCCGTTCGCCGCGCCTCCGGCGCCGCTGTCCCGAACGGTGAGGATCAGATCGCCTCCGGCCCGGCGGGCCCGCACGTCGATGCGGCCGCACCCCTCGGCCCGGCCCACGCCGTGTTTGACCGCGTTCTCCACCAGCGGCTGGAGGATCAGGTTGGGCACCAGGGCGTCCGCCAGACCCGGCTCACACTCCACGCTGGTCTCCAACCGGCCCTGGAAGCGGATCCGGAGGATGTCCAGGTACCGCTGCAGCAGATCGAGCTCCCGCTGGAGCGGAATCTCCTGCTCGGCCCCGCCCTCCAGGGTGGCGCGGAGCAGCTCGCTCAGCCGCGCGATCATGCGTCGCACCCCGCGGGGATCCCGTTCCACCAGCGCCGAGACGGTATTGAGGGTGTTGAAGAGGAAGTGCGGGTTGAGCTGGGTGCGCAGCGAGGAGAGCCGCGCCTCGGCGAGCTGGGCCTGCAGCTCCACGGCGTGGGACTGGAGCCGGACGGTGTCCCGCCAGCGCGCCTGGTAGCGGTGGAAGTACTCCCGGGCGAAGCCGGCCGCGAGCACGCCGAGATAGACCACCAGGTCGTCGAACCACCAGAGCCGCAGCACGTTGGTGAGCCCGCCCCCGCTCCCCGGCAGGGAGCGGCGGACGCCGAACACGTCGAAGCGGAACCAGGCGACGATCAGGTCCACGAAGATCGCCGTCAGAATGCCGGCGCCGAGGAAGAGCACGATCCGCGGAACCACCCGCGACCGCTCCAGGCTGTAGCGTCCGGCCAGCCGGAAGATGAGCGGGGTGAGTGCCGCCCAGAGGTAGGCTTCCACGAACGCGAGCGCGACCGGCGCGGAGGAGGCGACCGGCTTGAGCGGGCCGCGGCCCCGGGGATCCAGCATGGCGTTGGCCGCGGTGAGCACCGCGAGGAAGGTCCAGAACGCCAGGATGGCGATCAGCTCCGCCCGCCGGAGCGGGGCCGGCTCGGCCGGGGCCGGGACCATCCTGTCGTCGGGGCTCTGCCGCATGAGCAGAAACTAGCTGAACGGCCGTCGGCCGCCGTGCGGGCCGGAACGCCGGGGTGCCGTTCGGGACGCGGGGGCGCCGCTCGTGCGACGCGCCCGACCGGCCCCACCCCAAGGCGGGTAGATTCGCCAAGGTTGGCCGGAGTGCGCCCGGTGCGGAAGGAGGGAGCCGAACGGATGAATGCCACAGCACGACGCCGGGGCGCCGCGATTCTGCGGCGGACATTGCGGGCCCCGCTGGCCGCGGCGCTCTGCGGCGGGCTGGCGGGGTGTGCCGGCACGCCCGACGTCGGCGGCGTGCGCGCGGTGTCGCCCGCCCCGGAAGTGCCCTGGAGGCCGCCCCCGACGGCGGCCCGGCCGGTCCGGCCCGACACCGCCCCTCCCCCGCCGGTGCCCGGCGATCTTGCCGAGCGGATCCGGCGGCTGACACTGGAGGACGTGGTGGATCTGGGGCTTCGCAACAACCCGGCGACGCGCCTCGCGTGGGCCAACGCCCGGACCGCGGCCGCCGCCTATGGTGCCGAGCGCGGCGCCTGGTGGCCGACGGTCGACGCCGAAGTCAATGCCGCCCGGCTCCAGACGGCCGCAAGTCAGGGGCGCACCGCGGTGGAGCAGTCGGTGCTCACCCCGAGCGTCACCCTCAGCTACCTCCTGTTCGATTTCGGGGGCCGGAGCGGGCGGGTGGCCGGAGCCCGGCAGCGGCTCCTGGCGGCGGGCTTCGGCCATAACGCCACGATCCAGGACGTGGTGCTCCAGGTGCAGGTGGCGTATTTCGAGTACCTCGCTACCCGGGCGCTACTGCAGGCGCAGCGTACGACGCTGGAGGAGGCCGAGCTCAATCTCACCGCGGCGGAGGAGCGGCGCCGGGTGGGACTGGCGACGATCGCGGACGTGCTGCAGGCCCGGACCGCCGCGAGCCAGGCCCGGCTCGATCTCCAGGCGGTGGAAGGCAATCTGCAGACCGCCCGCGGGGCGCTCGCCCTCTCCCTTGGTCTCCCGGCCAATCTTCCCTACGACCTGGACTCGACCGACACCACGGCGCCCGTGGCCGCGCTGGCGGACAGCGTGGACGCCATCATCGCAGCCGCGGTCGCGGGGCGTCCCGACCTCGCGGCCGCGCGCGCGGAGGCCGAGGCGGCTCGTGCCGGCATCGGCGAGGCGCGGGCGGGACTGCTGCCCTCGCTGCAGTTCGGCGCGACCGGCGGCCGCACCTATGCCACGACCATCCCCGACGGGGCGAACAGCTATACTCTCTCGCTGGGGCTCGCCATTCCGCTCTTCAGCGGGCTCGCCCGCCAGTACGACGTCCGGGCCGCGGAGTCCGCGGCCGACGCCGCGGCGGCCCGGAGCGAGTCGCTCCGGCAGCAGGTGATCTTTCAGGTCTTCCGGGCCTATCACGCCCTCCAGACCGCCACCCGGCGGGTGGCCACCGCCGCCGATCTGGTGGCCAGCGCCCAGCAGTCCAACGAGGTGGCCCGCGGCCGGTACCGCTCCGGTGTCGGCTCGGTGCTCGACCTGCTCGCCGCCCAGAGTGCGCTGGCGAGCGCGCGGGCGCAGCAGGTCGAAGCCCGGCTGGCCTGGAGCGTCTCGCTGGCCCAGCTCGCCCACGACGCCGGGGTGCTGGACCCGCGGGGCGGCAATCCGCTTCGTCTCACCACCGACACCACGAGCGCGCCCTCGCGATGACCCCGATGTTCCTTCGCCTCCCGCCCGGGCTGCTGCTCGGTCTCGCGCTGGTCGGGTGCACCGAGGAGACGCCGCCGCCTCCGCCGCCGGTCCCGGTCACCGTGGGCCTGGCGGAGCGCCGCCCCGTCCCCTTCGAGCTGCTGGCCACGGGCTCGGTCGAGCCGCTCCAGACGGTCGCGGTGCAGCCGCAGGTGAGCGGCATGCTCAACCGGATCGCCTTTCGTGAGGGGCAGGAGGTGAAGAAGGGGCAGGTCCTCTTCGAGATCGATCCCCGTCCCTTCCAGGCCGCGCTGGCGCGGGCCGAGGCGATCCTGGCGCGCGACCGGGCCCAGGCGGCCAACGCCGAGCAGGAGTCGAAGCGCTACGCGGAGCTGGCCGAGCGGGAGTACGTGACGGCGCAGCAGTACGACCAAACGCGGACCACCGCCGCCGCGGCGGCGGCCACGCTGGCCGCGAGTGAGGCGGCGGTCGCCGAGGCGCGGCTCAACCTCGCCTACGCGACCATTCGCGCCCCCATCGCGGGCCGCACCGGCAGCCTGCGGGTCCGCCAGGGAAACCTGGTGCGGGCGGCAGACCCGCAGCCGCTGGTGACCATCAACCAGATCCGGCCGATCCTGGTGCGGTTCGCGGTGCCGGCGGCCAACCTGACGGTCATCCAGCGGCATCGCGGGGACGGGCTCACGGTGCGGGCCGAGCCGGTGGGCGGCGGGCCGGCCAGCGAGGGCACCCTGAGCTTCGTGGACAACGCGGTGGACACGACGACCGGCACCATTCTGCTGAAGGGCACCTTTCCCAACACCGAGGGAGCGCTCTGGCCGGGCGAGTTCGTCAACGTCCGCCTGCGGCTCTACACCGACGAGAACGCGCTCACCGTGCCGGCCCGGGCCGTGGTATCGGGACAGCAGGGCAGCTTCGTCTTCGTGGTCGAGCCGGACAGCTCGGCGGCCACGAGACCGGTCCGGGTAGACCGGACCACGGGGGATCTGGCCGTGGTGAGTGGCGAGCTGGAGCCGGGAGATCGGGTGGTGACCGACGGGCAGCTGCGGTTGCGGCAGGGCTCGAAGGTCCAGGTGAAGACCGCGGCCGACAGCGCCGCGCGGAGGACGACATGAACACGGAGCTCTTCATCCGTCGTCCGGTCATGACCACGCTGGTCATGCTCGGCATCCTGATCTTCGGACTGGTGGCCTACCGCGCGCTGCCGGTGAGCGATCTGCCGGCGGTGGATTACCCCACCATCTCGGTGAACGCCACCCTGCCGGGTGCGAGCCCCGAGACCATGGCGTCCTCGGTGGCGACGCCGCTGGAGAAGGAGTTCTCCACCATCCCCGGCATCGAGGTGATGACCTCCACGAGCACCCAGGGGGCCACGTCCATCTCGCTGCAGTTCGCGCTCAGCCGGGACATCGACGCGGCAGCCCAGGACGTGCAGGCGGCCATCTCCCAGGCGCTGCGCTCCCTGCCCCGGGACATCCAGCCGCCCAGCTTCCGGAAGGCGGACCCGTCCGCCCGGCCGATCCTCTACTACGCGCTCCGCACCACCACCCTGCCGCTCTCCCAGCTCAACGAGTACGCGGAGACCTTCCTGGCCCAGCGGCTCTCCACGGTGGAGGGCGTGGCCCAGGTGCAGGTGTACGGCTCCCAGAAGTTCGCCGTGCGGATCCAGCTCGATCCCCAGCAGCTCGCGGCCCGGAGCATCGGGATCGACGAGGTGGCGCGCGCGGTCGAGAACGGCAACGTGAACCTGCCGACCGGCATTCTCTGGGGCACCGACAAGGCCTACTCGGTGGAGAGCCAGGGCCAGCTCGACAACGCCGCCGACTTCGGCGCCCTGGTGGTGGCCTTCCGCGACGGCGCGCCGGTGCGGCTGCGCGACCTCGGCCGGGTGGTGGACAGCGTGCAGGACACCAAGCGGGCGAGCTGGTTCAACGGCGAGCGCGCCATCGTGCTCGCGATCCAGCGGCAGCCCGGCACCAACACCGTCGCCGTGGCGGAGCGGGTGAAGGCCGAGGTGGAGCGGCTCAAGGACCAGATCCCGCCCTCGGTCGAGATCGCCACGCTCAACGACCGGTCCCGCACCGTCCGCGCCTCGGTGGACGACGTGAAGTTCACCCTCTACCTGGCCCTCTGCCTGGTGGTGATGGTGATCTTCCTCTTCCTGCGGAACCTCCGGGCCACCGCCATCCCGAGCCTCGCGCTCCCCATGTCGCTGGTGGCCACCTTCGCGGTGATGTACCTGCTGGGGTACAGTCTCGACAACCTCTCGCTCATGGCGCTGACCCTCGCGGTCGGCTTCGTGGTGGACGACGCCATCGTGGTGCTGGAGAACATCGTGCGCCACATCGAGCAGGGCGAGTCGGTGCTGGAGGCCTCGATCAACGGCAGCCGGGAGATCACCTTCACCGTGATCTCGATGACGCTGTCGCTGGTGGCCGTGTTCATCCCGGTGCTGTTCCTGGGCGGCCTCGTCGGGCGGCTGTTCCAGGAGTTCGCGGTCACCATCGGCGTGGCGATCCTGGTGTCCGGGTTCGTCTCGCTCACGCTCACCCCCATGCTCTGCAGCCGCTGGCTCAAGCCGCGCGAGCGGGAGGAGCGGCACGGCCGGTTCTATCGGGCCATCGAGCGGGCCTGGGAGACCTCGCTCCGCTGGTACGAGCGGACCCTGGGCTGGGTGATGGACCACCGCGGGCTGGCCATGGCCTTCAGCGCGCTGATCCTGGTCGGCACCGTGGTGCTGTTCCGCGTGGTGCCCAAGGGGTTCATTCCCAGCGAGGACCAGGGGCAGCTCTACGCCACCACGGAGACCGCCGAGGGCACCAGCTACGAGGCGATGGTCGCCCACCAGCGGGCCGCGGCGGCCATCGTGCAGGAAGATCCCAACATCGAGGGCTTCATGTCGGCCGTCGGCGGCGGCGGCCGGATCAGCACGGTGAACCAGGGCCGGTTCTTCATCCATCTGAAGGATCGAGCGGAGCGGGAGCTGAGCGCCGACGAGGTGGCCCGCTCGTTGACCCAGAAGCTGGCGGCGGTCCCGGGGATGCGGGTCTTCATCAGCAACCCGCCGGTGCTCAACATCGGGGGGCGCTCCTCCAAGAGCGAGTACCAGTTCACCCTGACCAGCTCGGACATGGAGGCGCTGTACGACGGCGCCGCCGTGCTCGAGCGGCGGATGCAGGATATCCCCGGCATCACCGACGTCACCAGCGACCTCCAGATCAAGAACCCGCAGGTGCAGGTCGAGATCGCCCGGGACCGCGCGGCGGCGCTGGGGATCGACGTGAACCAGATCGAGAGTGCGCTCTACAACGCCTACGGCGCGCGCCAGGTGAGCACCATCTACACCCCGAACGACCAGTACTGGGTGGTGATGGAGCTGCTGCCGGAGTACCAGCGGGACCTCTCCGCGCTCAACCTGCTCCACGTCAGCGGCCGGGCCGGCGTCTCGGTGCCGCTCGGCAGCCTGGCCAGGGTCACCCCCGGCACCGGCCCCCTCACGGTGAATCACTCGGGCCAGCTCCCCGCGGTGACCCTCTCGTTCAACCTCGAGCCGGGCACCTCGCTGGGCACCGCGGTGGAGCGGGTGGAGGGCGCGGCCCGGCAGGTCCTCCCCTCCAGCATCAGCACCAGCTTCGCGGGGACCGCCCAGGCCTTCCAGGAGGCGCAGGCGGGGCTCTTCCTGCTGCTGGTGATGGCGGTGCTGGTGATCTATCTGGTGCTCGGCATCCTGTACGAGAGCTTCATCCACCCCCTCACGATCCTTTCGGGGCTGCCGTTCGCCGGGTTCGGGGCGCTGCTCGCCCTCGCGGTGTTCGGGCTCGACCTCAGCATCTACGCTTACGTGGGCGTCATCATGCTGGTGGGCATCGTGAAGAAGAACGCGATCATGATGATCGACTTCGCCATCGAGGCGGAGCGGAGCCACGGGAAGAGCGCGCACGACGCCATCCTGGAGGCGGCGCGGGTCCGCTTCCGGCCGATCATGATGACCACCATGGCGGCGCTGATGGGCACGCTGCCGATCGCGCTGGGCCACGGCGCGGGGGCGGAGGCGCGTCGGCCGCTCGGCATCGCGGTGGTGGGCGGGCTGGCGTTCTCCCAGATCGTGACGCTCTACATCACGCCGGTGATCTACACCTACTTCGACGCGCTGCAGCAGCGGCTGCGGCGGCGAAAGGCGGCGCCCTACGCGGCGGCGGCCCCCGCCGGCTCGACCCTGGCGCCGCCCGAGCCGGTCTCGCGGACCGGGGAAGCGGTCCCTTGACAGATTTCGACAGTTCGACAACCATATAACCGTGCCCGCGCGACCCTCCGCCCCCGATCGGCTCAGTCCGGAGCAGTTCGCCCGGATCGCCAAGGCCCTGGCCGACCCCACCCGCGTGGCGGTGCTCGAGTCCATCGGCCAAGAGGACGAGTGTCCCTGTCAGCGGCTGCGCGAGGAGTTCTCGGTCAGCAAGGCGACCATCTCGCACCACATCAAGGAGCTGGTGCGCGCGGGGCTGGTGACCGCCCGGCGGGAGGGACAGTATCTCCACTGCCGGCTCCGCCGTGAGGTGCTCAGGGGCTACACGGCGGAGTTGCTGCGCCGGGCCGGCGCACAGGGCTAGCGTGCGGCCCCCGGGAGGGATCGGTCGTGGTTGATAGTAAAACAGTTATACAACTGTCGTGCTGGCCGCCGCCGCCCCGGCGTCCCATCGCGGGCCCCTCCTCCGCATTTCCCAGGGAAGGCAGGCCCGTCGGGCCGGCGGCCGGGGCCCACCGGTTCACGGGGCGACGCCGGTCGGCGGCAGTCGCCCATGCGCTCACCCAGGAGACGATGTATGCGTAGCCCGCTCGGTCCCTTCCGCTCGCTCGCGGCCGTCACGACAGTGCTGCTCCTCGGCGCCTGCGCCGTGGGCCCGACGCACCGGCCGCCGCGCGTGGAGGTCGGTCCCGCCTTCCGGGAGTTGCCGGACTCGGTGCCCGCGGCGGTGCCGCCCGGCGCCGCCGAGGCCGGAGCGGCGCCGGTCTCCCGGACCGCCTTCTGGGAGACGTTGGGCGACACGACCCTGAGCCGGCTGGTGGCAGAGGGGCTCGCCGCGAACCACGATATTCGTGCCGCGGAGGCGCGAGTCCGCGGCGCCCGCGCAGCGCGGCTCGAGACCGCGCTGGACCTGGCTCCCACCGTCACGGTCGCCGGGGGATACACCCGTCAGCGCCTCGCGGGCGCCACCTTTCCGGGCCTCGGCACCTTCCCCGACCAGGATCTCTGGGACGTGGGCGTGGACGCCTACTGGGAGCTCGACGTGTTCGGCCGGTTGCGGCGCAACCTCCAGGGACAGAACGCCCTGCTGAGCTCGGTGCGGGAAGACCTGCGGGAGGTGGAGGTCCTGCTCACGGCGGAGCTGGCGCTCGCCTACTTCGATCTGCGCGGCGCGCAGAGTCAGCTCGCGGTGGCACAACGGAACGCGGAGAACCAGCGCCGGACCTTCGAGGTGACCCAGCAGCGGCTGGATGCGGGCCGGGGCACGGCCTTCGACACCGAGCGCGCCCGGGCCCAGCTCAGCGGCACCCTGGCGGCGATCCCCACGCTCGAGGCCCGCGTGGCCGCGGCCCAGTACCGGATTGCGGTGCTGGTTGGGCGGGCGCCGGGGGCCGTGGCCGCCGAGCTGGAGCCTGCCGGCACCATCCCGCCCCCGCCCGACGTCGGCGCCGTGGCCAGCCCCGATTCGCTCGTCCGCCTGCGCCCGGACGTGGCCGCCGCCGAGCGGCGGCTCGCGGCGGAGACGGCGTTCGTCGGCGCGGCGAAGGCCGAGTATCTGCCCAGGCTCGCCCTGAGCGGTCAAGCGGGCTACACCGCCCCCGAGTTCGACGCCATCGGGAACACGGGGACCTCGCGGTACGCGGTGGGCCCCGTGATCACCTGGCCGGCGCTCAACCTCGGCCGGGTGAAGGCCCGCGCCGACGCCGCCCGCGCGCGCGAAGCCGAGGCGCGCGCGCGGTACGAGCAGGCGGTGCTCGGCGCGCTGCGCGACGTCGAGACGGCCCTCGTCTCCTACCGCAAGAGCCGCGGCCGGCTGGAGCAGCTCCAGAGCGCCGCGGAGGCCAGCGAGCGGGCGGCCGACCTGGCCCGGCTCCGGTTCGAAGGCGGCGTAGCCGACTTCCTCCAGGTGCTGGACGCCGAGCGCACCCAGCTCGAGACCCAGGACCAGCTGGCCCGGGGCCGCACCGAGACCGTCTCGGCGTACGTGGACCTGTACCGCGCGCTGGGCGGCACCTGGCCGCTGTCTCCGGAGGAGGAAGCGGCCCGCTAGTGTCGACCGCGATCGTGGTCGCGACGGGAACCCAGTGAAACCAGGCCGGGAGGGCGAAATGGGCGCACGGCGAGCTCGTACTGTGCTGCTGTTGGCGGTGACACTGGGGCTCTCGAGCGCACGGGGGTCCGCCCAGGCCCCCGCCCCCGAGCTCCGGATCGTGACCGACGAGGCGGACGCGGCGCTCGAGGTGCTCCGCCTCCGCCGCTCGGCGCAGCCGGTGGACGACGCGGTCTGGGCGCGGCTCTTCGCCAGCGAAGGGTACCGCCGGCTGAAGGCACGTGAAGCGGCCATGGGCCGCGGCTTCAGCGATCCGGAGTTCCGGGCCTTCCTGCTCTCGGACACCCTGCTCCGCCGCGCTCCCGACCTGGAGCGCACCCTCGCGGCCTGGAAAGCGGTCCCGGCGGAAGGCGCCGCCGCCCGGGCGCTGGCCTACCTGCCGCCGGGCAGCCGGCTCCGCGCCCGGGTCTATCTCCTCATCAAGCCGCGCACCAACAGCTTCGTGTTCGAGGCGGACACCGATCCGGCGATCATGTTGTACCTCGATCCCGCGCTCCCTCCCGCGGCGCTGGAGAACACCATCGCCCACGAGCTGCACCATATCGGGTATGCCGGCGCCTGTGCCGAAACGGGCGATTCGACGGGTGACCCCGCGATGACTACCGTGCGGCGCTGGCTCGGCGCGTTCGGCGAGGGAGTGGCGATGCTGGCGGCGGCGGGCGGACCCGAGGTCCACCCGCAGGCGACCGGCAAGCCCGAGGACCGCGCTCGATGGGACCGGGACGTCGCGCGCGTGGAGGAGGACATGCGCCGCCTGGAGAGGTTCTTCCTCGACATCCTGGAGCAGCGTCTCACCGATCCCGACTCCACCCGGCAGGTGGGGATGTCGTTCTTCGGCGTCCAGGGACCCTGGTACACGGTGGGCTGGGTGATGGGCACGACCGTCGAACGGGTAGCGGGGAGGGAGGCCCTGATCGGCGCGTTGTGCGATCCGCCGACCCTGCTGCGCCGCTACAACCAGTCGGCCAGGGCGGCCGGCCGGCCGCAGTGGTCCGACGCGCTGCTGGCGCGTCTAGGTCCCTCCCCTGCGCGCTGACCGGCCGGCGGGTTCGGGTCAGTCGTCGTCGCCTGTCTCGTATCGTGCGGCCGTCTGTCCCGCCTGAGCCGCCCCGACATAGGCGCTCGCCGCCCCCTCGCGATACACTAAGTTGCCGCCGGAGTGGCCGACCTGCACGCCCAGGGCGGTCAGGGCGAGCGCGCCGCCCGCGGCGCCGAGCCGAGCGACCCGGCCGACCGCCCCGGGCAGCAGGCCGGCCGCCGTTATGGCGAGCAGCATCCCCGAGAGCAGCAGGAAGCGCTCCGCCGCGTCCTCGTGCCCGTGCAGCGCGGATTCGGTGACCACGCGCTCCACTCGCTCCTCCTCCCGCTCGCCGGTCTCTACGGCGAGCCAGCTGCTGCCGGCCAGCGCCGCGGCGGTGACCAGGGGACTGGTCCACGCGGGCGTGGGGGCCGCTCCCCGCCGGATGGCCCAGAGCGCGCCGGCCGCGGCGAGCGGCAGGAGCACCATGAGCACCAGCGGGAAGTGGACCAGTGCGGGGTGGAGCGGATCGGGAAACATCGGGCATCTCCGGTAAGAGGTTGCCCGGATGATGGGTCGCCGGCGGCCGGCGCACCATCGGACATCCGACGTAAGCCGCTGATGGGGAATGGGGTCCGGCAAATGACGGAGGTCGCTATGGAGGACGAAGGCCGGCGGATGCGGCTGGTACTAGCGGGCGTGCTCCTGGCCATGGTGGCGGGTGGAGTGGTCGACCTCCTGCTCGACGCGCCGCGCTCCTGGCTCTCCGGCCACGTGCTCTACGAGCTGGCGCTGATCGCGGGCGGCGTGGGGGCGGCGATCTGGCTCTGGCGCAGCTGGGCGCGGGCGTCCGCCTCGGCCACGGCGCTGCGCCGCTCCCTCCTGGAGCGGCAGGCGGAGCGGGACGCGTGGCGCGAACGCGCCGGGCAGTCGCTCCGGGGGCTCGCAGCCGCCGTGGACGACCAGTTCCGCGCCTGGGGCCTCACCCCGGCGGAGCGCGACGTCGCGCTCCGGCTGCTCAAGGGGCAGAGTCACAAGGAGATCGGAGCGAGCACCGGGCGCAGTGAGCGCACAGTGCGCCAGCATGCGGTTACCGCCTACCACAAGGCGGGCGTCGGCGGGCGGGCCGAGCTGGCGGCGTTCTTTCTCGGCGACCTCACGCTCCCCCCGGCCGCCGGCGGCGACTAGCTGGGCGTGCGTCTGCGGGACGCCGGCGGGGGCTGGGGCGGGTGGCTGATGGACCAGACGTAGGCAGCCACCGCCTGGATGTCCAACGCGTTCATGGGGGACCCGCCGCACGCGGGCATCGCTTCACCAGTGTAGGTCCTCGACGCCGGAACACCCCGCTTCACCCACTCGATCAGCGATTCGTAGGTGCCGGGGCCGTGCAGCCAGAGGGCGCCGGTGATGTTCGGGCCGCGGTCGGCACCGCGGCCGCCATCGCCGTGGCAGGACGAGCAGTTCGCCGGGCCGTGGAACAGCGCCTGCCCCCAGGCGATGGCCGAGTCCGTCACTCCGGCCGGCCGCTGCTCAGGCCGGACCTGGGCACTCAGCGGCGACGCGAGCACGCAGAGCGCGAAAGCGGCCCCTACCCCGCCCAAAGCATCCATCCAGCTCATGCACGCCTCCTCGTCGGGGTCCATGCCCGAGTGGACGATAGGCGGCCGCCCGTGAAGCCGGGATGAAGCCGCCGTGAGAGGTC
>DASUSR010000325.1:0-7531 GCA_036375015.1 Gemmatimonadales bacterium
CCGCCGACGGAGCGGACGACGCGGCCGCCTACGTCGAGGCCGAATCGTGAGCGAGATGCGGCTCCAGCGGGCGCTGGCCCGCGCCGGGGTCGCTTCACGCCGCGCGGCCGAGCGGCTGATCGAGGAGGGGCGGGTGAAGGTGGACGGCAAGGTGGCGACGCTGGGCATGAAGGTGGATCCCGAGCGGCAGCGCATCACCGTGGCCGGCCGCACGGTGAAGGCCGCGCAGCGACGATGGCTCGCCTTCCACAAGCCGCTCGGCGTCGTCACCACCGCCGCCGACGAGGCCGGGCGCCGCACGGTGTTCGACTTCATCCCCGACCACGCCGGGCTCACCTACGTCGGACGGCTCGACGTGATGACCACCGGACTCCTGCTTCTCACCACCGACGGTGAGGCGGTGCACCGCCTCACCCATCCCCGCTACCGGATTCCGCGGCGCTACACCGCGCTGGTGCACGGGCTGCCGACCGCCGAGGTCCAGCAGGCGGTGCGGCGGAAGGTGGTCCTGGACGGCCGGCCGGTCGTCCCCTCGGAGGTGCGGGTCCGGCCGGGAAACGAGGGCCGGAGCATCCTGGACCTCACGCTGGAGGAGGGCCGCCACCGGATCGTCCGTCGCTGGGCCGAGGCGATCGGCCTGCGGGTGGAGCGGCTCGCCCGCCTGTCCTACGGCCCGGTGCGGCTGGGAGACCTTCCGGCGGGTCGCTACCGCCCGCTCACGCCGCGGGAGGAGTCGGCGCTGTACAAGGCGATCCGGCTCAAGGCGGACGAGGAGTGAAACCGCAGGCCGGCCCCGGGCGTCGAGCAGGTTGGAGGGCGCACCGGGGCATGGGTGTTGCGGCGCGCTCGGCTGTTTCGGGATTTCACCCCGACTATTTTTCTCCACCACTTCCACGGAGCCCTCGCGCGTGAGCGTGCCGAAACTGACGGACCGGCCGGCGCAGACCCTGCCGGTGCCGGCGATCCTCACCGAGGTATCGCGCCGGATCGTGGGGCAGGATGCCATGGTCGAGCGCCTCCTCGTGGGACTCCTGACCGGCGGGCACATCCTGCTCGAGGGGGTGCCGGGCCTGGCCAAGACGCTCGCCGTGCGCACGCTCTCCGAGATCATCCACGCGTCCTTCTCCCGGATCCAGTTCACCCCAGACCTCCTGCCCGCCGATCTGATCGGCACCATGGTCTTCGACCAGAAGAGCCAGGAGTTCCACGTCAGGAAGGGACCCCTGTTCGCCCAGATCATCCTGGCCGACGAGATCAACCGCGCTCCCGCCAAGGTTCAGGCCGCGTTGCTCGAGGCGATGCAGGAGCACCAGGTGACGATCGGGGGCACGACCTATCCGCTCGAGGAGCCCTTCCTCGTGCTCGCCACGCAGAACCCGATCGAGAGCGAGGGGACCTACCCGCTCCCCGAGGCGCAGCTCGATCGTTTCATGCTGAAGGTGCGGGTCGGCTACCCCAGCCGGGACGAGGAGAAGGAAGTGCTGCTCCGGATGAGCGGCGGGCAGGAGATTCAGGTCTCCCGCCTGCTCGAGCCGAGGGCCATCCTCGCCGCCCGGAGCGCCATCGCCGATCTCTATATGGACCAGAAGGTGGTGGACTACATCGTGGACCTGGTGCGGGCCACCCGCGATCCCCAGAGCGTGGGACTCGCCGATTTGAAGCCGCTGATCGCCTTCGGCGGATCGCCGCGCGCGTCGATCGCTCTGGCGCAAGCGGCACGCGCGCACGCCTTCCTCCGGGGGCGCGCCTACGTGGTGCCGGAGGACGTCCGCGCGCTCGCCCCCGACGTCCTCCGCCACCGCATCGTGCTCACGTTCGAGGCCGAGGCCGAGGACGTGACGACGGACGATGTGGTGGCGAAGGTGCTGGGCGCGGTGAGAGTGCCGTAAGTGCGGTGAAGAGTGAAGGGTGAAGAGCAAAAGGGGCCTCCCCCGGGCCACCCCCCTTTCACTTTTCACCTTTAACCCTTCACGCTATTCGCTATGGCCGTCTCCCCCGAAATCCTCAAACAGGTCAAGGCCATCGAGCTCCGCACCCGGGGCCTCGTGGGCACCCTGTTCGCCGGCGAGTACCGCTCGGTGTTCCGGGGGCAGGGGATGGAGTTCGCCGAGGTGCGGCAGTACCAGGCGGGCGACGACTTCCGCACCATCGACTGGAACGTCTCCGCCCGGCTCGCGAGCCCGTACGTCAAGACCTTCACCGAGGAGCGCGAGCTCACTCTGATGCTGGTGGTGGACCAGTCGGGCTCGACCCGGTTCGGGGAGCCGATGAGCAAGGCCGGCCTGGCGGTAGAGGTCGCCTCGGTCCTGGCGCTCGCGGCGGCGCATCACAACGACCGGGTGGGCGCGCTCCTCTTCGCCGACGAGGTCGAGCGGGTGATCCCGCCGCGAAAAGGCCGGCGTCACGCCCTGCGGGTGATCCGCGATCTGGTCGCCTTCGAGCCGGCGGGCCGCCGGACCAATCTCGCCGCCAGTCTGTCCTATGCCGGCCGGCTGCTCCGCCACCGCAGCATCGTGGTGGTGCTCTCCGACTTCATCGCCGAAGGGTGGGAGCGGCCGCTCCGGCGACTGGCCTCGCGGCACGAGGTGGTGGCGGTGACGGTGGACGATCCCCGGGAACACGATCTGCCCGAGTCGGGATGGATCGAGCTGCAGGACGCGGAGAGCGGCCGCCGCGTGCTGGTGGACACGGGCAGCCGCGAGGTGCGGCAGGGGCTGCGGCGGTTGGCCCGGCAGCGGCGGGAGGAGCGCGGGCGCGGCCTCACCGCCGCGGGCGCCGACCTCGTCGCGCTCGAGACCGGCGTGGACTACGCGCTGCCGCTCCGCCGGGCCTTCGCCCTCCGCGCGCGGCGGATCCGCCGGGGATGATCGCCACGCTGCTGCTGGCCGCGCTGGTCCAGGCCGATCCGCCCACGGTGGGCGACACGATCTGGCTGCGCTACGAGGTGGCCGTGCCGGCCGGCCGGACCGTCCGCCCCGCCGACTGGGAGCCCGAGGACCCGGTCGAGCTGCTCGGGCCCCCGCGGGTGGTCGTTCGCGGCGGCTCGGCGGAGATCGCCTATCCGGTGGTGGTGTGGCGCGCCGGGCCCCACGGGATCAGTGCGCCGGGCCCCCTGCTGCTGGGTCCCGACGGCGGCGTGGACTCCCTGCCGTCCCGCGAGTTCCGCGTCACCGTGGCGAGCGTGCTGCCGGCGACCCGTCCCGACACCGGGCTGCGGCCGCAGCCCCGCGCCGATTTCGTCGTGCGCGGCGCGACGACACCGCTGCCCGTCGTCATCGCCCTGCTGCTCGCCGCGCTGCTCCTGGCGCCGCTGCACTGGTGGTGGCGCCGCCGGGGCACGCCCGGCCCGCTCCGGCGCGCCGGGCCCGGCGGCCCCACGACGCCGCCCGTGGAACGCTGGGCCGACGCGGGTGAGAGCCGCGCGGTGGCCGCGGCCACTACGGGCCGGCTGCGGGTGGTGCTCGCCCGCCAGGTGGAGTGCGCCCATCCCGCGCTCGATACCGAGGCGGTGCTGGCCCGTCTCGCCGAGGAGCGCCCCGACTGGCCCCACGGCGAGCTGGGTGATCTCCTCCGCTCCCTCGACGAGGCCCGGTTCGGCCAGGTCACCTTCCCCGACGCGATCGGGCTGGCCCGGTGGGCGGCCGAGCTGGAGCCGCGGCTGCGGCGGGAGCCGGCGGCGTGAGCTTCGCCCGACCCTGGCTGCTGCTGCTCCTGCCGCTCCTGGCGCTCTGGTGGTATCTCCGCCGGCGCCAGAGCGTGCCGGCCGCGCCGTACAGCGACGTCAGTCTGCCGGCCGCCGTGTCCGCCCGGCGCTGGTGGGTGGTGCTGCCGCCGGTCTTCCGCTCGCTGGCCGTCGCCGCGCTGATCATCGCGGCGGCGGGGCCGCGGATCGGCGGCGACATGGTCGAGGTGAAGCAGGAAGGGATCGCGATCGTCATCACCATCGACATCTCCAGCAGCATGCTGGCGGAGGACTTCGCGCCCTCCAACCGGCTGGAGGTCGCCAAGCAGCAGGCGGTGGGCTTCATCCGGGGGCGCACGGCCGACCGCATCGGCCTCGTCGCCTTCGCCGGCGAAGCGCTGACCCAGGTTCCCGTGACCCTGGACTACCCGGTGGTGGAGCAGGCGGTGATGGAGCTGAAAATCGGCAGCCTGGAGGACGGCACGGCCATCGGCAGCGGCCTCGCCACCGCGGTGAACCGGCTCCGGCGGGCGCCCGACAAGTCCAAGGTGGTGCTGCTGCTGACCGACGGCGAGAACAACAAGGGGCTGATCGATCCCCGCACCGCGGCCGCGACGGCGGCGGCGTTCGGCATCCGGGTGTACACCATCGGCGTGGGGACGATCGGCGAGGCCCCCATTCCCACCGGACGGGGCCTCGGAGGCTTCCGCTACGAGTTGCTGCCGGTGAGAATCGACGAGCCGCTGCTGCGGGAGATCGCCGCCAAGACCGGGGGAAGGTACTTCCGCGCCAAGGACACCGAGGCGCTGAGCCGCATCTTCCGGCAGATCGACGAGCTGGAGAAGACGCCGATCCAGGTGACCCGCTACACCCGATACGATGAGGCCACCCGCCCGCTGATCCTCCTCGGGCTGGGCGCGCTCGCCCTGGAGCTGCTCGTGGCCAGCACGCTGGTGGTACGGGTTCCGTGACCTTCGACGCCCCGCTGCTCCTCTTTCTCGCGCCGTTGGTGGCGCTGGCCGTCGGCTCCGCCGCGTGGCTGGGCCGACGCCGAAGGATCCGGCTCGCCCGGAAGTGGTCGCCGGGGCTGGCGCGGATGGCGCGCGCGCGGGGCGGCTGGGCGCCCGCGGTGCTGGGTCTCGCCGCCCTGCTCGCGACGGTCGGGCTCGCCGGCCCGCGGGCCGGCCGCAAGGAGATCCGCACCGAGACTCGGGCGCTGAGCCTGGTACTCGCGATGGACATCAGCCGGTCCATGCTGGCGGAGGACGTCGCGCCCAACCGCCTGCAGCGGGCCTCCCGTGAGGCGCGCCGGCTCATCCAGGATCTCGAGGGCGACCGGCTCGGCCTCATCGCCTTCGCGGGTCAGAGCTACATCCTCTCGCCGCTCACGGTGGACGGCGGGGCGATCCGCATGTACCTCGACGCGCTCGACCCCGACGTGGCCACGCCGGGCGGCTCGAACCTGAGCGCGATGCTCAATCAAGGCGGGCAGCTCCTGGCCGCGACCACGGACGCCGCCGACCGGGTCCTGGTGGTCTTCACCGACGGCGAGGCGCACGACACGCTGCCCGAGATCGTCTCCCAGGCCGAGGGGCTGAAGGACGCAGGGGTGCGCCTCGTGCTCGTGGCCGAGGGCCGTCCCGAGGCGACCCGGATCCCGGTGCGCGATTCGGCGGGAACGGTCACCGAGTACCAGCAGGACGCGGACGGCTCGGTCGTCCGCACCCGCCGCCGGGACGACGTGCTCCAGGCGATCGTCGAGGCGGCCGAAGGCACGCTGGTCCCGAGCGAGGTGCCGGATCAGGCGGGCGCTGTGCGGGCCGTCGTCGCCGCGATGAAGCGGAGCCCCTCCTCCGAGACCCGGACCGCCGACCTGATTCCGCGGGCCTGGATTCCGGTGCTCGGCGCGGCGCTCCTGCTGCTGGGGTACACGCTGGTGCGGCCCGGTCCCGCGCTGGTGGGGCTCGCCGGGGTGCTGCTGGGCGCCGGCTCGGCGGCGGGCCAGCGGCCCACGCCGGGCGACCAGGCGCTCGCCTCGGGAGATCCGGCCCGCGCGGCGGCCGCCTTTCTCGAGGACGCGGGTCGCGGCGAGGCTCGCGACACGGCCTTCTACAACGCCGGCACCGCCGCACTCGAGGCGGGCCGGCTCGACGTGGCCCGAGGGGCGCTCACCGAGGCGGCGAAGTCGCTCGACCCCGAGCTCCGCTACCGCGCGCTCTACAATCTCGGCCTCGTGAGCCTGCTCGCCGCGGAGGCGGACTCGAGCCGCGAGGAGGAATTCCTCGGCGACGCGGTGGACCGGCTGCGCCAGGCCCTGCTGCTCGAGCCCGGCTCCGAGCGAGCCAAGTGGAACCTCGAGCTGGCCGAGCGGCGCAAGCCGCCGCCCAGTGCCGGTGGCGGGGGAGGAGGTGCGCCGCCCTCGGGTGGCGGCGGCAGCCAGTCACCCCAGCCCGCACCGGCGGAATCGCGCAGCCAGGGACTGAGCCAGAGCCAGGCCGAGCAGATCCTCAACTCCATGGAGCGCCGGGAGCGGGAGACCCGGATGGACCAGCAGCGCCGGATGCAGAGCGGCGCCGGCGGCGGGGTGAAGGACTGGTGAGCGCCGCCCTGTGGGGTGCCCTGCTGGGCGCGGTGCTCGTCCTGCAGCAGGGCATGGGGCCGCAGATCGAGGCGGTGGTCGATGCCGACCAGGTGTCGGTCGGCGAGGAGATCACCTACACGCTCCGCGTGGTGAGTCATTCGCAGCTCCCCATGCAGGTCACGGTCGCGCCCTTCAACGGACTCGAGATCGTCTCCCGGTCGGAGCGCAGCGAGGTGTCGCTGGGAGCCGATCCCACCCGCACCACCGTGCTCGAGGTCCGGCTGCGCGCCGCCCGGCCCGGCCGCTGGCAGCTCGGCCCGGCGCGCGCGGTGCAGGGGCGCGACACGGTGGAGGCGGTCGCGCTGGTGGTGGACGTGAGCGCCAACCGCGCGGCCACGGCCTCGACCCTGAACCCGCGCGTCCGCCGGCTCCTCGAGCGGGCGGTGCCGCCGGACCCCGGCGAGGCCTCGGTAGACCTGATCGTGAGCGCCGACTCCGTCCGCGTGGGCGAGCAGGTGGACGTGGTGACGGCCGCGTGGTTCCCCCGCGACCTGCGGCTCCAGCTCCGCCGGCCGCCGACCCTGCAGCCGCCGGTCATCGACGGGGTGTGGACCTATCCCCAGGCGACCCCCGCCGGGATTGCCGCCACCCGCAACATCGGCGGGCGCTGGTACGATCTCTTCGTGGCGCACCAGGTGGTTTTCCCCCTCGTCGCGGGACGGGTAGGAATCCCCCGGGCGACGCTCAAGTACAGCACGCCCGTCGCCCTGCAGTTCTTCAGCCAGGAGGAGCGCTTCGCGCTCACCAGTCGCGCCGACACCCTGACCGTGCACCCGCTGCCCACTGCCGGAAGGCCGGCCGAGTTCACCGGCGCGGTCGGCATCGGCCTGCGCCTGGAGCGCCGGGTCACGCCGCAGTCGGCGCGGGCCGGGGAAGGCGTGACGGTCGAGCTCGAGCTGGCCGGAGAAGGCAACACGGCTCTCTGGCCCGCCCCCACGCTGGTCTGGGGCCGTGGCGCGAGGGCCTACACCGACAAGATCGAGGAGCGGGTCAGCACTACCGACGGCCAGATCGGCGGGAGCAAGGTGTTCCGCTACCTCGTGGTGCCCGATTCGGCCGGGGCGCTCAACCTGCCGCCGGTGCAGTACGCCTACTACGACCTGGGCGCCGACCGATACCTGACCGCGACGATTCCCGGCGCATCGGTACCGGTGGCGCCCGCCGCGGCGGCCGCCACCGCCGCGGCGTTGCCTCCCGCGCTGCTGCCC
>DASUSR010000326.1:0-6876 GCA_036375015.1 Gemmatimonadales bacterium
GAACGTTAAGGGACTGAGGGGCTCCTCCGGAGCCCCTCAGTCCCTTTGGCAGCGGCAGAACGCGAGGGCCTGACCCCGGGAGAGGGAGTCCCGGAACTCGACGCGCTCGAACAGCCCGTTGTGCACCTGGAAGGCGTTGCGGAACGCGGCGCGGCTGAAGAACCAGGTGCGGTGGTACTCGACCGCGCCGACCCCCACCAGCGGCATCCGGCCCGCCACCCATTCCGCGACCCGGGCCTCGACCGCCGCCAGGGCCCCGTACCAGAGCCGCGCCGGCAGGGAGCGCCTGGGGCCGACCGACGTGTGGGGGTGGAAGCACTCCCGCACGAACTGCGGGTCGTGGGGCTGGCGGAACTCGATCACCAGCGTGCCGCGGCAGAGCGCGGCCAGCCGCCGCACCACCGCCAGCGGGTCGCGCACGTGGTGCAGCACGTTGAGGAAGAGCACCACGTCGAACTTCTCGTCCAGCGGCACCTCCTCCAGCAGGCCCTCGTGGATCTCCACCTTACCGTCCCACAGCGGCGCCAGCGTGCTCGCGATGCGGTAGCGCTCGGGATCGGCCTCGATGCCAACCGCCCGGGCGGCGCCGCGGCGGATGGCTTCGTGGAGGAAGAAGCCGTAGTAGCAGCCCACGTCGAGCACCGACTTGCCGGCGAGATCGGCGCCGTAGATCAGGTCCGCCGCCGGCAACCGGTCGGCGCCGGGGATGACCCGGCCGTCGGGCAGGGTGATCCGCTGGTACCCGGAGAACTTCCCGGTGCGGAGGAGGCGCTCGACCCCGGCCGGGTCAGACCCGGGCAAGGTCGTAGGCAAGGACGGACTCCAGCTCGGGCAGCAGGCCGGGGCGCTCCGCGGCGACCCGCCGCCGGATCTCGGCGAGGGAGTCCTCGGCGGCGCCGCAGTAGAAGCGCGAGAGGAATCGGAGGTAGGCCGGGCGGTCGAGCGGAAGCTCGCGGCAGAGGATCGCCGTGTTGTCGAGCGGCTGGTACCGGCGGCGCACCTCGACCTCGTACTGGCCCGGCTCCAGCCGGGTCTGCCCGATCAGGGAGAGACAGGCGATCCGATGGCAGCCATCGCCGGCGAAGAGCGTGGACGCCACCCGCTTGCCGTTCACGTTCCGGATCGCCCGGCCCGAGGCGAGCCGGATCGGCTTCGACGCGTCGTAGCCGTCCTCGGAGATCGAGCGCCAGAGTCGGGCGGTCTCGCGGACCCGGCCGAGAAAGCGCCGCCACACCAGCTGGTGGTGGGGATAGATCGTGGGGTGGAAGCGCTTGACGGCGACCTCCCGATACCAGGTGAAGTACGCCCGGGCCTGCGGGCGCTCGAGGAACCCGCCGAGATCGGCTTCGTAGGCACCCCATGCGCTCCGGAGGAGGTGGATGAACTCCGCGCGGACCCAGACGTCGTAGCGCAACGGGCAGGCCAGGCGCTCGATGTCAATCGGCCGGCCGATCCGCTCGCCCGACACGATCCGGCGCCCGTACCGGTCCACTCGGTTCCGGACCCGTCGGACGACCTCCCGCAGTACGCCTGCCATGTGATGTCCCTGCCCCTCTGCCGCACGCCCGCGTACGACTGGCTGTAAACACCGCGGCGGCGCGGATCCGCTGCCGTGAGGCGGGTCACCGACTTGCCCGCCACCCCGCCGGGTGAAAGATTGGCCACATGGATACGATGCTCTTCACCGAGCGCAGCATCTGGACGATGGTCCACGGCATCGCGCTCGGCGGCGGCGCGCTGATGGGTCTGGCTGCCGCCCTCTTCTCGCTCCGCACCATGCGGACGGTGACGCCGTCGGACATCGCCGCGAGGAACCAGGCCCGCTCGCTGGGGCTGCTGCTGGCGCTCACCGCGCTGCTGCTGTGGCTCGCCGTCATCATCGGCACCTACGTCAACTTTCCGCCGTACCGCGCCACGCCGCCCGAGGGTCTCACCGACCTGAGCCAGTACCCGCGCGCCCTCATCCGGGCGAATCCGGGAACGGAGTGGCTGCACTCCTTCGCGATGGAGAGCAAGGAGCACCTGCCCTGGATCGCGGCCATGCTGACCACGGCGGTCGCGGCGGTGAGCCTGCGGTACCGGGTGCTGGTCCTCAGCAACCGGCGGCTCAACGACATGGCGAGCATGCTGGTGGTGGTCGCCATCCTCCTGGTGGCGTTCGCGTCCCTGCTGGGGGTGTTCGTCAACAAGGTCGCGCCGCTCGAGTAGGGAGGAGCCCGGCATGGACGCAGGGGCGGGAAAACCCTCGGAGGCTACCAACGGCGCGGCGCTGGCCGCGATCCTCGCGGGCGGCATCGGGGCGTTCGCGATGGGGCTGGTGGTGATCCTCAACGAGGCGGGCCTGTTCGCCGCGCCGTCGCTCTACGCGCCGGCGGGCGGGGTGTCGGGGCGGACCACGATCGCGGTGGCGATCTGGCTGATGGCCTGGGCGGTGCTGCACACCCGGTGGAAGGGCCGCCAGGTCGAGGACCGGCCGGTACACGCCGCCACGCTGGCGCTGATCGCGCTCGGCATCGTGCTCTGCCTCCCTCCGGTGTGGAAGCTCTTCTGACGATCGCGGTCGTCGCAGGGGCCACCGGTCTCGTGGGGCAGGCGCTGGTGGGGCAGCTCGCCGACGACGGCACCTGGGGCGAGGTGCGGGCGCTGGTGCGCGACGCCCTTCCCTCTCACCTGGCGGGACCGAACGTCGCGGCGGTCGAGGTGGACTACACCGCCCTCGACCCGCCGCCCGCCTGGGCCGCCGCCGACCAAGTCTTCTGCGCCCTCGGCACCACCATGCGCGATGCCGGCTCCGAGGCGGCGTTCCGCCGGGTGGACTTCGAGTATCCGCTGGCGCTGGCGCGGGCGGCGCTCGCCCGCGGGGCACGGCACTACCTGCTGGTCTCGGCGGTGGGAGCGGCGGCGGGATCGCGGGTCTTCTACAACCGGGTGAAGGGCGAGGTCGAGGACGCCATCATGGCGCTGGGCTTCCGCGCGCTCACCATCGCGCGCCCTTCCCTGCTGCTCGGCCGGCGGGCCAAGCCGCGGCTCGCCGAGCAGCTGGGGAAGATCGTGGGCGTCCTGGCGCCGCCGCGGTGGCGGCCGGTTCCCGCCGAACGGGTGGCCGCGGCGCTGGTGAGCGCGGCAAAGCGGGATCTGCCCGGGGTCCGGATCCTGGAGAACCCCGAGCTGCTGGGTTAGGTCGTCCCGACCTGCTTCATCTGCACTCCGCAGCAGATCTCCGAGTGGGGCATGTTGGGCGGGCAGGGGCAGGGCTTCTCGTACACCAGCTCGGCTCCGCACTTCTCACAGGCGTATCTGTCGCCGGCTTTCCGTGGCATGGGGCCTCCGGGGTCAGGGTTGGCGGTCTTCGCACTCCGCAGCCAACATGGCCGGCGGCTGTCGAAGCCGGCCTGAAGGCCGCGTGAATCCTTCCTTATGAGGTATAACGTGGGGCTGCGGATCGTGGCGTGGCTGGTGCTCGGAGGGGCCGCGGCTGCCGGCGGCGTGCTGCTGTGGGGCCCGCCCGTCGGGGTGCTCGACCGGCTGGCTGCGCTGTACCCCGGGTGTCTCTATCGGGTGCCCCTGCAGGAGCCGCTGGTGGCGCTGACCCTGGATGACGGCCCCGACCCGGAGACCACCCCGGAGATCCTGGCGGAGCTGGGGCGGCACGGGGCGCACGCGACGTTCTTCCTCATCACCGACCGGGTCCGGGGCCGAGGAGAGCTGGTGCGCCGCATGGTGGCCGAGGGGCACGAGCTGGGCAACCACTTCACCCGCGACCGGGCGAGCATCCGGATGAGCCACGAGGCGTTCGCCCGCGACCTCCGGAACGCGCACGCGGCGCTCGCGCCCTACGGCGCGCCGCGCTGGGCGCGCCCGGGCTCGGGCTGGTACTCGCAGGCGATGCTCGCGGCGATGGCGGAGCAGGGCTACCGGTGCGCGCTGGGGTCGGTCTACCCGTACGACGCCACCATCCCGTCGGCCGCGTTCGCGAGCCGGTACATCCTCCGCAACGTGCGGCCGGGGGCCATCATCGTGCTGCACGAGGGCGGGGCGCGCGGACGGCGGACCGCGCGGGTGCTGCGGGCGGTGCTGCCGGAGCTGGAGCGGCGGGGGTACCGGGTGGTCACGCTGACCGAGCTGGCGCTGGCGGCCTGATGTGCTGGGTGCTCTACATCGCGGCCGATGAGCCGCTCCCGCTGCGGGCGTTCGATTCTGAGGCGCCAGCCTTCAACGTGGCGGACCTGACGGAGCACGAGGTCGGGGTGCGGGTCCAGTTCGGCAAGCCGCACGTGTACGCGCTGGGCTCTCACACTCGGTGCGGCTGCGGCTTCGACCGCGGCCAGGCGCACCCCGACCGCCCGGAGGAACTGGCGGCCACGCGGACGTCGCTCGGCGCGCTGCGGGACTACCTGGACGAGGCGATGCGTGTGGCGGGTCCGGTGGAGCTGTACGCCTGCTGGTTCGGGGACCAGGCGGCGGCGCCGGACCACCACCTGAGGCTGGGGCCGGAGTCGTTCGGGCCGGAGATGGCGTGGTTTCCGGATCGGACGTTCATCGAGCTCTCGGCCAGGACTGAAAGCAGCGGGGGCGCCGGCCTGTCGGCCGGCGCCCCCGTAGAACCGATGCCGTGTTCAGGGCGCGCGGGTACCCTCGAAGTTGAGCCGCGCCACGCTGTCGGCGCCGGTGACGTCGTATCGCGCCACCACCGTGCCGACCAGCTTCCCGTCCTGCATGCGGCTCACCACATTGGTCCGGACCTGCACGCCCTTCCGGAGCTGGCTCTCGAAGGGCCCCGCCTCGCTCACCACGCTGTCGCCCTCCACCGCGACGACCCGCACCGGGATCGGCTCGCGGCCGGGGAACTGGATGGACCAGCCGGAGCGGTCGGCGGTGGTGACCATGTCGTAGGTCACGACCGTGCTCTCGTCGCCCTCCACCGTGCTGCGGACCTTCCAGGTGCCGGCCATGTCGGCCAGGGCGAGCGATCCCGCCGGCGCTTCCTCCATCGTGGTAGCCTCCCCCACGGCCTCCGCCGGCCGCTCCTCCGAACGACCGCACGCCACCAGCAACAGCACGAGCCAGCAACTCGTCACCGTACGCATACGCATTTGCACCCTCCCTTGTCGAGGTCGTCGGGCGAAGCGTTTCCACTGGCGGGATGTCAGGGGGCCAGGGCCCGGGTGGGACAGGGGGGAGATACCTCCGGGACGGGCAAGCCGCCAGGGGGGGCCGCGGGCGGGAGCGGGACCACGTGGTGCAAGATCAGGAATCCTGCGTATACCCAGGGGGAGCGATGGTGGGAGCCGTTTCAGGGTCGAGGAGCCCCCAGAAGTGGGCGCCCTTGAGATGGGGGACGGCTTCCGGCTCGCCGACCGGGGTCGCCGGAGTAGTGGCGATCCGGCGGAGGCACTCCCGGAGCCACTCCCCGTCCATGTCCTCGATCGCCCCAAGGGGCTCTTCCGGCCGGTTGTGGAGCAGGTCCATCGCCTCTTCATCGGTGATCGCGCCCGGCACCACGACCGCGCCGGTCTCGACCAGCCACTCGGCGAGCCGGCCGGGGTCGCGGGTGCCGGCCCCCGCCGCTCTCAGCAGCTTCGTCAGGGCCTTCACGTTCTGCTCGCGCATGTTTCCTCCGCTCGATGCCGGTCTCTTCCTTCTACGCGGATTATGCTAGCACCGGTGGCGTGAAGCGGGCCGCAGGGCAGCATGAACCTTTCCTCAGCGACCCTTGCGCCCCCTCCCCGGCCCGCCCACATCTTTGGCCGTGTGATGAGACTGCTGTCTGCCGCCGCGCTGCTGCTGCCGCCGGTGTCCCTCGCCGCTCAGGTGCGGGACAGCGCGGGCGGCGCCCGGCCGGGCTGTCCCGACTGCCCCGTCTGGACCGCCCCCCCGCGGCCGTTCCGCGTCTTCGGCAACACCTGGTACGTCGGCACCCACGGTCTCACCGCCCTGCTGGTCACCTCGGACGAGGGGCACGTGCTGCTGGACGCGGGCCTCCCGGAATCCGCCCCGCTCGTCCTGGCGAACGTCCGGACGCTGGGGTTCCGGGTGGAGGACATCGAGCTGATCCTCAACTCGCACGCCCACTACGACCACGCGGGCGGGATCGCGGCGATCCGGCGGGCGTCGGGCGCGCGGGTCGCCGCCAGTCCGGCGAGCGCCGCGATGCTCCGGCGGGGCGCCACCGGTCCCGACGATCCCCAGCACGGCATCGCGCTCGCGTTCCCGCCCGCGGACGAGGTCGAGGCGATCGCCGATGGGGACACCGTGCGGGTCGGGCCGCTGGCGCTCACGGCGCATTTCACCGGCGGCCATACTCCGGGCGGCACCAGCTGGTCCTGGCGGGCCTGCGAGGGCGAGCGCTGTCTCGACCTGGTGTACGCCGACAGCCAGACGCCGGTCTCCGCCGACGACTTCTCCTTCACCCGGAGC
Source organism: Gemmatimonadales bacterium (assembly GCA_036375015.1). Classification (GTDB taxonomy): domain Bacteria; phylum Gemmatimonadota; class Gemmatimonadetes; order Gemmatimonadales; family GWC2-71-9; genus CAVVWJ01. The sequence goes on from DASUSR010000326.1 coordinate 6,418, forward strand.
GCGACCTATCCCACCGCGATCGCCGACTTCGAGCGCGGCTTCGCCGTGCTGGAGCGGCTGCGGTGCGACGTGCTCCTCACGCCGCATCCCGGCGCGGCGGGTCTGTGGGAGCGGCTGGAAGCCCGGGAGGCGGGCGACGCGGACGCGCTGGTGGACGCCGAGGGGTGCAGGCGTTACGCGGCGCTGGGCCGCAAGAGGCTCGCCGCGCGGGTCGCGGCGGAGACGGCGAAGCGGTAGCGATGCAGCCCCGGCCGACGAAGGCCGAGGTCGCGGCCGCGGCGGGGAGGACGGTGCCGGACCTGATCGCGCCGGGGCTGGACGTGCTCTTCTGCGGCATCATCCCCGGCCTGTACTCCGGCGCCACCGGGCACCACTTCGCCCGCCCGGGGAACCGGTTCTGGGCCGCGCTGCATGCGGCGGGCTTCACCGACCGCCTGGTGCGTCCGTGGGAGGAGCGGC
>DASUSR010000327.1:0-18081 GCA_036375015.1 Gemmatimonadales bacterium
TCACCTGTTTGGTGGTTCGAGGAGAGAATGGCGAAGACTGCCTGGATCGAGCGCGCTAAGCGCACGCCGAAGTTCAAGGTCCGCACCGTCCGCCGCTGCCAGCGCTGCGGCCGGTCCCGCGCGGTGCTGCGGAAGTTCGGCCTGTGCCGTATCTGTTTCCGTGAGCTCGCCCTGAGGGGAGAAATCCCGGGCGTGCGCAAGGCCAGCTGGTAAGGGGAACGAGGGAATGAGCCTGACAGATCCCGTCGCGGATATGCTCACCCGCATCCGGAACGCCTGCTCGGCGGGCCATCGGCGCGTCGACATGCCGGTGTCCAAGCTGAAGGCCGAGGTCGCCCGGTTGCTGAGGGACAATCATTACATCGCGGACTACAAGGTCCTCGACGACGGCAGCCACGGCGTGCTGCGGCTGTACCTGAAGTACCACAATGAGCTGCCGGTGATCCGGGAGCTGCGGCGGGTGTCCACGCCGGGGCTCCGGCGCTACGTCAAGTGCCGGGAGCTGCCGCGGGTGAAGAACGGCCTGGGCATGGCGATCGTGTCCACCCCCAAGGGGCTGATGACCGACCGCGAGGCCCGCAGCGCGAACCTGGGCGGCGAGCTCCTCGCCGTGGTCTGGTAGGAGGGGCGATGTCGCGGATCGGCAAGAAGCCCGTGGCGGTGCCGACGGGGGTCACCGTGGAGCTCCAGGGCAGCACCATGGGCGCCAAGGGGCCCAAGGGTGAGCTGCGCCGGACGTTCCACCCGGAAATGCAGCTGGCGCTGGCCGACAACCAGATCACGGTGGCCCGGCCCAGCGAGGACAAGCGGCACAAGTCGCTGCACGGCCTCACCCGCACCCTGGTGCAGAACATGATGGACGGAGTGTCCAAGGGCTACGTGAAGACGCTGGAGATCCAGGGCGTCGGCTACAAGGCCGAGGCCAAGCCGTACGGGGTGAACCTCATCGTGGGGTACTCCCACCCGGTCAAGTACGAGGCGCCCCAGGGGATCAAGATCTCGGTGGAGAACAACACCGTGGTCAAGGTCGAGGGAGCGGACAAGGAAGTGGTGGGCCAGGTGGCGGCCGAGCTGCGCCAGGTGCGCCCGCCGGAGCCGTACAAGGGGAAGGGCATCCGCTACCAGGGTGAGCAGGTCCGCCGCAAGGCCGGCAAGACAGGAGCCAAGTGAGCATGCGTACCATCCACGCTCCCAAGACGCGCAGCCAGCTTCGCCGCCGCCGCCACCTCCGGGTGCGGCGCAAGGTGACGGGCACCGCCGAGCGGCCCCGGCTGGTGGTGTTCCGGTCGCTCAAGCACATCTACGCCCAGCTGGTGGACGACGACCGCGGCGTGACCCTGATCGGTGTGAGCGACGCGAGCGAGGGGACCGAGACCGACGGCGCCGGCAAGGTGGCCCGCGGCAAGGCCGTAGGCAAGCTGATCGCCGGCAAGGCCAAGGCGGCCGGCATTACCCGGGTGGTGTTCGACCGCGCCGGGTACCGTTACCATGGTCGCGTGCAGGCCGTCGCCGACGGCGCGCGCGAAGGCGGACTGGAGTTCTAAATGGCAGACGAGACCACGACCACCACGCCGGGCCCGGCGGAGGGTGAGGCGCCCGCCACCGCGGAGCGCCCGGCCGGCGAGCCGACCCAGCGCGGCGGCCGAGGCCGGGGGCGCGGCGGCGAGCGGGGCGATCGCGGCCGGGGCGGCCCCCGGCGCGACCGGGGCGACCGCGATCATGGCAGCGACCACGTCGAGAACGTCATCGCGATCAACCGCGTGGCCAAGGTGGTGAAGGGCGGCCGGCGCTTCTCGTTCAACGCGCTGGTGGCAGTGGGCGACGGCAAGAGCAAGGTCGGCATCGCCACCGGCAAGGCCAACGAGGTGTCCGAGGCGGTGCGCAAGGCGGTGGAAGCCGCCAAGCGCGCCATGGTCGAGCTGCCCAAGACCGGCTCCACCATCCCCCACGAGGTGGTGGGCGAGCACGGCGCCGGGCGGGTGCTGCTCAAGCCGGCGGCCACCGGTACCGGCGTCATCGCCGGAGGGCCGGTGCGCGCGGTGCTCGAGTGCGCCGGTCTCACCGACATCCTGACCAAGAGCCTGGGCTCCACCAACCCGCACAACATGGTGCGGGCCACCATGAACGGCCTGAGCCGCCTGGTGTCGGCCCGCCAGGTGGCGCGGGAGCGCGGCGTGGAGCTCGACCAGATCGCCTACAAGCCGCGGCAGAGGAGCTGACGATGGGACGCAATCCTGTGGTGGGCCGGCAGGGTCCGGCGCACCACGCGGCCGAGATTCCGGCCGAGTCGGCCGCGGCGCGGCTCGAGGTGAAGCAGATCCGCTCCGCCATCGGGCACCCGGACACCATGCGCCGCACGCTCGCGGCGCTCGGGCTCCGGCACCATCAGCAGACGGTGGAGGTGTCGAACACCGAGTCCATCCGCGGCATGCTGTACAAGGTCCGGCACCTGGTCGAGGTAACACCTGCGTGAAGCGTGAAGCGTGAAGGGTGAGGGGTTCCCCCCTGACGCCCGTTCGCTCTTCCCGCCTCACTTTTCACGGATTTCGGAGTAGCGATGGCTGACAAGATCACCCTGTCGACCCTGGCGCCCGCGCCGGGCTCCACCCGGCCCCGCAAGCGGGTCGGGCGGGGTCCCGGATCGGGCCTCGGGAAGACCTCGGGCAAGGGCCACAAGGGCCACAAGGCCCGCACCGGCGGGCAGACCAACCCGGGCTTCGAGGGCGGCCAGATGCCGATGTACCGGCGGCTGCCCAAGCGGGGCTTCACCAACCCGTTCAAGGTGACCGCCCAGCCGGTCAACCTGGCCGACCTCAAGAAGGTCGCCGGCACCGAGGTGAGCCCCGAGACGCTCTACTCGGCCGGGCTGGTGAGCAAGGTGGACACCCCCGTCAAGCTGCTGGGCAGCGGTGAGGCCGACCGGGCCTACACCGTTCGCGGCGTGGCACTCTCCGCGTCGGCACGCGCGAAGATCGAGGCGGCCGGCGGCAGCATCGAGGGGTAATGACCACACCCCGCGTCCCCAATCTGGCCATCGACGACGAGCTCAAGCGGAAGCTGCTGTTCACGCTGCTCGCTCTGGTGATCTACCGGGTCGGCGCCCACATCGCCGCCCCGGGGGTGAACGTCACCGCGCTGGCCGACTTCATCCGGAACTCCGCCGCCGCCGGGTTCTTCGGATTGTACGACGCCCTGGGCGGCGGCCTCTCCCGCGCGACGGTGTTCGCGCTGGGGATCATGCCCTACATCTCGGCCTCCATCATCTTCCAGCTGGCCGGCGGCATCGCGCCGTCCATCGGCAAGATGCAGAAGGACGAGGAGGGCAAGAAGAAGATCACGCAGTGGACCCGGTACCTCACCGTGGCCATCTCGCTCTCCCAGGCCTACACCTTCGCCCTGTTCACCGAGTCGATCCCCGGGGCCATTCCCAATCCCGGCTTCGCCTCGCGTCTCATCATGGTGGTGACCCTCACCGCCGGGGCGATCTTCGTGATGTGGCTGGGCGAGCAGATCACCGAGCGCGGGATCGGCAACGGCATGAGCCTGCTCATCACGTTCTCCATCCTCGAGGGGCTCTGGCCCGGCACGCTCCAGCTGATCCAGTTCGTGCAGAGCGGGGTGGTCAGCACCTTCGGCGCGGTGGCGTTCCTCATCATCCTGGTGGGCGTGGTGGCGGCCGTGGTGGCCATGACGATCGCGGCGCGGCGGATCCCCATCCAGATCCCCCGCAAGGTCATGGGCCGCGGGCGCATCCGGGAGGGACAGAAGACCTTCATCCCCATCCGGCTCATCACCGCCGGCGTGATGCCCATCATCTTCGCCCAGACGATCATCATCGTGCCGGGCACGCTGGCGAGCTTCACCCAGAACCCCGTGCTGCAGGACGTAGCCAACTTCTTCACCCCCGGCGACTGGCCCTACAACCTGACCTTCGCCGCGATGATCCTGCTGTTCAGCTACTTCTACACGTCCATCATCTTCAACTCGGTGGACCTGGCGGAGAACCTGAAGAAGCAGGGCGGGTTCATCCCCGGGGTGAAGCCGGGCGCCAGCACGGCGGACTACATCGACGGGGTGCTGGGCCGGATCACCCTGCCCGGCGGCCTCTTCCTCGCCGGCGTGGCCATCCTGCCGATCCTGGTGTCCAACTGGTTCAACATCCCCAACCTCGGCTTCGGCGGGACCTCCGTGCTGATCGTGGTGGGCGTGCTGCTCGACACCATCGCCCAGGTGGAGCAGCACCGCACCCTGCGGAAGTACGACGGCTTCATGAAGACCGGGCGGGTGAAGTTCCGGGGCCGGCAGCAGCGGTTTATGTGAACCTCGGGAAGGGTGAAGCGTGAAGGGTGAAGGGGAGCGCGCTCGGCGACCTCTTCACCCTTCACCCTTCACCCTTCCCGCCTTTTCCGGAATCACGCATGGACATCCTCCTCATGGGCCCTCCCGGGGCCGGCAAGGGCACCCAGGGCGCCATCCTGGCCGAAGCCCTCGGGCTGCCCAAGTTCGCCACCGGCGACCTGCTCCGCGACGCGGTGAAGCGCGGTACTCCGCTCGGGCTCCAGGCCCGGGCCGTCATGGAGGCGGGTCATCTGGTCAGCGACGACATCATCCTGGGGATCGTGCGCGAGGAGCTGGCCAAGCCGGAAGCGGCCCATGGCGTCATCTTCGACGGAGTGGTGCGCACCATCCCCCAGGCCGAGGGGATGGAGCGCATCCTGAGCGAGAAGGGACGGCGGATGGACGCGGTGCTGTTCTTCGAGGTGACCGACGAGGAGATCCTGGCGCGGCTCGAGCGCCGGCGCACCCTCGAAGGGCGGGCCGACGACGATCCGGAGGCGATCGCCACCCGGCTCCGCGCCTACCGGGAGCAGACCGCGCCGGTGCTCGCGTTCTACGAGGAGCGCAACCTGGTCCGGCGGGTCCCGGCCGTCGGCAGCGTCCAGGAGATCGCCGACCGGGTGCGCCGGACGATCGGGAAGTAGCGTGGTCACGCTCAAGTCTCCGCGGGAGCTCGAGATCATGGCCCGGGCGGGCCGCATCGTCGCCGAGACGCTGGCGCACATGCGCGAGATCCTGCGCCCCGGGATGACGACCGAGGACCTCGACGCGGCGGCCGAGCGCTTCATCCGCTCGCACCCCGGCGCCGCGCCCTCCTTCAAGGGACTGTACGGCTTTCCCAAGACGCTGTGCACCTCCATCGACCGGGAGATCGTGCACGGGATCCCCTCGCGCAAGCGGGTGCTCGAGGAAGGCAGCATCGTGAGCGTGGACGTCGGCGTGCACTTGGAAGGCCTCCACGCCGACTCCGCCACGACGCTGGCGGTCGGAGCGATCTCGCCGGAGGCCGAGCGCCTCCTCGCGGTCACCCGGGAGTGCCTGGCGGCCGGTATCGCGGCGGCGCGGCTGGGCAACCATGTGGGGGACATCGGGCACGCGGTGCAGCAGGTGGCGGAGGACGCGGGGTTCGGTGTGGTGCGTGAGCTGGTGGGGCACGGGATCGGTGCCCGCTTCCACGAGGAGCCGCAGGTGCCGAACTACGGCGCTCCTCGACGGGGCCCCCGGCTGCAGGAGGGGATGACGCTCGCCATCGAGCCCATGATCACGGCCGGCGACCCGACCACCCGCACCCTGCCCGACAAGTGGACCGTCGTGACTGCGGACGGCAGCCTGGCCGCGCATTTCGAGCACACCGTCGCGATCACCGGCAACGGACCCCGCATCCTCACCCGCGCCTGAGGCTCACCGGATCCGCTCGTTCACCAGGCGGCGGATCCGCCACTCCGCCGCCTCCACCCGCTCCAGCAGTCCCAGCCCGTCGGCGGCCAGCGACCCGGCGGCAGGGTCCCCGGACAGATCCTGGAGGTTGGACCGCACCGCCCAGTAGGCGCTCCGTGCCGCCCCCGCGGCGAGAAAGCCCGCGGCGGCCGCGTCGCCCAGCGCCGTGGCGAGTCCGTGCTCGGCCAGCTCGGCGGCCAGGTCCGCCACCCCGGCCACTTCGCCCAGCACCTCGAACTGGATCCCGGCGCCGTCGCGCAGCGTCGCCGCCTTCGCCTCATCTCTGACCCGCCGCTCGGCCTCGCTGCCGCGCGGCAGCGCCAGTGCGCGCCCGAAGCCCGCGAAGGCCTCGGCGTCCCGGCCGGCGAGCGAGAGGAGTGCGGCCCGGTGGCGTCCGGCCGCCTGCCGCGCCGCGGCGGCGCGCTCGTGCACCGGGGCGTAGCGCTCCCGCGCCAGCGTCAGACCGGCCACGAGCTCCACGGCGGCCGCGGCCAGCGCGCCGGAGAGCGCCGCGGCCGAGCCGCCGGCAGGCGCCGCGCCGGGCCCGGCGATGGCCTCCGCCCAGTTCGCGATCGTGGCGTTCTCGTCGGGGACCGTGGGGCCGATCATGGGGTTTCCTCCGGACTCAGGACCTCGAGCAGCCAGCCATGGATCGCCGGATTCCCCGCCACCACCGCCGTGTGCTCGATGCCGATGTCGCGGCCGGTGAAATCGGTGACCAGACCGCCGGCCTCGCGGATGAGGAGGATGCCGGCGGCGATATCCCACGCCGAGAGTCGCTGCTCCCAGAACCCGTCGAACCGGCCGGCCGCCACGTCGGCGAGATCGAGCGCGGCGGAGCCCGGGCGCCGGATGCCGCTGGACCGGGCGGAGACCCGGGCCAGCTGCGCGAGATAGCCCTCCAGCTCGGAGAGCTCCTTGAAGGGGAAGCCCGTGCCGATCAGCGCGAAGGCGGCGTCGTCGATGCCGGAGACCGCGAGCCGCCGCTCGTCCTGCCACGCGCCGCCACCGCGTGAGGCGAAGTAGACCTCGTTGCGAGGCACCTGCACGACGACGCCGGCCTGAAGCTCGCCGTCCACGGCCGCGGCCACCGACACCGCGTAGCAGGGAAAGCCGTGCAGGAAGTTGGTGGTGCCGTCCAGGGGGTCCACCACCCAGACCAGCCCTTCGGTGGTGAGCTCGGGACTCAGCTCCTCGCCCACGATGCGGCTGCCGGGCTCCGCCGCCAGCAACACCTCGGAAACGATCGACTCCGCCGCCCGGTCCACCTCGGTCACGAAGTCCCGGCTCCCCTTGAGGGTCCAGCCGGCCGGGTCCTGCGGCCGCTCGACGCTCCGGAGATAGTCCGCCGCCCGTACGGCAGCCGTCCGGCACAGGTGCAGTAAGTCTAAGGCGGACACCATCTTGTGTGCCTCGGGTGAACCGGGTATGTTGCCCCGCATGCCGCGCATATTCTCCGGAATTCAGCCCTCGGGCGAGCTGCACATCGGCAACTGGCTCGGGGCGGTTCAGAACTGGGTCAACCTCCAGCAGAGCTACGAGTGCGTCTACTGCGTGGTGGACCTGCACGCCATCACCGGACGCTACGAGCACGAGTCGCTGGCGCAGCGTACCCGGGACATGGCCATCGGACTCCTGGCCAGCGGGATCGATCCGCAGCGCTCTACGCTGTTCGTCCAGTCCCACGTGCCGGAGCACTCCGAGCTGCAGTGGCTGCTCAACACGGTGACGCCGATCGGCGAGCTCGAGCGGATGACGCAGTTCAAAGATAAGTCGCAACGGTTCGAAAGCGTCCCGGCGGGACTGCTGAACTATCCGGTGCTCATGGCGGCCGACATCCTCCTGTACCGGGCGGACCTGGTGCCGGTGGGCGAAGATCAGACCCAGCACCTCGAGCTGGCTCGCGAGATCGCCCGCAAGTGGAACGCGCAGTTCGGCGGCGGAGAGGACTTCTTTCCCGAGCCGCAGCCCCTGCTCACCGAGGCGAAGCGGATCCTGGGGCTCGACGGCCAGGCGAAGATGTCGAAGAGCCTGGGGAACACGATCGGGATCATGGACACGCCGGAGGAGGTGTGGCAGAAGCTCCGCCCGGCCATGACCGACCCGGCGCGGGTGACCCGGAAGGACCCTGGCAACCCGGAGATCTGCAACATCTACCATCTCCATCGCTACTTCTCGCCGATGGAGACGGTGGCCAAGGTGGCCGACTACTGCCGCGGCGCCAAGTGGGGCTGCCTCGACTGCAAGCGGGAGCTGGCCGACAACATGATCCGGGTGCTCGCCCCGATCCGGGAGCGCGCGCTCGAGCTCAAGAGCCGTCCCGGCGAGGTGGACGAGCTGCTGGCGGCCGGGGCCGAGAGCGCCCGGCGCATGGCCCGCGAGACCCTGTACGAGGTGCGGGAGCGTATGGGGTTCCTGCAGGCGGGCGGACGGGCCGCCCGGCTGCCCGCCTGACCGCTCGCCCGTCTCCTCACCCTTTTCATCGGAATCCCCGTGGAGAAGATCATCAAGGCGGCGGTCGAGCGCGGGGCGTCGGACCTGCACATCAAGGCTGGCGACGTCTTTCGTGCCCGGATCAACGGCAAGCTGGTGGCGCTCACCAAGCAGCGGCTCACGCCGGATCAGACCCGGGCCATCGCGCTCAAGCTGATCAGCAGCGAGGAGGACCGGTCCCGCATCGACCGGCTGCGCGACTTCGACTGTTCCTGGGGGATGCCGGGCGTCGGCCGCTTCCGGGTGAACGTGCTCCGGCAGCGCTCGTCGTTCATGATCGTCATGCGGGTGATCCCGTTCACCGTCCCCACCATCGAATCGCTCCGGCTGCCCGAGGTGCTCAAGCAGATCGCGGAGGCCGAGCGTGGACTGGTGCTGGTCACGGGCGTGAGCGGGAGCGGCAAGAGCTCCACCGTGGCCGCGATGGTGCACCACATCAACCGCACCCAGCAGAAGCACGTGGTCACCGTCGAAAACCCGATCGAGTTCCTCCACCGCGACCTGAGCTGCTCCATCACCCAGCGCGAGGTGGGGGTGGACACCGACAGTCTGGTGATCGGGCTCCGGGCCGCGCTGCGACAGGATCCCGACGTGGTGGTACTGGGCGACATCGCGGACGTGGACACCATCGATACCGCGATCAAGGGCGCCGAGACCGGCCATCTGGTCATCGCCTCGATGCCCACGGCCGACGCGGTCACCACGATCGAGCGGGTCATCGCGACTCTGCCGCGGGACGAGCGGGAGATCTCCCGGATGCGCTTCGCCGAGGCGCTCTGCGCCATCGTCTCCCAGCAGCTGCTCCCCGAGAAGGGCGAGAAGGGGCGGGTGGCGGCGGTGGAGGTGCTCCTCGCCACTCCCGCCGTGCGGGAGTGCATCCGCGACCAGTCCCGCGTGGGCGAGCTGCGCCGGATCATGGCCGACGGGGCGCGCCGCGGGGGCAGCCAAACGTACGAGCAGCATGTGCGCGAGCTGGTCGAGGCGGGCCTCGTCACCGAGGAGGCCGGGCGGGCCGCCGCGGCGGTGGGGGCAGCCGCCCCCTCAGGCAAGCGGGCCGCCAAGCAGGGGGCCCGCTGAGCGACGGCCCCCTGGGCCGGATCCTGGCGCTCGAGCGCGAGGCCGGCACCCCCGCAGCGGAAGAGGCCAGGGGCATCGTCGCCGAACACCTCGAGGCGCTGGGCTACCGGGTCGAAACCCAGCGGTTCCGGTTCCACCCCTCGAGCCTGCTCGGCTTCCCGTTGTTCGGAGCCGGGATGGGCCTCCTGGCGCTGCTGCTGCTGCCGCTCCTCACGGTCGCGTCGGTGCCGGCCTGGGGAGCGGCGTTCGTCTGGGTGGCCGGGCTCGGAGCGACTGGCGTGCTCGCAGCCGGTGTCGGTCTCGGCTGGCTGCCGCTCGGGGAGGCCCGGGAAGACGCCAACCTGATCGCGCGGCGGAGCGACGGCCCGGTCGAGCGCTGGCTCGTGGCCCATCTGGACACCAAGGCACAAGGCCAGTCCATGGCGGGCCGGCTGGTCGCGGTGTGGGCCGTCGCGGTCGCCATCGCCGCGCTCACGGCGGCGGTGCTGCTGCGGCTGGCCGGTCCGGTGCCGCTGGCGCTCGGGGCCGCCGCGGCCACGGCCACCGTGCTGGCCGGCGCGCTAGCCGGCCGCGGCCGGCTCAGAGGTCGCTCGCGTGGCGCGCGGGACAACGGCAGCGGCATCGCCGCGGTGCTCGCCGCGGCAGCCGCCGCGAACGATCCCGCAACCGGCGTGCTCATCACCGGGGCGGAGGAGTTCGGGCTGGTGGGGGCGCGGGTCTTCGGCCAGGTGGAGGCGCGGAGGCTGGCCGGGGTCGAGGTCGTCAACTTCGACACCATCGATCAGGAGGGGGAGCTCTACCTGGTGAGCCACGACCGGCGGGGCGCGGGCCTCGCGGCCAGGTACGCGCGGCGGGTGGCCGGGCTGGGCGCCGCGGTGCGGCCCCGCCGGCTGCCGCTCGGCATTCTGGTGGACAGCCTTCCTCTGGCCCGGGCAGGTGCGGCGGCCATCACCGTCGGCCGGCTCACCTGGGGCACGCTGCGCCGCATTCACACCCCCCGCGACGTGCCCGAGGGGCTTTCGCTCGACTTCGCCGAGCGGACCGGACGGGCCATCGTGACGAATTGACCTTTGTCACGGTCCCGCATACGTTTGCCCGAGGACCCCGGCCCCGCGAGGGGCCTTTTTCGTTGACCCGGAGAAGCCGACATGTTCGACCGCGAAACCGCCACCGTGGTGGTGGTGGGAGCGCAGTGGGGCGACGAGGGCAAGGGCAAGCTGGTGGATGTACTCGCCGAGCGCGCCGACCTCGTGGTCCGCTACCAGGGCGGCGCCAATGCGGGTCATACCGTGGTCATCGGCGAGACCCAGTTCATCCTGCGCCAGATCCCCTCGGGCATCCTGCATGAAGGGGTGGTCTGCGTGGTCGGCAACGGGGTGGTGCTCGATCCCGAGACCTTCTTCGGCGAGCTGGACCAGCTCGCCGGGCGCGGCATCGACACCACCGGCCGGATCTACGTCTCCGACCGGGCCCACCTGGTGCTGCCCTACCACAAGCTGCTCGACGCGGCGAGCGACAAGAGCCAGAAGCTCGGCACCACGGGCCGGGGTATCGGTCCGGCGTACGAGGACAAGTACGGCCGCCGCGGGATCCGCGTGACCGACCTGCGGCGGCTGGACTGCGCCCGCCCGCTGCTGGCGGAGCGGGTCGAGCGCGCCAACCGCCTGCTCGAGATGATGGGGGTGCCGGAGCGCGCCTCGGTGGAGCAGCACACCGAGCTGCTCGAGCGGCTCGCGCCGCGGCTGCTGCCGCTCACCACCGATGCCGGGCTGATGGTCTATCGCGCGGTCCGCGAGGGCCGGCGGGTCCTGCTCGAGGGTGCGCAGGGCTCGCTGCTCGACGTGGACCACGGCACCTATCCCTTCGTCACCAGCTCCAACACCACGGCCGGCGGCGCGGCGGTGGGAGCAGGCATCGGGCCCACCCTGATCCACGCGGTGCTCGGCGTGGTGAAGGCGTACACCACCAGGGTAGGGAACGGGCCGCTGCCCACCGAGGCCGGCAGCCCGCACGGCGAGCGACTGCGCCAGGTGGGAGGCGAGTTCGGCGCCGTGACCGGCCGCCCGCGGCGCTGCGGCTGGTTCGACGCGACCGTGGTGCGCTACGCGGCGCGGGTGAACGGTCTCACCGATCTCGCCGTCACCAAGCTGGACGTGCTCGACGGCTTCGCCGAGATCCCGGTGTGCGTGGGCTACGAGCTCGACGGCGAGCGCCACGACGAGATGCCGGCGGAGGCGGAGGCGCTGGGCCGGGTTCGGCCGGTGTACGAGACCCACGCGGGCTGGCAGCAGCCGACGGAGGGCGCGCGTCGCCTCGCCGACTTGCCGCCCGCGGCGCGGGCCTACCTGGACCGTCTCGAGGCGCTCTCCGGCGTCTCGGTGCGGTACGTGAGCGTGGGGACCCGGCGGGACCAGATCATCGAGGTAAGAGAGGAGTGAAGCGTGAAGGGTGAAGGGGAGCCGCCCCGATCCTCCCCTTCACTCTTCACCCTTCACCCTTCACGCCGCATCCGAGGGCTACAATGGAGTCCACCGACATTCTCGTCATCGGCGCCGGCCCGTGCGGGCTCGCCGTCGGGGTCGCGGCGAAGCAGGCGGGCCTTTCGTGCGTGCTGCTCGACCGCCGGACGGTGGTCTCTACCCTCGAGCGCTACCCGCTCGGGATGACCTTCTTCTCCACTCCCGAGCGGATCGAGATCGGGGGCATCCCGTTCATCGCCAGCGGAGAGAAGCCCACCCGGCGGGACGGGCTGATCTACTACCGCCGGGTGGCGGAGCACTTCGAGCTCGACGTGCGGCCGGGTGAGGAGGTCGTCGCCGTCACCCGCGAGGCCGACGGCCGTTTCGCCGTGTCGGTCCAGCGGGCGCACGACACCCGGAGCTATCGCGCCGCGGCGGTGGTGTTCGCCACGGGCTACTACGACAATCCCAACTTCCTCGGCGTCCCGGGCGAGGAGCTGCCCCACGTGGTCCACTACTTCACCGAGGGCCACCCCTTCTGGCGGCGGCGGGTCGTCGTCATCGGCGCCGGGAACAGCAGCGTGGACGCGGCCCTCGAGTGTTGGCGGGCCGGGGCAGCGGTGACCCTGGTGCACTTCGGCGAGGGATTCGACCGCACGGTGAAGGCGTGGGTGCTTCCCGACATCACCAACCGGGTGAAGGAGGGCAGTATCGGCGTGCGGTGGCGCTCGCGGGTACGGGCGATCACGCCCACCCACGTCGAGGTGGTGCACGAGCCCACGGGGACGGTGGAACGGCTGCCGGCCGACGCCGTTCTCGCCATGACCGGCTACCACGCCGACACCGCCATGCTCCAGCGGCTCGGTGTGCCGGTCGATCCGCTCACCGGCATTCCCACCCACGACGAGCGCACCATGGCCACGCCGGTGCCCGGCTGCTACCTCGCCGGGGTCATCGCCAGCGGCAACGACGCCAACCGGCTGTTCATCGAGAACGCCCGGGGCCACGGCGAGCTCATCGTGCGCGACTTCGTCCAGCGCCGGCAAGCGCGCCGCGCGGCGGGGTAAGCGGCCTCAGGCCGCCTGGATGGCGATGCGGCCGTCCCAGGTGCGCATCATCTCGGTGAATGCCGCGGCGATGACCGGATCGAACTCGCTCCCCGACCGCGCCCGGATGTACTCCAGCGCCTCGCCCGAGGTCCAGGCGTCGCGGTAGGGGCGCCGCGTGCGCAGCGCGTCGTACACGTCGCAGACGTGCACCAGGCGGCTGGCGTACTGGGCGCTCCGGGGATAGTGCAGCCGGGGATAGCCGCGCCCGTCCAGGCAGAGGTGATGCTCGTAGGCCACCGCCGCGGCCAGGTCGAGCGGCTCCGTCCCTTCCAGCAGCATGCGGGCGCCGTCCACCGGGTGCGCCTCGATCACCCGGCGCTCCTCCAGGGTCAGCCGGCCGGGCTTGGTAAGGATCTCGCGCGGGATCCGCACCTTTCCCAGGTCGTGCAGCAGCCCGGACAGCCCGAACGCCCGCACGGTGGCAGGACCGAGCTCGAGGAATTCGGCGAGGGCCATCGTGAGCACCGAGACATTGATCGAGTGGGTGGTGGTGTACTGGTCGAACTCCTTGAGCTCGAGCAGGGGGACCATCATCGCCTGGCCGCCGTGCATCGCGAGCGAGAGCGAGCGCACCACGCCATAGGCCTCGAGCAGGGGGAGCTGCCCGCCGGTCTCGACCTCCTGATGGAGGAAGGAGACCGCGTCCCGCTCTTCCTTCAGAGTGTACGCCAGTGTCGCGATGGCGCGGGGCTCCGGCGTCGGCTCAACCCCACCCACCCGGACCCGCCCGATCCGGATGGCCGATGCGCCCGACTGCCACAGCTCGGCGCGCGGGTCCGTGCTGAGCCCGAGCACCCCCGCCACGTGGGACAGGAAGCGCGCGAAGTTGTCCTCCTCCACCGGCCCGGTGACCTCCAGCCGCTCGACTCCCGCCGCGGCCAGCCTCCCGCTCCACTCCCACTGCTCCAGCTCGGGCAGCAGGTCGCGCCCGAACAACACCTCGCCCGGGAGAAAGGTGAACTCCGCGCGGCCGGCGCCGGCCTGCAGGTCGCGGAGCCGCCCGTAGGCGGACTCGGCGGCCCTGGCGGAAGCCGGATGCCCCTCGCCGTAGTGGCCCAGGGTGGCCAAGGCGCGGGTGAAGGCGGTCAGGAAGGCGGCCGGATCGCTCATGCGAAGCGTGCCCGGGCCGCCAGCCGGATGTCGGGGTCAGGGTGTCGCCGGGCGAGAGCGAGGAGGCCGGCGGTCTGCGGATGCCCCGCCCAGTAGCGCGCCAGCGTGTTCAGGGCCGCCAGGGTGATGGGCGACTTGTCGGCGAGGCGCCATCCGAAGAGGGTCCGGCGGGCGCCGGTCAGCCCGACCAGCTGGGGTATGCCGCGGGCCCCGGCAGCCTCGCCGAGAATCCGCACCGCCAGCGCCCGGAGCTCGGCAGGACGGCTCCGGTCCGTGATGAACCGCTGGAGCGCCGGCTGCGCCTCCGGGGGGCAGGCGCCGAGCGCCGCGCGCAGGATGAAGTGCACGATGGAGTTGTTGGGGTCGGCCAGGCCGTGGTTGATCGCCGAGACGCGGTACAGCGGGTACTCCAGCAGCAGCTTGTAGGCTTCCCGGCGCACCCGGTGGTCCTGGTGCAGCGCGTAGGGCACGGCCGAGAACCCCTGCGGCCATCCCTTGAGCACCCGAAGCAGCGTCAGGAGGTTGCGCTGCACGTACCAGGGCGCCTTGGGCAGGCGAGCCGCCGCCGGGATCACCGCCGCGGGGCCGATGGCGATGAGCAGCTGGAGCGCCCGCGCGCGGGTGGAGCGGTGATGGGTGGCCTCGAGCACCTCCAGCAGCGGCTCCACCGCCGCGGCTCCCAACCGCAGCGCGAGCGCCTGGACCGCCGCGAAGTCCACCGGGGTCGCCGCCAGCTCGGCCCGGAGCCGCGCGGGCGAGGCGACGTGCTGCCAGAGCGGCTCGGCCGCGGCCTGGGAGGGCGCGGCGGCCAGGAGCTCGGTCACGCGGGGCACCTGCCGCGCGGCGAGCATCGCGTCCACGGCGGCGGTGATCCGAGGACCGACCGCGCCGGCCTCCAGCGCCATCTGCAGCACCAGCTCGGGCTCGCAGCCCTCCATCTCGACGTCCGGCGCCGCGCGCTTGGGCGAGGCCTGGACCAGCCCGTCAAGCACCGCCGTGTATTCCGCCGGATTGGGATCCTCCAGCGCCCAATCGGCGATCAGCCGCGCGACGTTCTGCCGCAGCACCGACTCGGCCTCGATCTTCGTCGGGCCGACGGCCTGGTCCGCTTGCTGCGCGAACTTGTGGAGCAGCCGCAGGAGGTGGCTCGAGATGGACTGGCCCGTCGTCGCGGCCGCGGCCTCAAGCACCTCCACCACGGCGTCCACCGCGAGTACCTCCGCCGCCGTCAGGGCGAACCGCTGCCGCTCGGCGTGATCCGCGCCCGCCTCGAGCAGCCGCCGCAGGGTCTGCGGGTGGAGCGAGGCCACGAGGCGGGAGACCCGCTCGCGCATCCGCGGCTCCCAGGCTCCCGCCCGGCCCGACATCTCCTCCGCCATCTGGCCCAGGTAGTCGAGCACGACGCGGTCGTACTCGACCTGGCCCGTCTGCGCGTCGATCGCCCGGGCGACGATCAGCGGGTCGTCGCTCTCCTCCGCCGGCACGCCGTCGCCGGCGAGCGCCAGGTTGGCGAGCCCGAGCCACAGCTCCCCGCCGGGCGCGCTTCCCGCCTCCTCTGCCGACTGCTCGTCGAGCAGCAGCCGGCCCAGCTCGGGCGGCTGGATCTGGATGTGGCGCCAGCGCTCGCCACGCGCGGGCTGCATGCCGAGCGGTCCGGCGTCTCCCGCCGGGTCGGCAGTGAGGCAGCCGAGCAGGTCGTCCACCTCGGTGAGGGAGGCGCCCCGCGCCATTCGCAGCGAGGCGACGCGGTGGCGGTGCAGCCGGCGCGCGAGGTCGCTCAGCAACGCGTTCCGCGGATCGGTGGCGACCCCGCCGATGATGAGCTGGTTGCGGGCCACGCCGACCACCACCGTCTCCCGCAGGGCGAGCAGCGATTCCAGCCGGCTCACGAAACGCGCGGCGGACTCCTGCAGGTGCGGATGGCCGGAGGGATACATGGCGCGCTTGTGCAGCACGATCGAGAACTCGACCAGGAAGTCGGAGAGCTCCCGGGCGAGCGTCGCCACATGGCGAGAGGGCGCCGTCGAGGTCACCGCGACGCCCCGGTGCGTGGGGGCGGGACGGCGGGTGATGTGAAGCGGAGCCGGCGGCCGCGCGGACCGCCGTCGGTACTCGATACCGGCACGAGGCACCCAGGGAGAGGACGGTGCCGAGATCGGCAAGATCTCTGCCGCCGAGGGTCCACTATTAAACTATTCTATACCAGTAAGTTACAAGCCGATACCGAAGCCGAAGCGGGCACCGGGGGCGGGAAGGGACGCGAATCGCGAGGCGGCCCGCGGCGGCGCCCGCCCGCTTCCTCGGGCTCGCTTGCCGGCCTATCTTCCCCGGTTCGCCAGACCCACCCCTCATACCGATCGATGCGATGGCCGACACCACCGTGATGGACAAGCTGGTCTCCCTCTGCAAGCGCCGGGGCTTCGTCTTCCAGTCCTCCGAGATCTACGGCGGGCTGGGCTCGGTGTGGGATTACGGTCCGCTCGGGGTCGAGCTCAAGAAGAACGTGAAGGACCGCTGGTGGCGGGCCATGGTGCACGCCCGCGACGACATCGAGGGGCTCGACGCGGCCATTCTCATGCATCCCAGGGTGTGGGAGGCGTCGGGCCACGTGGCCGGCTTCACCGATCCGCTCGTGGACTGCCGGCAGTGCAAGAACCGCTTCCGGGCCGACGACCCGCGGATCAAGGGCACCCCCGGCCAGCCCGACGCGCAGTGTCCCGTCTGCGGCAGCCGCGGCACCCTCACCGAGCCCCGCCTGTTCAACCTGATGTTCAAGACCTTCATGGGGCCGGTGGAGGAACAGGCCGCGGTGGTCTACCTCCGACCGGAGACCGCGCAGGGGATCTACGTCAACTACCTGAACGTGCTCCAGAGCTCGCGACAGAAGATCCCCTTCGGCATCGCGCAGATCGGGAAGGCGTTCCGCAACGAGATCACTCCCGGGAACTTCATCTTCCGCACCCGCGAGTTCGAGCAGATGGAGATGCAGTTCTTCGTGAAGCCCGGCACCGACGCCGAGTGGTTCGAGCGGTGGCGCGAGTGGCGGATGCAGTGGCACCGTGACCTCGGGCTCACGCCTGCGCGGCTGCAGTGGCACCAGCACGGGCCGGACGAGCTGGCCCACTATGCCCGCGCTGCCTACGACATCCAGTACCAGTTCCCCTTCGGCTGGCAGGAGATCGAGGGAATCCACAACCGGGGCGACTTCGATCTCGGCCGGCACCAGGAGTACTCCGGGAAGAAGCTGGACTACTTCGATCAGGCCGCGAACGAGCGGTACGTCCCCTACATCGTGGAGACCTCCGCCGGCGCCGACCGGGTCACCCTGACGCTGCTGGTCGATGCCTACCGCGAGGAGGAGGTCGAAGGCGAGACCCGCGTCGTGCTCGGCTTCCACCCCGCCGTGGCCCCCATCAAGGCCGGGATCTTCCCGCTGGTGAAGAAGGACGGGATGCCCGAGGTGGCCGTCGAGCTGTACCACGACCTCAAGCGTCGCTACCCCAGCTTCTATGACGACAGCGGCGCGATCGGGCGCCGCTACCGGCGGATGGACGAGGCCGGGACCCCGTTCGGCATCACGGTGGATGGGGAGACCCTCACCGATCGCACCGTCACGATCCGCCACCGCGATTCGATGCAGCAGGAGCGGGTGGCCCTGGACCGGGTGGCGGAGTATCTCGGGAGCCGACTGGCGGAGTAGCCCCGCGCCGTGCGCCTGTCCGACTTCGAGTCCATGGTCCGCCGGATGACCGACGAGCTGCCCGCCGACTTCCTGGCCGGTGTGGCGGAGATCGTCGTGTCGCCGCGGACCGTGGCCCACCCCGAGCGGGACGAGATCTTCACCCTGGGTGAGTGCGTCCCCCTGCCCACGGGCGAGGGCTCGCCGGAGGGGGTGCAGAGCCGGATCGTGCTGTACCACGGCTCGTTCCGCGCGCTCGCGGGGATGCGAGAGGGCTTCGACTGGCGGGAGGAGGCCTGGGAGACGCTCACCCACGAGCTGCGCCACCATCTGGAGTGGCGGGCCCGCGCGCCCGACCTCGAGGCGCTCGACTGGGCGG
>DASUSR010000328.1:0-24703 GCA_036375015.1 Gemmatimonadales bacterium
TCGTGGGGCGCGCCGAGAAGATAGGCGATGTCCCGCTGGCTCGGATCCACATCCTGGAACTCGTCTACGATCAGGGTTCGGATCCGCCGCTGAAGGGTGAGCCGCACGCTCTCGTCTCCCGCGAGCAGCTCGTGGGTCCAGACGATCATGCGGTCGAAGTCGAGAGCGCCGGCATCGATGAGCCGACGCTCGACCTCCCTCTGGGCGATGACCGCGAAGTCCACCAGCGCGCGCGTAGGGCGGTCCAGCTCGTCCCGGCGCGCGGCGAAGCGGCGGAGCCGGGCCGAGTCTCCGACGAGGAGCCTCGTCCACTCCTTCACCTTGGCGACCTCATACCGGGCGAAC
The DNA here is from genome assembly GCA_036375015.1 of Gemmatimonadales bacterium. Classification (GTDB taxonomy): domain Bacteria; phylum Gemmatimonadota; class Gemmatimonadetes; order Gemmatimonadales; family GWC2-71-9; genus CAVVWJ01. The sequence continues at coordinate 346 of DASUSR010000328.1, forward strand.
AGCTCGTTCAGGTCGGGCACACTCCGGCGCTCGAGCGTTGTGAGCAGCGACTCATGGATGGCCTCCACCGCGAGCGCGGAGGACTCGCCTTCCTCCATCACCCGCGCGCCCGGGTTCCGCCTGATGCGCAGGGCGAACTCGCGAAGGATGGCTCCGCAGAAGCCGTGGATCGTCCCGATCCGGGCGGCATCGATCTCGTATGCCTCGTCGCGCCGGCCATGCTCCCGGAGCTGCTCGCGGAGCTTGCGCTTCAAGTCCGCGGCCGCGGCATTGGTATATGTGATGGCGGCGATGTCCCGAAGCCCTACCGGCTCGGCGATCCGGCGGCCCTCGACGGGCACGCCCAGGAGGTAGAGTATGCGCCCCACCACCGTAGTCGTCTTCCCGGTCCCGGCGCCGGCGGACACCAGGACGTGCTCGTCCGCCGAGGTCATGGCCGCGAGCTGGGAGGGCGTTGGGGTGGCCACTACCACCCTCCCGTGTCGGGCCCGCCGGGCACGCGGCAGATCTCGAGCGCGTGGCAGAACCCGGGGCACTTGCACGACGGTGCCGGCCGCACCGGAAAGGCACCGGAACGGGCGGCGCGCACGTGGTTGACCACGGCATCCAATGCCGCGTCGAGCTTGGCCTGCGCCTTCGGGTCCAGCCTGGCCCCTCCCAGGCTCTGGTCGAAAGTGAACAGCTCGAGAGAGTGCACCGCCTGCGGCTTCTTGAGGGCCCGGTACTCCACCCGGATCGCGCGGCACCCCGCCATCTTACTGGCCAGCGCATAGGCGTAGAGCGGCACCTGGAGCACCACGCCATCCACCCAGGCCGCTCCTTTCCCGGCCCCGGGACAGGAGTAGACGGTGGTCTTGTAATCCACCGCCGCCACATAGCCCGATGCGTCGAAGCGGTCGTCCACCCCGACCTCCACCCGGTCCACGAATCCCCGGAACCGGATGCGGACACCGTCGCGCTCGAACTCGATCTCACCGAGCGCCTCCTCATGGGCCTTGACCCCGGTGCGTACCCGCTTGGGCTTGCCTCCCTTCCCGGAGATGAACAGACTCTCGTTCAGCTCCATCTCCCAGCGGAGATAACCGCGCAGAATCCGTCTGAGCTCGAGCCGCTTGGGCTCGAGCAGCAGCTCGCTCCCCAGCCACCTCTTGCCCCGTGCCTCGGCCAGGGTCTCGTCCAGCGCCTGATCGGCGAGCTGGAGAATCCGCTCTTCTTCCTCGGCACGCAGCAGGACCGGCGATCCGCCAGCTGCCGCCGCGTGCCCGAAGAACCGTGTCAGCGCGTCGTGCAGCAGGGCCCCGCGGGTGGCGGCATCCATCTCTTCGTCGGGGTCTTCCAGCCGGTCGAGCCGGAGCAGCCGGCCCGAGAAATAGGCCCAGGGACACTTGGCGTAGGATTCGAGCTGGGTCGGGCTCCAGACCCGGGACTCGCCGAGCAGCTCGGCGACGTGCGCCTGCATGGCGGGGCTCTCGATAAGACCCGCGTGAGGAGAGAGGTCCTGCCGCTGCCGGTCCCACTCGATCCGGGCGAGGCCGGCGGCTCGGTCGCGCCCTGCCCCTTCCGCGAGCCGCGCTCCAGCCGTGAGGACCGTGGAGCAGGGAATCTCCGCTTCGGCCGGCCGCGCCACGTCACTCAGCGCCTCGAGAAACGCGGAGCGTACCACCTCACGACCCGCGGTGTCGTGCAGCGAGGCGGAGACGGTGAGGGAATGTCGCGCCCCGGCGACGAGCACTCGGAACAGCTCACGCTCCCGCGCATCCCACACCGACCGCGCATCGAGCGGCAGGCCCGCGGCCGAGAGCGCGTCCCGCTCGCGATCGTCGAGGATGGGCGAGGTGGGCGCGGGCAGCGGGAACCGACCGGCCTCGAGCCCCACGAGGAAAACGTGATCGAAGGATCGGTACGCCGCGGCCAGTGCCTCGAGCACCTGCACGCCACGCTGCGTCGGCGTCCAGAGCGCGGCGTCGCCGTCGAGCAGGTCGAGGAACTGGCGGTAGAAGCCCTCAGGAGGGAGCTGGATCTCGCTGCCACCCCACTCCTCCAGCGTGCTGCACCAGTCGTCCACCAGCTGGGTGAGGCCGCGCCACCCCGCGAGGTCCAGACGGGCGATGTCGTAGCGGGAGGCAGGCACCCGCCAGATTCTCTTCTCCATCTCCCAGGGGTCGGCGTGCAGGAAGTCGCGAAGCCAGGAGAGCCACTCATTGAGCGTGCGGGACGCGTCCAGCGCGGCGGCACGGGCGGCGAAGGCGGTGAATCCCACGGCGGCGTCACGCGCCCGTGCGGCGGGGGGCAGCGGAGCACGCCGCTCGTCGGTCTCCTCACCGCGGGCCTCGCGCTCCTCCTGTGCGGCGGCCTCCTGGGCGATTCCCTCCAGCGCGCGCCGCCAGGCCTCGAGCCCGCGAAGCCGGCGGCGGAATCCCGCGTAGTTCACCAGTCGTACATCGAGCTCGTTCCAGAAGTACGGCTGCTCGGCCAGCTCGGCGAGACCATGGCGGGTCCACCCCTCGGCCGCGGCGGCGAGCAGCGCGCGCACGGCTCGGATCACCGGGATCTCACTCCAGGCGATCCGGCGACGCGCGGTGGCGGGAACGCCGAACCGGTCCAGAGCAGCGATAGCGAGATCGACGTACGGGCGCGCCTGCCGGGCGATCACCGCGATGCGGTGGAGAGGGACCCCCTGGTCCGCGAGACTGCGCACGCGCCGGGCCACGTCCTCCAGCTCCCGCTCGACATCGGGGGCGGAAACCAGCGTCACGGAGGCTTCGCTGCGCTCGGCCCGCAATGGCCCCACCGGCGGGTTGAAGAGGCCGCCGGCGAGCCCGTCCCGCTCTCCCAGTCTCGTTACGCTGGGCGCGGGATCCAACCCCAGCCCCAGCTCCTCCGAGGTATAGACGATGATGCGGTCCAGCACTCCGCTGCCGGCCAGCGCGCGCAGCAGCGCGCGCCAGCCGCCGCGCAGGTCCTGCAGCCCGAACAGCCGGATCTCCCGCCTCCCCTGGAGACCTTCCGCCAGCCCCGCCGGGTTCGCGGCGATCGCCATCACGCAGTCGAGCACTGCGTCGCGGCCATCCCGCCGGCGTCTGGCCGCGAGCCGTGCCACGTACTCCGAGTAGATCAGCTGCAGCTCGGCGTCCCGGCTGCGCTCGAAACCGTCCCGCTCCCCCCGCGACTCGAGCGCCGCCCGGAGCTGCGCCGGCTCGACGCCTTCAGTGACCAGGTCGCCGAACAATCGGTCGAGGGCTCCAATGAAATCCTGCGGTCGCTGAAGGCGCCCGAACACATCGCCCCCGATCTGTCGCAACACCCCGCCCAGGATTACCGCCCGCTCGAAGTCGTGGCACGGCTCCCGTCCCGTGCCGCCGAGCCGAGCTGGCAGCTCCTGGAACGTGCAGAGCGGGGGGTCGAACCATCCGGGAACGCCGCGCTCGCTCGCGAGGCGGATCAGGTCGTCGCGCAGCCCGCCCTGGCGCAGAGCCAGAAGGTACGGCGGCGAGGGAAACGGCTGGGCGGGCGTGGCGGGAATTGGGGTAAGGAACGCCTCCGCGGCTCGCTCCAGGAGCAAGAGGGGGTCGCGGGCAAGGACGATTTCGACCGGGCTGCTGGCGGCCAGAAGCGAGTTCCGTGCTGGGAGTGATCGGACGGGGCCATAAATGTGGCCCCACGGACGGGCGCTCACAAGTTCGCGCCTGAAAGCGCCCCAGGGTCCGGGAATCCTCCTGCCTCCTACTGCCGGTCGAGGGTCACCGCGATGTTGACGAAGCCGGAGCCACCGGTTCCCGGACAGCCCACATGGGCGGGTTCGTGATGGGGGGCTGCAGGCTGGTGGGGAGAGTACTGAGCGGGTGTGACACTCTTGTGGCGAGACTGCTGCCGGCGTCGGACCGCGGCCAGCAGTCGGCCTGCGGCGACAGCCACGGCGACCTCGGCCGATCCAGCGCTGCCGGACCGCCTCGGGGGTGAGCGGTGACGAAGGAAGGGCAGGCTTGGCCGGCCCGACCGAGAAGGGCACAATGCTCCGACGGCACATACCGGCGCAAACGGCTTCCGCGCTTGACAGCCCTCCTCACGTGCACAATGATGCCCCCCAGGACGATCGCTCCTGGCTTCCATTCCCAGCAACGGGTACGCCCGGAGGAGGTACACATGGTCAGCACCGCTCCTACCCTGCTTCCCGACCCGACGTTCTATCCCTCCCCCAGCCAGGCCATCGCAGCGCCGCCCGAGACGCTCGCCTATGTCGTGACCCTCGAGCCCACGCGGACCCGGCCCGACGCGCTGGTGGTAGTGGACGTGGACCCCGAGTCCAAATCCTTCGCCAAGGTCGTGAGTCGGCTGGAGATGCCCAACACCGGCGACGAGCTGCACCACTTCGGATGGAACGCCTGCAGCTCCGCGCTCTGCCCCGCCAACCCGCACCCGCACATGGAGCGGCGGTACCTGATCGTGCCGGGGCTCCGCTCCTCGCGCATTCACATCATCGACACCAAACCCGATCCGGCCCGCCCCCGGATCGTGAAGGTGATCGAGCCGGAGGAGCTGGCGCAGAAGACCGGCTACTCCCGCCCCCACACCGTTCACTGCGGGCCGGAAGGGATCTACGTGACGGCCCTCGGCTCGGCCGACGGCAAGGGCCCGGGCGGCGTGTTCCTGATGGACCACACCACCTTCGAGATCATCGGGCCTTGGGAGAAGGACCGCGGCCCGCAGCACCTCGCGTATGACGCCTGGTGGCACCTGACCCAGGACGTGATGATCACCAGTGAGTGGGGTACGCCCGACATGGTGGAAAACGGGCTCGACCCCGAGCTCCTGATGGCCAAGCGGTACGGCCGCCAGATCCACATGTGGGATCTGCGCCGGCGGCGGCACCTGCAGGCGCTGCCCGTCGGAGAGGACGACCAGATGACGCTGGAGCTCCGGCCGGCCCACGATCCGCGCAAGAGCTACGGGTTCGTCGGTGTCGTGGTCAGCCTCAAGGATCTCTCCTCCTCCATCTGGGTGTGGCATCGTGAGAACGGCAGCTGGGGGATCCGGAAAGTGATCGAGATCCCGGCCGAGCCGGCGGATCCCGACCTCCTGCCCCCCGCGCTCAAGCCGTTCAAGGCGGTCCCGCCGCTGGTGTCGGACATCGATCTCTCGGTGGACGACCGATTCCTCTACGTCTCCTGCTGGGGCACCGGAGAGCTCCGGCAGTACGACGTGAGCGACCCCTTCCAGCCGCGCCAGACGGGCAGCGTGCACCTCGGCGGCATCGTCCGGCGGACCCCCCATCCCAGGTCGGGCCCCCTGACCGGCGGTCCCCAGATGGTGGAGGTGAGCCGCGACGGCCGGCGGGTCTACTTCACGAACTCGCTCTACGCGGCCTGGGACGAGCAGTTCTACCCCGAGGGGATCAAGGGCTGGATGGTGCGGCTCGATGCCGACCCCCAGGGCGGCATCACCCCGGACCCCGAGTTCTTTCTCGAGTTCTCCGGCGAGCGGCCGCACCAGGTGCGACTGCAGGGCGGCGACGCCTCCTCGGACTCCTATTGCTTCCCCTGAGCCCCGGCTGGCCCTGGGTCACGGCGGGGCTCCTCGGTGCGTTTCATGGGATCAACCCCGCGATGGGGTGGCTGTTCGCCGTCGGTCTGGGGCTCCAGGAGGGCCGGCGCTCGGCCGTGCTGGCCGCCCTCGTTCCCCTCGCCCTGGGGCACGCGATCTCGGTGGGGGTCGTCATCCTGGCGCTCGGCGCGGCGCGGCCCGCGCTGCCGGCCGGGGTCGTGCGGGTAGGCGCCGCCGTGGCGCTGATCGGGTTCGGCGTCTTCCGCCTGGTGCGGCCGTGGGCCCATCCCCGCTGGGTCGGGATGAAGGTGGGGTTTCGCGATCTCACGTTGTGGTCATTCCTCATGACTTCGGCCCACGGCGCGGGGCTCATGCTGGCGCCCGTGGTGCTCGGTACGCCCGGCTCCACGGGCGACCCGGCCGGCGGGCATCATCATGCGACCGGAGCGGCGCTCCTCGGCGTGCATTCGATCACGATGTTCCTGGTGATGGGGGCCATCGCCCTGATGGTGTACGAGATTCTGGGCCTGGAGCTCCTTCGCCGGGCGTGGATCAATCTCGACCTGATCTGGGCGGCGGCCCTGATCCTGGCGGGCGTCGCGACGCTGTGGGTGGCGTAGAGACGCCTAGAACCCTCCCCCGCCCCCGCCGCCCGATCCGCCCCCGGACGAGCCGCCGCTGAATCCCGACCCGCCCGAGCTGCGAGGCGCGGAGCTCATGGCCCGTTCGGTCCGAGTGGAAAGGTCGCCCAGCCGGCTGGAGAAGCCGCGGAGATCGAACGGGCCGTTGCCCGAGCCGACGTACCACGTGGGCGGCTCGCGGTAGATCCCCTCGAACGCCTGCGCCCATTTCCGCTCCACCCGGAAGGCCATGGCGAACGGCAGGAAGCGCTCGAACATCTCCGGCGTCTTGACCACCCGGTGGAGCCGCTCGCCGTCCACCCGGCGCAGGAACTCCTCGAACCCGAGCACCCGCTCCAGGGTCCGCGCGCCCTCCACCGTCCGCGCGGGCATCACCCGGCCGAAACCGAACACGATGAGCCCCGTCAGGATCGCCGCGATCACGAAGGGGAGCGGACCCAGGTCCAGCCAGGCGGCGCCCACCGTCCCGCCGAAGCCGAGGATGAGCGCCGCGAGCACGATCGCCGCCACGGTCCAGCGCCCCTTCACCTTGTCCGGGCGCGAGCGGTAGAGCCCGCGGTCCACCAGCCGGGCGAAGATCCCCTCGCGGATCCCGGGCAGGTGCCGATAGAACTCGTTGTCCAGATCGGAGAGCTTCACCTCGGCCCCGCCGTCCGAGAAGATTCCCTCGAGCACCCGGCTCTCGTGCGGTTCCAGCGGCCGGGGGGTCACCGGCGGCGGAAGACGGTGGAAGACGTACTCCCGCCGCCTGATCAGGCCGAGCAGCACCGGCTCTTCCCGTTCCTCGATCCTCAGGAAGCCCCGCACCGCCAGGTCCACGACCGTCGCGGTGATGTCGCGCATGTCGGCCGAGTAGTCCATCAGGGTACCGGCTTCCGCCGGGGTGAGTGACTCGGGCGGCTCGTACCGCACCGCGACCGGCAGACGACGGGGATCCCGACCGACCCGGCGCCAGAGCAGGAACATGCCGAGCAGTACGGGAATCGGGATCGCGAGCGGCCAGTTGGCGGCGAGAAACGCGGCCACCCGGTCGCCGCCGGTCGGCTCCGCCACGAGGCCCTTGTCCCAGCCGACCACCGCGGTGAGCCCCTCGCGGAAGCCGAGCGGCTGCGGCATCGTCATCAGCACGGTGCCGCCTTGCACCGTGACCTCCGCGTCCTGCGCCGTGGCGCCGTAGACCCCGTTGAAGGCGATGGCGCGGACGCCGGTGGCGCCGTCCGGCAGCTCGATCCGGGCGGAGGCCGCCCCGATCGGCACGTCCCACTCGTCGCCGGTCACGTTCCAGTAGAGCTCGTCGTGATCCTCGAAGAATCGGAGGCCGTTCCGCGCGCGGTAGCGGAGCACCACCGTGCGGCTGGTGTCCCGGGCACCGGGGATCCAGATCTTGTACCTGACGTAGTGCCGCACCCGCTCGCGCTCCACCTCGAGCGCCCGGCCGCTGCCGTCGCTGGCGCCGAGCAGATCGAGGTCGAGCGTCCAGTTGAATCCCTGGGGCGTGCGGTACTTGACCGGGACGGTACGGTAGATCCCGTTCCACTCGCCGGTGAACCGGGCGGTAATGGTCTCGGTGACGTCCACCGCACCGTCGCGCTCCACGGCGATGCGGGCATCGAAGCGCTCGATCTCGAGCGAGCGCTGGGCGGCGGCGGGCACCGCATATAGAAGGAAAGCGAGCGCAGGCAGCAGACGTCTCACGCGTCGCCCCCGAGGTCCACCGGCGGCGGGGCCGCCTCCGCCGAGTCGTCGAGCCCGAAGAACTCGGCGGGCCCGAATCCGAGCGCGCCGGCCACGAGGTTGGTGGGGAACTGCGCCACCTTCGTGTTGAGATCCCGGACCACGGCGTTGTAGTACCGGCGCGCGTTCTGGAGGTGGTCCTCGATGTCCGTCAGGCTCCGCTGGAGCGCGAGGAAGCTCTCGCCGGCCTTGAGATCGGGATACGCCTCGGCGAGGGCGATGAGCTGCCGCACCGAGCGGGTGAGGGCGCCCTCGGCGGCGCCGGCAGCCGCGGGGCCGGCGGCGCTCGCCGCCCGATTCCGGGCTTCGACGACCGCCTCGAGCGTCCCGCGCTCGTAGCCCGCGTGTCCCTTCACGGCGCCGACGAGCGCCGGCACGAGATCATGCCGCCGCTTGAGCTGGACGTCGATGTCGGCCCAGGCGTTGGCGGCGAGGAGCCGGAGCCGGGCCAGGCTGTTGTAGGTGAAGGCGACGAAGAGGGCGAGAGCGAGCAGCAGGGCGAGGGCGATGAGCATGGTCCTCCCCGTGGCCGCGGAGTCGAAAGGGGCAGCGACAAGATAACAGGCCTGCCGAGTCTACAGCGGGATCCCGAACGCGTCCACCTTCACCCGTCTTCCACTCTTGCTCCTGGCCGCATCCAGCTTGCCATCCTTGTAGTGGTAGCGCAGGAAGCGGCCCGAACGCGGGGGAGGCTGCAGCAGGAGACTCACCGAATCGTCCGGTGACGGCCGGGCGCAGCAGTTGTTCCGCAGAGGGGTCCCGGCGCGGCCCCAGGAGTCGTCGCCCGCGTAGGCCGGCGCCCGGAGCGGCAGGTCCCATCGCGGAATCCGGACGTAGTCCAGCTCGGTGAAGTAATCGCCGAAGTTCGAGCCACCGGGATCGCCGCCCAGGTCGGGGGTGACCACCTCGCGAAGGTCCTTCACCGCTCCGGCCCAGGCCTTGAGCGCGGCGTCGTCACCGCTCCCGCTCCGGTCCACCGCCGCGGGGTGCGCGACCTTGAAGACCGGAACGCTCGTCACTGCCGAGCTGGACGCCGCCCAGATGTCGTAGGCCTCGTGGGCCACCTCGCCGAAGGCGACGATCGCCTCGAGCCCGCCGTCGAGCAGGGCGTCGTACAGGGCATGGCGGGCGGCCATGATGGCGGCGTTGGTCCGCAGGACCTGCATTCCCTTCGTCTTCCGGCCGGGCCGCATGGCCACGGCGAACGCGTTTACCAGAATGTAGGAGCGGGTGAGTCCGAGCTTCGCCAGGAACCCTTGGGTCTTCTGGCCGGAATCACCCACCAGCGTGCGGCGCATGAACGGCAGGCACTCGGTCGGCCCGGGGTCCGACGCGATGCCGAGCACCCGCGCGCTGCCGTCGAGGCGGCCGCGGTACAGCACGGGGCCGAACGCGTACCAGAAGGTGGTCGTGTCCCCGACTTCCGCGACGTAATCCGGGGTGGCGTCCATCACGGCCTTGATCGCGCCGCTGGGGCCGGGATCGAACTGGGCCATCTCCGCGGCGGGGATGGGCCGGAGCACGGACCGGGTGAGCTCCAGCGCGTCGCCCTCCACCGTGCCCTGGAGCCGGCTGCGATTGACGATCGAGAGCTCCAGCACGGAGCCGTTTCTCGTGCCGTGAAGCTTCTTCGTGGCCGGGGCTCCGGTGAGCTCCCAGGTGTCACCGCCGAACGAGAGAGTACCCTGCACGGACGTCCTCATGCGGAGTGTGCCTTCGCCCGCGCAGACTCCCGCGCGGGTGACCTGGAAATAGCCGCTCGCGGCCACCGTCGCTGGTACCGCCATGCTCACCCTCCTCCGATCATGGGCGGCGGGCGATCGTGAGCCGCCGCCGCTGGCGTACCACTCCACCCGCGAACCCCACCAGCTCGACCTCCCGAGCGTGGGGCGGGAGGGGCACCCGAAGCGTCCCGCCGCGGTTCACCGCGATGGTCGGTCCGCCGGTGCGCCCGTTCACGTACAGGTCGAGCTCTTCGATTCCACCAGTGCGAACGCTCAGCGTGCGGGCGCGCCCCCGATGCCCCACCTCGAGCCGGGTTCGCGGCTGGGCCGCGAGGATCTCGCCGCAGCGCTCGATCAGGTCCCGGTTGCTCCCGAAGATGTCGCGCCGGGTCATCTCATAGGGCTGGCCCGCCACGCCGGCGTCCTCGATGAGGCTGCCTTCGGCGTCGTTGGTCCGCACGGCGCGCCGCACCGCAACGGTGAAGCTGACGCCCTCGGGCAGTTGCGGGAGCGGCACCTTGGCGGACGACAGCGCCGCCCGGAGGTCGTCGGAGCGCCAGACGTTCGCCCCGCCGGCGCCGGTCGCCTCGCCGATGCAGAGCACGGGGCCGATACGATTGTCCACGATGCCCGCCGCGAAGAGATCCCCGGACGAGTAGGTGTTGGCGTCCACGATGACCAGGACCGGCCCGCCGTACTGCTGCCCCACGTCGTTGCAGCGCTCGGGCGGCGTGATGGGGAGGTGGCTGGAGTACGGCTCGCCGGTCCGCTCGGCCGCGAACAGCGAGGCCGCCCAGGGAGCCAGCTCGGCGCGGGTGAGCGCCGCCCGGGCCAGGGCCGAGGTGACAGGAGTGGCCCGCAGCGCGAAGCGGGTCGGCATTACCGGGTGGGGCGTGAAGAGCTGGAGGAGGCGCTCGGCGGCCCAGATGAACCCGCCCGGATTGGAGCGGAGATCGATGATGAGGCCGCGATCGGGCAGGCGGCGGAGCAGCCGGATCGCCGCCTCGACGAAGGCCTGGTCGTCGTCCACGTCGAAGCTCCAGATGCGGAGATACCCGAACCGGCCGCTCCGGGTCGTGACGGTGCGCGCGGTGAGGAAGTCGGCGAAGGGGGCGGCCCGCTCCGCCCGCCAGAGCCCCCGGTTGAACCGGAACTTCTTGGCCCGGCGCACCGCTTCGGCCGCGTGATCGATCCCCCGGCGGATGCGGGTGCCGACCTTATTGCTGGCGACCGGCGCCCGCCCCGGCTCGATCGTCTCCCAGGCGAGCCGCACCTGGCGCGCCCGTCCCTCCCGGTCGCGGTAGCCGACGACTACCCACTCCTCGTCGGGCGGCGGGGCGAACTCCAGGGCACGGAACGTCAGGGACTCCAGCGCCCGGGCCCGCCGGGCGTCGGGGCGGCCGCCGGTCTCGCGCTCGGCGTGCACCTCCACCGCTCGGCGGAAGGGCACGCCGTTCCAGTACTCGATCGTGACCCCGGGCACGAAGCGGCGATCCTTGATCGCCCGGCGATCGATCTTCGACACCACGTAAGTGGGCCGGTCCGCCGGTCCGAACGCTTCCACCAGGAAGGGCAGGCTGGCCACGGCGTCCGGCACCATCCAGGGCCCGCGATACTGGGTATGGGCGTCACGCAGGCGGTTGACGAGCGAGGTCAGCTCGCGGTGGAACTCCAGATCGGTGAGCGAGGGCACCTGCTGGCGCAGGTTGGCGAGCCCCCGGATCACATCGAACCCGTACAGCGCGCGCTTGAGCGGCAGGTGGACGTAGACGCCCTCGAGCACCATGGTGAGCGCGTCGAGGATGTCCAGCCGTTCTCCCCACGCGAGCGGCCGCACATCGCCCTCGATGCCCCGCGGACTCATCGGTAGAAGTCCGCCAGCCGGTCCAGCAGGCCGCCGTGGAAGCCGCGGCCCTTCACCGACTTGAAGAAGGCGGCATCGTGCAGGAGCGAAGGCAGCGGCGGGATCACGATCTCATCCGCGTGATCCATGATGTCGCCTGCCATCGGCGCCTCGCCGAACGGCATGTCCAGCACCAGCTCGAGCGGAGCATCCGCCGCGTCCATCGGACCGGCGAAGGCCTCGCGGCGCCGCCGCGCTTCACGCAGGGCCGCGGCGGGATCCTTCCGGACCGCCTTCAGCCGCCCGGTAATCTCCTTCCACGACCACGCCCCCGCCGGGTTGTCGGGATCGCCGATGGCGAACCTCCTCCGCCTGCCTCGGATGGTGATGGGGCTGGACCTGGCGAGGCCGGCGGCGGCGGTCATCAGCTTCGCGTCGCCGTAGCGAGGAATGCCCTCGTAGACCACGAGCATGACGTCGTCCTCGCCGGCCTCGACCACCCGCCTCCACACGCTTCCGCCGCCGTCGGGCCGGAACACGGTGACGTCGCCGAAGGCCCCGGGGGCCAGGCGTCCGACGCCCTTGTTCCAGCATCGGGCCAGCGCATCACCGGGACCGGCGGTGACCATCTCCACCAGGGCCTGGTCGGTGAGCCCGAGCCCGAGGCTCTCGCTCGCCAGCCTGGCCACCTTGATCTCGGCCAGCACGTTCTTGGCGCCGGACGGGCCCCAGTCGGAGCCGAGGCAGACGGTGACGCCCCGGGCGCGGGCGGCGGCGATGTCGGTGGTGGTGCCGTAGAGCCAGAGGTTGGAGAACGGCGACCACACGACCGTGCCCGCCCTGCTCTTCTCCCAGCGCTGCCAGTCGGCCTCGGCGATGGCGTTGCAGTGGATGCCGATGAACGTCTTCCCCAGACAGCCGGCGTTCGCCGCGTCCACGAACTCGCGGGCGACGAGGCTGCCCACCTGCCCTTCCGCGCAGTGATAGATGAAGCCGGCGCCCTGTCGCTGTGCCTGGGCCATCTCCCCCAGGTCGAGCGGCTTGAGCGTGAGCGCCGAGGTGCGGATCAGGTTGCGGTTGGTGCCGCCCACCGTCTCGTCGTCCACGTTGCGCAGCGCCTGGACCGACTTCCGATTGGCCGAGGGCCATCCCTGGATGCCGGTCGTGCCCCCCACCAGCGCGCGGAGCTGCACGTACGCCAGGAGCGCCTCCGGTGCCGCGGCCACCAGCGTCTGGGCGGGCCAGCTGATCGAGGCCTGGTAGGTGGGCGCGCGGGTCCAGCTGTCGTGGTGCGCGAAGGGGACCTTCTGCCGCGGCTCGACCCAGAGCGGGAGTGCGTTGTAGCCGATGTGATTGTGGAGGTCGATGAGGCCGGGCAGCACCAGGGCGTCACCGACGTCCAGGACCGGAGCGCCGGCGAAGCCGGACGGCTCGGCCGCGCCGCTCGCGGTGACGCGCTCGATCGTGCCGCTGTCGTCGATGAACACCCGGCCCTTGAATACCGCCGTCGGATCGTCGCGGTCGAGCGGGACGATACGCCCGGCGATCACGAGCGCCATGGTGCTCCGTGGGGCGGTTGGGTCACCAGTGCCCTCCGGTAGAACGGGACAGGCGGACGAGTTCGGATGCGTCGCAAGGTGCCGTAAGACCCCTGACGCGACATTCGGGGGCCGGAGCCCCTAGCGAGGTGGTGCGGAGCCCGCGGCCCGGCGCCGCGCCGCCCGCTCGGCCGCCTCCCTGAGCTTCAAACGCTCGAGCACGGCGACGATCCGCGGGTGGCGGCGCACCCCATCGTAGGCGGGCAGGACGCCCAGGAACGGCAGCGCGGCGCTCCGCTCCTCGTACGCGCGTTCCACCCACTGCGCCGTGCGCTCCGCGTCCCCAATCCGCGCCCAGTGCGACGCTATCCGAAGCGGCTCGGGCGGCGGCCCCGCGCCGGCGAGCTCCAGCTCCAGCCTCCGCCGCCAGTAGCCCGGCAGACCCCCCGCGGCGAACGCTCGACCCAGCGCGTCGATCTCCGCCGGCGAAATCCCCTCGAGCCGCGCCGTCTTCAGATACTCCGCCACGGCATCCGCGTCCCGCCCCTGCCACGCGTAGACGTCTCCCAGCCCGAACGACGCCTCCTGGCCGACGCCGAGCGCGAGCGGTGAGGTGGAATCGATCTCGGTCATGCGTTGATACTGCTCGGCCGCCCGGTCGTACTCGCCGGCGACGAAGTAATCCCGGCCGAGGAGGGTGCCGGTTCTGATGGAGAGCGGATCCAGCTCGAGCGCCCGCCGCCGGGCGGCGATCCCCTCGTCCAGCCGGCCCATGGCGACCAGGTAGTTGGCGTACATGTGGTGCGCGTGCTGGTCGCTCGGGTTCAGGGTGATGGCGCGCTGGAATTCCCGCTCGGTCACCGGCCAGTCCCACTCGAAGTAGAACGCGAGCATCCCCCGCGCGACATGCGCCTCGCCGAGCCCGGGATCGAGCTGGAGGGCGCGGCGGGCCGCCTCGCGCATGGCCGGAAGCGCCTGCGCACGCGGCAGGTGGCCATACCAGACGAGCGCCGGAAGGGCGCTGGCCTTGCCGGTGTAGGCCAGTGCGTACGTCGAGTCGAGCTGGATCGCCCGGTCGAAGTAGTCCACCGCCTTGGCGAGGGCATCACCGGTGAGCTGGTTGCGGACGAAGACCCCGCGCAGGTACAGGTCGTGCGCCTCCACCGTGGGGATTCGCCGGGCGGGCGCGTCCGAAAGCCCGCCCGCCAGCCTCATCTCGAGCGCACCCGCGATCGCGCGGGCGATCTCGTCCTGTACCGCGAAGACGTCCTTCAGCTCGCGGTCGTAGTCCTCGGACCAGAGCTCGTAGCCGTTGGCCGCATCGGCGAGCCTCGCGCTCACCCGGAGACGCCGGCCGTCCCGCCGCACGCTCCCCTCCAGTACGGTGGCCACCCGCAGGGTGTCCCCGATGGTGCGCACGTCGAGCTTCCCGCCTCCCACCGCGAACGACGAGGTGCGCGCCGCGACTCGAAGTCCCTCGATCCGGCTGAGCGCGCCGATCAGCTCCTCGGCGAGGCCGTCGCTGAAATAGTCCTGCTCGGCATCCGCGCTGAGGTTGGCGAACGGGAGGACGGCGATGGATCGGCGCGCGGCGGCCGGCTCGGATGGGGTGGGCCGCGCGGCCCCGGTCCGCGACACGGCGACCGCGACGCCGGCGAGCACGAGCCCGATCAGCACAATCCCGGCCGCGGCGCGGCGCCCGCGCCGCGGGCTGGACGCCGCGGCGGTGCGTGCGCCCGTCTCGGGTGCCGGTGACGGCGGCGGGGATTCAGCCGGCGGTCCCGCGGCCGGTCGGTCGGTCCACTCGGCCGCCGAAGCGGCGGGCCGCGCGACCGATTCCCGCCGGAGCCGCTCGGTCAGCGCGACCACCTCGGGGTCGGGCTCGGCGTCGAACGCCTCCCGGAGCACGGCGGCGTGCACCCGGGCGTGCTGCAGCGCGCCGGCCCGGTCGCCGGCCGCGTCGAGCGCGCGCATCAGGCTCAGCGCGATCCGGCCGTTCCCCGGCTCGACCGCCGCCAGCCGGCGCCACCAACCCACCGCATCGTTCCAGTGTTCTCCCGCCTCGCTCGCCTCCGCCAGCGCCTCGAGCGCGGCGGAGTACCGCCCGGCCAGCCGGGCACGCTCTCCGTCAGCCCACTCCTCGAACTCCGCGCTGTCGCTCAGGTGGAAGCCGTCCAGGAACGGCCCCTGGTACAGCGCCACCGCCGGCTCCGGGCGACCCTCGTCCAGCAGCCGCTCCAGTTCGCCCACGTCGCTGGCCACCCGCTCCGGGTTGAGCCGCAGATCGTCGCCCGACGACAGGACCACGTCCTCGCCGAAGGCGCCACGCAGCAGGTAGAGCGTGTCGGAGAGCATGCGGCGGCCGCGGTCGGTGTCGGACTCGGGCCAGAGGAGGGCGAGCGCCTTGTCGCGGCTCAGCGGCCGGCCGCGGGCGAGGAGCGCCAGCAAGGCGAGCCGGTGGCCCCGCGCGGCGCGCCCGGACACCGGGCCGCCGGAGCGCTCGAGGGAGGCGCCACCTAGGAGCTTGAGCGACAGCATGTTGCGCCTCGCGAGAGGAACGCGAGAGAGCCGCGAGAGCGGCACGACGCCGCCGCCAGAGATTAGCCGCGCACTACAACCGGGGCAACCCGCCGCCGAGGGTCGAGCACCCCGGCGAGCACCCTAACTCTCAGGAGGAGCAATGTTCGGCAATCGCAGGAGATCTCTGGCGTTTCTGCTTCCCGCCCTGGCCGCGGTCGCACTGGCCGGCTGCGACAGCGACTCGATCGGACCCGAGCCGGGTCACGGCCCGGACGGCGGGGTCGGCAGCCGCAGGGCCGCGACCACACTGGAGTGGAACCGGATCGCGCTCACCAAGATCGAGACCCACAAGCCGGGCCAGCACGGCGCCCTGCGCGGGATGGCCTATCTCACGCTGGCCCAGTACGGCGCGGCGGACGCGAGCCGGGAGCACTTCCCCCGGCCCACCGCCACCCAGGGCGCCATCGCAGGCGCCTCCGCGGTGGTGCTGACCTACCTCTATCCGTCCGACTCGGCGGCGTTCGAGGCCGCGGTGCGGGGGCAGGAGGCCGCGCTCGAGCCGGGCCGTCAGGCCGGGTTCCGGGTGGGCGAGGCCCTGGGCCGGACCATCGGCGCGAAGGCGGTGGCACTGGCCCGGAACGACCGGTTCCACACGCCGTGGAACGGCACCGTCCCCACCGGGCCGGGCATCTGGTACAGCAGCACCGTTCCGGCCACCCAGCCCGTGCTGCCGCTGCTGGGGCAGATGCAGCCGTTCTTCATGAGTGCGGGAAATCACTTCCGTCCGGCGGCGCCACCGGCCTTCGATTCGCAGGCGTTCGCGGAGGCGGTGGCGGAGGTGCGACTGATCGCCGACACCCGGACCGCGCGGCAGGACAGCATTGCCAAGTTCTGGGCCATGGGGACGGGGACCCTCATCGCGGGCTACTGGAATTCCACCGCGGCGGAGCTGATCGAGCGCGGCCGGCTCGACGAGCGTCAGGCGGCGCACGTGCTGGCGCTGATGAACACCGCGGCCATGGACGGACTCATCGCCTGCTCGGACGCCAAGTACGCGTATTGGCTGCTGCGCCCCACCCAGGCGGACCCCGGGATCTCCCTCGCGATCGGGCTGCCGAACTTCCCGTCGTACCCGTCCAATCACGCCTGCTTCTCCGGCGCCGCGGCGTACGTACTGGGCGCGCTCTTTCCCCGCGAGGAGCAGCGGCTGACCGGGCTGGCGTACGAGGCCGCGATCTCGCGGGTATTCGGAGGGATCCACTACCGGTTCGACGGCGACGCGGGCCTGTCGATGGCCCGTGAGATCAGCCGGCTGGCGCTCGACGCCGACCGCAGCGGCGGCATGCTCCAGTTGCTGCGATAGGCCGGGAGCGAAGCGGTTGTGATACCCTGAGCGGAATCGAAGGGGGCTTGCCCGAGGGCGAGCCCCCTTCGATTCCGCCCCAGGCGTCAAAGGGCGGGCAGCAACTTACCCTCACTTCCCCCGCAACCCCTCCATCCAGTTCTCCGCCACGATCAGCTCGCTCTGCTGAGTCGCCTCGCCCTCGCGCACCATGAGGAACCGCTGGTTGTCCGGGCTCAGCGAGTAGGATGGCACCGGCCCCTGGCGGGCGAACTGCGAGGCCGGGAAGAGGATCCGCTGTCTCCCGACGGAGAAGGTGGCGCCCGGCGGGATCTCGGCCGACATCATCTCGCCCTTCCCGTTGAGGTACAGCAGCTCCCGGCCGTTGCTGTTCCACGTGGGGTCGCTCCCGCCAGCGGTGGAGACCTGCCATTTCGCCGTAGCGGTCTCGGGGAACGGGCGGACGTAGACCTCGAACGAGCCCGACTCGTTCGACGCGTAGGCCAGCCACCGCCCGTCGGGCGACAGCGCGGGGTGGAACTTCGACGCCGCGGAGACGACCAGTGGGACGAGCGTCGTGTCTCCCGCCCTCATGCCCATGACGTCCGGGCTCCCCGGCCCCACGGGGGCCGTGCGGAAGATCAGCCATCGCCCGTCGCGGGATGCCGAGACCTGGCCGAAATCCAGGGTGGGCGAGGAGGCCAGCAGACGCGGCACCCCTGTTCCATCCGCCCGGTTGGCCCAGGCGGGGCCGACGCCGGAACCCGAGCGGTCGGTGACGTACAGAATCTCGCGCCCGTCGGCGGACCACCCCGGGCGCACGCTCGAGGTGTCCCCGAAGGTGATCCGGGAGAACGGTCCGTCGGGGAGCTGCTTGACCCAGATGTCCCGCCGCCCCTCCCGCGACAGACCGACGGCCACCGCCCTTCCGTCGGGCGACAGCCGGGCCGACTCGATGACTCCCTGCGGGTCCCAGGCCGGATCCACCGACGTTACGCCGCCGTCGCGGCTCACCCAGACCACGCGCCGCGAGCCAAGCGTCCCGCCCGTGGTGTAGGCCAGCGTGCCGTTCCCGGCGAGCGCCAGGTCGATGTTGAAGCCGCCCGACCGCACACCGATCCCCTCGAGCAGCGCGATCGGCGCGCCGGTCAGCTCCAGCTTCTTCGGGTCGAAGGGGATGGCGATCAGCTTCCCGTCGGCGGTCACGACGAGCAGATGGCCCGTCGGCGCGTACAGCGCGTAGACACCCCGCACCAGCGAGCGGGCCTCGCCCCGCGGCGGCAGGGGGGCAGCCATGATCTCGAAGTCGGTCGGGCCTTGTCCCGCGTGGCGCAGCCGGAAGAGCACGCCGGTGGCCCCCGGGAGGACGTGGACCCACTCGGTCGCGATCTCCTTCTTCGCCGGATCGATCGTGTACACCGGCTCGATGTCGCCGCCCGTGGCCCGCATCCGGGCCACTCCCGAGTCCACCTCGAAATAGATGTACCCGTCGTCGCCCCAGTCACCCGAGGAGGTGTTGGCCCGGTCGGTCAGTGTCACCGTCGGTGCACCGGCGAGCGAGGCGATCCGCACCTGGGTCCCTTCCCTGAGGAACCCGATCCGCTCGCCGTCCGGAGAGAAGAAGGGGCTGGCCGCGCCCTCCGTGCCCGCGATGGGCGTGGCGTCGAGCTGGTCGAGGCGTCTGAGCAGGAGGCGGTTGCCCCCCTCGGCGGGCCCGCTGTACACCAGGGCCCGGCCGTCCGGAGAGAGCGTGATGCGTGAGCCGCCGGTCGGAAGGGGCGCCTGCAGCGCCTGGTTGGTCCGGAGCGCGAGGCTGAACTGGGTGAGGGGCGGTGCGGGCTGGGGCCGGAGCCAGCCCCAGAGCGCGGCTGCCGTGGCGAGGGCGAGCGCCAGGCCCAGCGCCGGCACGAGCGCACCCCGTCGCCCGCGCGCGCCCACGGTACCCGGCGCGGCCGGGCCCTCCGCGGCCGGGAGCGACACCGTGGTGGCGTAGGACTTGTCCTTGAGCGCCTCGGCGAACTCGGCCGCGGTCGCGAACCGATCGGCGGGCAGCTTCTCCAGCGCGGTGAGCACCGCCGCCTCGACGTGCCGCGGGATGGTGTGGCGCTGTGGGACGAGCGGGCGGGGGCTCTCGGTCACCACCCGAGCCACCACCGCCTGCGCGGTGGATCCGGTGAAGGGCGGATCGCCGGTGAGCATCTCGTAGAGCACCGCGCCCAGCGCGTAGACGTCCGAGCGCGCCGTGATCTCCCGCTCCCCCATCGCCTGCTCGGGGCTCATGTAGTGCGGCGTGCCGAGCGACATCCCGGTCTCGGTCATCCGGGCGCCGCTCGCCTTGCTGGCGGCGAGCGCGATCCCGAAGTCCGCCACCAGCGCGGAGCCGTCGTGCAGCAGGATGTTCTCGGGCTTGATGTCCCGGTGCACCACGCCCTGGCGGTGCGCGTAGTCGAGGGCCGAGGCCACCTCGAGCGTGATCCGCACCGCCTCGGGGACGGGAAGCTGCTTCTCCCGGCTCATGCGCTCCCGCAGCGTCTCGCCCTGCACGAACGGCATGACGTAGAACAGGTAGCCGTCCGCCTCGCCGGAGTCGAAGAGCGGGAGGATGTGCGGGTGCTGGAGATTGGCGGTGAGCTTGATCTCGGCCAGGAACCGCTCGGCACCGATCACGGCGGCCAGCTCCGGCCGGAGCACCTTGAGGGCCACCCGGCGGTCGTGGCGTACGTCCTCCGCCAGGTAGACGGTAGCCATGCCGCCGGCACCCGCCTCGCGGTCGATCCGGTAACGGTCGGACAGGGCCGACTGCAGACGACCGAGGAGCTCGGGCATGCCACGACTTTTGTTGGAGATGGTGCAAGATGCACCGGAAGCAGGCCCGCGGCTAGGGCTCGCCACCCCCCAGGACGCGGCGAAGCAACTCGAGAAACCGCTCCGGCTGATCCATCGACGGATCGTCCGCGGCGTCCTCGACCACGTGCAGCGGCCAACCGTACCGGGCACTCGCCGCCTCCGCCACCGCGAGCGGTGTCGCCAGGTCGTGGCGGCCCCAGATCAGGGTGACGGGCACGGCGATCCGCGCGATCACGTCGGCCGGGATCGGGGGGAACCCGAACTGCTCCATGAGCGCCCCGACCGCCTCCCTGCCGCCCGGCGCGCGCATCCGCTCGAGGGTGTAGGCCTCGAGCGATTCCCAGCGCTCGCCCATTCGCGCGCGCACCCGCTCGAAATCGTACGCGCAGCGGCGCCAGAGCCGATCGAAGGTGCCGGCATCGGGTGCGGCGAGGTATTCGGTGAGAGCGGCGGCGAACTCGGGCGCCGGCTGGAACGGCGCCAGGCCGAGGGTATCGACGAGCACCAGCCGGGCGACCCGGTCGCCGTGCAGCGCCGCATAGTGCATCGCCATCGCACCGCCGGCGATCTGCCCCACCAGCGCCGGGGGTGACGCGCAGGTGGCGCCGATCAGCGCGTCGAGCCAGTCGAGCATCTCTTCCGCCGTGAGCGGGCCCCCGGTCACGCTCGTGGCCCCGTGGCCCGGCAGATCCGGTGCGACAACGCTGTGCGTCGAGACCAGCCCGGGCAGCACCCCGACCCATTTGACCGCGTGCTCCCCGGGGCCGTGCAGCAGTACGAGCGGCTCGCCGCTGCCGCCTTCCAGCACCGCGGTCGGGATGCCGGCCGCCTCGATCGTCCGCTCCGTCACCGGCATGCCCGCCAGGAGCCGCTCCCGCGGCGCTCCCACCAGCATCTCTCTCGCCATGGTATCCTCCGGTTGGTTGCCCCCTCAACGTGGGGCGCGCACCGGAGGCTCGCGTCGGGCGGAATGTGCAGCCGGCTGGAGACGCCGGATGGGTAGTTCTATGTAGACGGGAGGTCGCCGCCGCGCACCAGCGCGTGCTCGTAGGCGTACGCGGTGGCCGCGGCGCGGCTCGAGATGCCGAGCTTGACGAAGATGTTGCTGAGGTGACGGGCGACGGTCTTCTCGCTGATGTGGAGCTGGTCCGCGATGGCGCGGTTGGTTCCGCCGGCCGCGACCAACCGCAGCACCTGCACCTCGCGCGCGGTGAGCCCTGACGACCCGCTCGGCGCCGAGTCCCGCGCCAGCCGCTCTAGCCGGGCCAGCTCCGGCGCCGCGCCGAGGCGCTCGAAACACGAGCGCGCCGCCTCCAGCTCCAGCTCCGACCCACCGCGGTCGCCGAGAGCGCGGCACGCGAGCCCGAGCAGAGCGCGGGTGCGCGCCGTCTCCCAGGGCGCGTCGATCTCCCGCCAGATCGTCTCGGCCTCACCCAGCGCGGCGAGCGCGGCGCGCGGATCGCCCTCGGCGAGGAGCAGCGCGCCGCTCGCGTAGCCCGACACCGCGCGCAGGTACGGCGCGTCCAGCTCGGCGGCGACGGCGGCCAGCTCCGCCGCGGCCGCCCCCGCGGCGGCCAGGTCGCCGGCCGCGAGCGCGATCTCGACCTGGGCGGGGTGCAGCCGCGACCGGGTTCGCCGCGCCGGCGTCTCCTCCACCGCCACGGTGACGGCGGCGAGCGCCGCGGCGATGTCCCCCTCTGCGAGTCGCAGCAGCGCCAGCCCCGGCTGCGGGCGCCGCCCCAGCAAGGCGGCCTCGCGGTACGCCTCCTCCGCCCGGGAGGCCTCGCCCCGCAGGCGGTGCAGCTCGCCGAGCTGGTAGAAGGCTGCGCCGAGGCCGGCCTGGCCGGGCGGATCGGCCAGTCGCTCGCAGGCCCGGCGGGCCTCCTCCAGCGCGGCGGGCCAGTCGCCCCGGAGCTGGAGCACCTCCGACCGGCGCAGCAGGCATTCGCCGCGGTAGAGCACGAGGTCGGGCTGTGCCGCGCACCACCGGGCGAGCGCTGCGGTCCACTCCCCCGCCCTGCGCCAGTCGAAGATCTCCTGGCACCCGGAGATCACACTGCAGTACACGTCGCCGGCCACGACCGCCGAGACCTCCCCAGCGGTGACGGCGACCATCGCCTCGTCCAGCAGCCGCACGCCCTCCGCGGCGCGGCCGAGCCGGATCAGGGCGCGGCCCTGGCCGTGGCGGGCGAGCGCCACGAGATCGGGATCGCCGAACCGCTCTCCGGTCGCGGCCGCCCGGGCGAAGCCGAGGCTGGCGCGCTCCGGGTCGCCCTCGCCCACCGCCCGAACGGCTTCGGGGAGCATGAGGTAGCCGCGCTCCACGCAGTCGCCGCCCGCGTCGTCGAGCAGCCGGCGTGCCCGGGCGAGCCAGCCGCTCCCCTGGGCGGTATCCCCTTTCTCCAGCAGTCCGAACGCCAGCCAGAACGCGCATCGCGCGGCGCGCTCGCGCGCCCCGGCACCGAGGTGCGCCTGGTGTGCCCGGGCCCAGACGGCGGCACTCTCGGCGTCCCGGCCGAGCAGCCAGGCGGCGGTGGCGAGGCGCTCGAGGTCTTCGGGGGCGAGGGGAGTGTCGCGGTCGGCCGTGGAGAGACGGGTGTACGCGTCGGCCCACGCGTGCCGGCGATAGGCGTCTCGGGCATCGCGCAGGGCGGTGGCGCCCGTCACCGGGGTCGTACCACCACCTGGTGCCGCGCGCCGTCGTCCAGCAGCGAAACCCATTCGCCCTCCAGGGCGCGCCCGTCGAGCGTCACCTCCTGCGCCCCGGCGCGCGCCGCGTGCGGCCGCTCGACCACCACCTCGTACACCGCGCTTCCATGGCGATACTCCAGCCGGAACTCGGGCCAGCCGGCCGGCACCCGCGGATCCAGGCGGAAGCGGTCGCCTCGCTTGATGAAGCCGAGGATCGCCTCGAGCGCCACACGATACATCCAGCTCGCCGATCCGGTATACCAGGTCCATCCGCCGCGGCCCACCTGCCCCTCCGCCGAGTACACGTCGGCGGCGACGGCGTAGGGCTCGGTTCGGTAGGTGGCGACCCCCTCGGGAGTCCGGGTCCGCACCAGCGGGTTGATGAGCTGGAACAGGGCGAAGGCCTGCTCGCCGTCGCCCTCCATCGCGGTCGCCAGTATCGCCCACAGGGCGGCATGGGTGTACTGGGCCCCGTTCTCGCGCACGCCGGGCAGGTACCCCTTGATGTAGCCCGGATCCTGCGCGGTCCGGTCGAACGGCGGCGTGAGCAGCAGCATCCCCACGTCCTCGCGCACCAGATGCCGCATCAGGGAGCGCATCGCCTGCGCGCGCCGGGCGGGGTCGCCCGCGCCGGAGATGACGCTCCAGCTCTGGGCGATGGAATCGATGCGGCACTCCTCGCTCTCGCGGGAGCCGAGCGGCGTGCCGTCGTCGTAGTAGGCCCGGCGGTACCACTCGCCGTCCCAGCCGTGGGTCTCGACCGCCGCGACGTAGCGGTCGGCCCGGCCGCGCAGCTCGGCCGCAGCCGCCGTGTCGCCCCGCACCTCGCACCGCTCGGCGAAGCCGCGCAGCGTGGCGACGAGGAACCAGGCGAGCCAGACGCTTTCGCCTTTCCCTTCCGCCCCTACCCGGTTCATCCCGTCGTTCCAGTCGCCCGATCCGATGAGGGGAAGTCCGTGCAGTCCCTCGGTGCACGCCCGGCGCAGCGCCCGCAGGCAGTGGCCGTAGAGATCGCCGATCTCCCCCGACGGCTCGGGCAGATCGTACACCTCGTGCTCCTCCGGCTGGAGCTCGCGCATCCGAAGGTAGGGAGCGGCCTCGTCCAGTACCGCGGCGTCGCCGGTGACCCGCACGTACTGGTCGGTCACGTACGGGAGCCAGGCGAGATCGTCGGAGAACCGGGTGCGCACGCCGCGCCCGCTGTGGGGGTGCCACCAGTGCTGCACGTCGCCTTCGACGAACTGCCGCCCCGCCGCCCGCACGATCTGCTCCCGTGCCAGCGGCGGCTCGGCATACACCAGCGCCATCGCGTCCTGGAGCTGGTCGCGGAAGCCGTAGGCGCCGCTGCTCTGGTAAAGCGCGGTCCGGCCCCACATCCGGCAGGACACCGCCTGGTACAGCATCCACCGGTTGAGCAGGAGATCGAACGAGGGCTCCGGCGTCCGCACCGCGATCACCGACAGCCGCTCCCGCCAGCTGCGCCGGTTGGCCTCGATCGCGTCGTGCGCCGCGGCCGGGCTGCCGAACCGCTCCAGCAACCCGAGCGCCGCCTCGCGACCCTCGGCGGCGCCGAGCAGTACGACGATGTCGCGACGCTCCCCGGGCGCGAGCTCCAGCACCGTCCGGAGCGCCGCGCAGGGGTCCAGCCCCGGGCCCACGGCGCCGGAGAGCGGCGCGCCAAGCCCCGCGGGCGCCTCCACAGACCCGTTACGGCCGAGAAACTCGCGGCGGTCGGCGGTATGGCCCGCCAGCGGCTCGCTCAACGCGAAAAAGGCGACCTGGCCGGCGAAGTGAGGCTCGAAACGGTTGCGGGCGAGGATCGCCCGGTGCTCCGGCTGGAAGGCGGTCTGCACCTGGTGTTGGGTGTGCTCCCGGAGCACGCCGAGGGTCCATTCGGCATAGGCGGTGAGCGCGATCCGGCGGGGCCGCCCGCTGGT
>DASUSR010000329.1:0-9064 GCA_036375015.1 Gemmatimonadales bacterium
GCCCCATGACCGCCGGACCGAGCGTGTCGGTCGTCCTCATCTTCCTCGACGGGGAACCCTTCCTGGACGAGGCCATCCGCAGCGTGCGAGAGCAGACGCGGACGGACTGGGAGCTGCTGCTGGTAGACGACGGCTCGCGGGACGGGAGCGGCGAGACCGCGCGGCGTCACGCCGCCGAGGAGCCCGAACGGATCCGCTATCTGGAGCACCCCGGCCACGCGAACCGGGGGATGAGCGCCTCACGCAACCTCGGCATCGCGCACGCATCAGGACGCTTCGTCACGTTTCTCGATGCCGACGACGTGCTCACCCCCGAGGCCCTTCGTACGCTGAGCGACTTGCTCGAGCGGGAACCGCGCGCCGCCATGGCCTACGGCCCGGTGGAATACTGGTACAGTTGGGCCGGCCCCGCCGCTCGACGGCGGGACTTCGTGCAGCGACTCGGGGTTGCCACTGACGTCCTGCTC
The DNA here is from genome assembly GCA_036375015.1 of Gemmatimonadales bacterium. GTDB lineage: Bacteria > Gemmatimonadota > Gemmatimonadetes > Gemmatimonadales > GWC2-71-9 > CAVVWJ01. The sequence goes on from DASUSR010000329.1 coordinate 468, forward strand.
GAGCCGCCCGGGCTGTTGTTGGCTTTCCTCCGGCGCCGGGCGGCCGCGCCGTCGGGAATGATGGTCCGGACGGGCGTCCTGCGGCGCGTCGGCGGATTCGTGGAGGCGTTCCGTGGCATGTATGAAGACCAGGCGTTCTGTGCCAAGCTCTGTCTGACGCATCCGGTGATCGTGACCGCCGCATGCTCGTACCGATACCGCCAGCACCCCGCCTCCAGCAGCGCCGTCGCGGATCGCAGCGGCGAGCACGATTTCGGCCGGCGGTCGTTCCTGGACTGGCTGGCGGGCTACCTCGATACTCAGGGCGTGCACGACGGGCCGGTGCGGGAGGCGCTTCGCCGCGAGCTCTGGTGGACGGAGCACCCGCTGCTCGGCAGGATCGCCCGCCGGGCACGTCGGCTGGCCCGGCGGGTGACGAGGAGCATCGGCGGCTAGGCGGGCGGGAACTCCACGTCGCAGACGACTACCTCGGGGTCGGCGAACACCCGGAACGGCAGCATGCTGCACCCCACTCCCACGCTCACCAACAGCACGCGCCCGCCCTCGAGCTCGAACCGCCCGCGCGAGTAGCGGCGCGAGAGCGGCCCCCTCGGCACCACGATGGGAATGCCGCCCGGCAGGGCGATCTGGCCGCCATGGGTGTGGCCGCAGATCGCGAGGGCGAACTCCTCTCCCGGCATGTCCAGCAGCCCCGACGGCTGGTGCATCAGCACGATGCGCGTCCCGTCCGCCCCGGCGAACGCGGCCCGGCTGTCGGGGCGCCCGGCCCAGGGGTCGTCGAGCCCGCAGAGCACGATGCGGTCGTACGGCTCCGGCAGCCGCAGGTGGCGGTTGGTCAGCAGCTCGATGCCTGCCGCCTCCAGCGACCGCACGATGAGCCCGGGATCGGTCCACCAGTCGTGGTTCCCCAGGACGGCGTAGCGACCCAGCCGCGCGGGAACGGCCCCCATCCGGGGCGCCAGGTCGCGGATCGGCTCCGCTTCCGTGCACACGTAGTCGCCGCCGAGCAGGAGCAGGTCCGGCCGCGCCTCGGCCAGCGCCTCGCAGGCCTGGGCCAGGAGCGCGGGGCTCGTGGTGGGGCCGGCGTGGAAGTCGGAGGCGTACGCGATGCGGAACGGGGGCAGTCCCGGCAGCGGCAGCCGGACCCGGTGGTGCACCACCCTGGCCCGCGGTCGGTAGCCGAGGCGCGCGGCCGCGCGGGCGGGCCAGCCGCCCCGGTAGATGAGCCGCTCGAACCGCTCGCCCCAGCCCCCCCACGGGGGCCCCGACCCGTTCATGTTCTCTTTCAAATCAGATCGTCCCTCTTGCCTGTGCCTGTACCGAAGTGCATACTCGCAATTCCTGGCTAACACCCGCTCCGCGTCGGCCCCCCTGGTCTCCAGAATGACATCACGGCGTCATCTCCTCACCGTGGTCCTCGAGGACTACTACCATTTGTCGCCGTTCAAGGGACTCATCTCCCGCGATCACTGGCGGCGCTTCGAGCGACGGGTCGAGATCGGCACCCGGCGCACGCTCGACCTCCTGGATGAGTACCGTCTGCGGGCCACCTTCTTCGTCCTCGGCTGGGTAGCCGATGTCGCTCCGGAGCTGGTGCGGGAGGTGGCAGACCGCGGTCACGAGATCGCCAGCAAAGGATACTACCACCGCGGTATCCGCGAGATGACCCCGGAGGCGTTTCGCGAGGATCTGACGCGCGCCCGGGAATCGCTCGAGCGGGCCACCGGCCAGGTGGTCCGCGGCTATCGCGTCGCCGAGCGCTGGCTCGACCCGGCCGACCTGTGGGCCCTCGATGCGCTGGCGGAGATGGGGTATGCCTACGACTCGAGCCTGAAACCGGTGTTCCGGGCCTATGCCCGGGAACCGTGGCGCCGCCGGGCCCACCGGCACACGGGCCCGCACGGCGACATCTGGGAGTTTCCCGTCTCCTCCACCTCGCTCTTCGGCATGCACCTCCCGATCGGCGGCGGCAACTACTTCCGGCAGCTCCCCGCTCCGTTGATTCGGCGCGCGGTGGCCCGGTGGGATCGGACCGAGCCGGCCCCCTACGTGATGTACTTCCACACCTGGGAGCTGGACCCCGCGCAGCCGCGAATCGAGGCCGCGTCCGCGCTCGCGCGGCTCAGGCAGTATCGCAACCTGGCCCGCATGGAAGAGATGATCCGCTACTTCCTCGACCGGTATGCCTTCCACAGCGTGGCCGAGCACCTGGGGCTGCCCATCGAGCGGGCAGCGACGCCGGACGCCGGCGCGGTGCCCGCGCCGTCGGCACTGCTCGAAGTCGTCGACCTCGAACCCGCGGCGCCGGTGACGGTCGTGATCCCGTGTTACAACGAGGAGAACTCGCTCCCGACGCTGGCGCGCGCGCTCGACCTTCTCGAGCCCGAACTCGCGCCACGGTATGCGCTCCGCTACGTGTTCGTGGACGACGGCAGCAGCGATGCCACCTGGCCGCTCCTGCAACAGCTCTTCGGCGGCCGGCCCGGCTGCGAGCTGGTGCGCCATCCGGCGAACCGCGGCCTGGCCGCGGCGATCCAGACCGGGATCCGCGCGGCCGCGACGGAGATCGTCTGCTCCATCGACTGCGACTGCACCTACGACCCGCAGGAGCTTGGCCGCATGCTGCCGCTGCTGGTGGAGGGAGTGGACCTCGTCACCGCGTCGCCTTACCACCCGCTCGGCTCGGTGCGCAACGTGCCCCGCTGGCGGCTCTTGCTGTCGCGGGGTGCGTCGGGGCTCTACGGGCTGGTCCTACGGCAGAAGCTCAGCACCTATACCAGCTGCTTCCGGGTCTATCGCCGCGAAGCGGTGGTGGACATCACCCTCCGTGAGCCGGGCTTCCTCGGCATCGCCGAGCTGGTCGGCGAGATGGACCTGCACGGCCGAGGCGTGGTCGAGCACCCGGCGACGCTGGAGGTGCGGCTCCTGGGACGATCCAAGATGAAGATCGCGCGGACCGTCGTGGGGCACCTGGGGCTGCTCGCACGGCTGGGGTGGCGTCGCATGACCCGGCCCGCGAGCGCACCGAGGCCCCCCGTCCCCGCGGAGCCGGGAGAAGGCGCCCGTGCCTGAGATCGCCATCGTCGGAGGGGGCATCCTCGGGATGACCCTGGCGCTCCGACTGCAGGGCGAAGGCCGGCAGGTGACGATCCTCGAGGCAGCGCCGGAGACCGGCGGACTTACCATCACCCAGGAGATCGCCGGTTACACCTGGGACCGGTTCTATCACGTCATCCTGCTGTCGGACACCAACCTGCGGGGGCTGCTCGACGAGCTCGACCTGTCCGGGCGGCTCCGCTGGGGGACGACCAGGACCGGCTTCTACTGCGACGGCGCGCTCTACTCCCTCTCCGATACCCTCGAGTTCCTCCGCTTTCCGCCGCTGTCGCTGGTGGACAAGGCGCGCCTGGCCGGGACCATCCTCTACGCCTCGCGCCTGCGGGACTGGAAGGCGCTGGAGCGCATCCCCGTGACCGACTGGCTCCGCCGGCTCTCGGGGACCCGGACCACCGAGCGGATCTGGCTTCCGCTCCTGCGCAGCAAGCTGGGCGAGAACTACCGGCAAGCCAGCGCCGCCTTCATCTGGGCCATCATCGCCCGGATGTACGCCGCGCGGCGGTCGGGGCTCAAGCGCGAGCAGTTCGGCTACGTGGAAGGCGGCTACGACACGATCCTGCGGGCCTTCCGGGCCCGGCTGCAGGCCCTCGGGGTTCGCACCCTGGCCGGACGGCGGGTGTCGAGGGTCCGGGACCTCGGGGACCGGGTGGTCCTGGAGTTCGACGGAGCGAACGCTCTCGAGTTCGACAGCGCGATCCTGACCGTGCCCTGCGGCCAAGTGGCCGCCGTGTGCCCGGACCTGACCGCCGCGGAGCGGGATCGGCTCGGGAGGGTCGTGTACCAGGGCATCGTGTGCGCCTCCCTGCTCCTGCGGCGCCCCCTGGCCGACTTTTACATCACCAACATCACCGACGATCAGGTGCCTTACACCGCGGTGATCGAGATGACGGCCCTGGTGAACCGGGCCACCTTCGGCGGGAACGCCCTCGTGTACCTGCCCAGGTACCTGACCCAGGAAGACCCCTTCTGGCAGCTCCCGGACTCCGGCATCCGCGAGGTCTTCCTCGACGGCCTGCGTCGGATGTATCCCGCGTTCGAGCCGGCGGACCTCCTGGCATTCCAGGTGGCGCGGGTACGGGAGATGCTTGCGGTGTCGACCCTGAACTACTCCGAAGCGGCGATGCCGGCGGTCCGGACGACACTTCGAAACGTCTTTGTCGTGAACTCCGCCCAGATCCCGAATGGGACACTTAACGTGAACGAGACCATTGGGTTGGCTGAGTCCACCGCGCCGATGTTGCGCGGTGTTCTGGGGCCTCGGCCGGCGCTGGGAGCACCCCGTTAGCGCGCCCCACGGCCAGGCCCGGCCGCTGGCCAGTGTGTCGCTCGATCTCGACGACCTGTGGACTTATCTCCGCACTCGCGGTGATCCGGCGTGGGAAAGTCGGCCGTCGTATCTACCGGCTTTCGTCCCCCTGGCCCTCGATCTCCTCGACGATCTGGGGCTCAGGATCACGGTCTTCGTGGTGGGTGCCGACGCGGTCCGGGAGGAGAACCGCCCGCACCTGCAGGCCATCACGGCCCGGGGGCACGAGGTCGGGAACCACTCGTTCTCCCATGAGCCCTGGCTCCACCTGAGGCCCGCGGGCGAGCTGCGGGACGAGGTGTCCCGGGCCGAGGAGGCGATCGCGGAGGCGTGTGGCCAGCGCCCCACGGGGTTCAGGGGTCCGGGCTTCAGCTGGTCCCGGGATCTGCTCGAGGTGCTGGCCGAACGGCGGTACGCGTACGACGCCAGCACGCTGCCCACGTTCCTCGCGCCGCTGGCGCGCCGGTACTTCCTCACGGGGAGCCGGCTCGATCGGGAGGAGCGGCGACGGCGGGGCGCGCTGTTCGGAAGCTTCAGGGACGGGTTTCGACCCATCAAGCCGTATTACTGGAGGACCTCGGGCGGCGGGCGCCTCCTGGAGATCCCGATCACCACCCTGCCCGGGCTGCGGACGCCGTTCCACATGAGCTACCTGCTCTACCTCGGACGCATCTCGGAGCGTCTCATGGTCGCATATCTGCACACCGCGGTCACGGCGTGCCGGGCCGCGGGGGTGGAGCCGAGCTTCCTGCTGCACCCGCTCGACCTCCTGGGCGGCGACCAGGCCCCCGGGCTGGCCTTCTTCCCCGGCATGGATCTGCCGGGGGCGAAGAAGCGGGCCCTGGTGTCGCAGGCGTTGCGGATATTGGAGCGGTCTTTCCGCCTGGTCCCGATGGCGGAGCACGCGCGGCGAGCAGTGGCTCCGGCGGAACGCGGCGCCGAGGCCTTCGCCTGAGTCTTCCTACACGGGATGAAACATGCTGCTGAACCGTACGCGAAGGGCACTCGTACTGGGAGCGCAGGGCAACATCGGCGCGCCGCTCGCGCGCTACCTCCGCGCGATCGGCTATGAAGTCATGGAGTCCGATATCCGCCCGGGCTGGCGCTCGGACTACATCACCGCCGACCTGAACCACCCGGTGGACCTCCTGCCCGCCTTCGACTGGTGTCCCGACGTCGTGTTTCTGCTCAGTGCGCTTGTGGGGCGCCCCGCCTGCGAGCAGGCCGGCTCGATGGCCATCGCGACCAATCTCGCCGGCATCAACAATGTCCTGCAGCTCTGCAAGCGGAGCGAGAGCCGCTGCGTGTTCTTCTCCAGCTCGGAAGTGTACGGGCCGAGCTGCGAGATCATGGACGAGGTGCTCACGGTGCCCCGCCCCGCCAACCGGTACGGGCTCACCAAGTGGCTGGCCGAGCAGCTCATCGAGTACGAGGTCCGCACCTCGGGTCTCGACGCCGTGATCCTCCGGCCCTGCATGATGTACACCGAGCTGGAGGACGTCGGCGAGCACCGCTCGGCGATGATCCGCTTCGCCGCTAACCTGGCGCGCGGCCGCCCGATCGACGTGCACCGCGGAAGCGCTCGGGGCTGGCTCCACGTGGACGACGCGATCCGAGGCATCGAGGCCGCGGCGCGGGTTGACCAGTTCGCCACGATCAACCTGGGGCACCCCCACATTCTCCCGACGCAGGACCTGGCCGAGCTGATCCGCGCGGAGCTCGGGGCGGACCGAGATCTCATCCGGACGGTGGCGGTGCCTGCCCAGATCACCGCCGTCAAGCGCCCGACGCTGGACCGCCAGCGCACCCTGCTCTGCTTCGAGCCGACGATCTCGGTCCGGGAGGGCGTGTCGCGGGTGTGTGAGGTGCAGCGGCGGATGGCCGGGCGGGGAACCAGCCCCAACCTGCCGGCTGCCTCGACCGGAGTGTCCCTGCTGGCCTAGTGCACATGCCGACCGAGACGCTGGCCTCCACCGACGAGCTGCGGCTCGAGCCGGTGTCGTGCGCCCTTTGCGGGGGGGACGAGGCCGAGCCGGTCGCGGTCGGAGAAGACTTCCGACGACGCACGAGCCGAGACACATACCTGGCGGTGCGCTGCTCCGGCTGCGGGCTGGTCTATCTGACACCCGCGCCGCCCGCGGGAACACCGGGTCGGCCGCTACCCTCCGTCGACGACATCGCCGGGCCGCTGGGCCGTTTCGCCCGGCAAACGATCCTGCGCCGCGTCGGCAGGCTGGCCGGAACTCTTCGGCCGAGCCCCACCGTGCTCATCGTCGGCCCTGGCGCGCAGGTCCTCGCGCGCGTCCTCGAGGGGGCCATTCCGGGAGCACGGCTGACGCCGCTCGAGACGACTCCTCCCTTTGAGGATTACGTCGAGCTCGCCGACCTGGCACTCCTGATCGGTACGCTCGAGCAGTCGGACGACCCGGTGGGCACGCTCGCGGCGCTTCGTCCGCGATTGCAGCCCGCCGGCCGGGTCATGGTGATCGCCGCGAACCCGGGGTCCACGGTCGCGTCGCTGTTCCGGGGCCGGCACTGGAGCGGGTACGACTTTCCCCGGCACCGGGCACTGGCCGATCCCGCGACGCTCGCCCGGCTCGCGGAGAGTGCCGGCTTCGCGGTCGAAAGCATCTCTACCCTCGGCGACCCCGGGGCCTGGCCCGTCTCCACCGGCAATCTGCTGCGGGACTGGGGCGCTCCGCCGTGGATCGTCCGGACGCTCGGCCCGGATTCCGTAGCGGCGGTCGGGCTCGCCCGCGCGCTCGAGGGGATTGCCAGCCGGCGCCGGAAGGGCGGACTCCTGGAAGCGGTCCTCAAGCCCTCGCCCCACACCCGGGAAGCCAGGTGAACGGCTCGCGCCCACCCGTCGTGATCGTGGGGGCCGGGCTCGCCGGCCTGGTCGCCGCGCGCGAGCTGCACCGCCGCGGCGTGCCGGTCGTCGTGTACGAAGCCGGAAAAGCCGTCGCGGGTCTGGCCCAGAGCTTTCGGGACGAAGACGGCTTCACCCACGACTTCGGCGCCCACTTCATCACCAACCGCCTGGCCGCCGCGCTGGGCATCGGTGCGTACTGCCGCGACGTCCATCGCTACGGCGAGGCGGTGTACGTCCACGGCCGGGCATACGGATTTCCGCTCGGACTCCTCACCAGTCCGCGCTTCGTGCTGAGCGCGGCGGCCGGCCGCCTGCGCCGCGGGAACGGCCCGGCGCTCTCTGCGGCCGACTGGTACCGCCGCGCCTACGGGAGCCGGCTGGCCGAGGAGGTGGCCATTCCGCTGATCGAGGCGTGGTCCGGGGTGCCGGCGGAGGAGCTCGCGGCGTCGGTGATCCCGCCGCAGGTGGACCGGGGAACGCTGCACGTCCTGAGGCTCAAGGCCGCGAGCCGGCTCACCGGACGGGCCGTGGCCAACGGCTATTCCCGCGAGAAGCCGGAGAGCCCCCACGTCTGGCACGTCTATCCCGAGGGCAGCCTGGGGCAGCTCGGCCAGCGACTCGTGGCCGACCTGCCCGACCTGATCCGGCTGGAGACGCCGGTGCAGGCCATTCACGTGGAGGGGGGCCGGGCGGTCGCGGTGAAGGCCGGAGGTCGGGAACAGGAGGAGTCCGCGGTCTTGAGCACGGCGCCGATCCACATCCTGCCCAGGCTGGTCCAAGGGACCGACGCGCTCCGGCATCTGAGCCGCTTTCGATACCGCGGGATGACGCTGGTGAACCTGCGGCTCAGGGGACGGGGGCTGCTGCCGGACGTGGTGACCTGGATGCCCGGACGGGACCTGCCCTTCTTCCGGATCACCGAGGTGCCGCTCTCCATGCCGTGGCTCGCCCCGGAGGGGTGCACCACCCTCACGGTGGACATCGGTTCCGATCCGGGCGACCCGGTCTGGACCATGAGCGAGGAGGCCGTCGGCGAGCTCTGCCTCGAGCCCCTCGACCGGCTCTTCCCCGGATTGCGCGCGCGCTACCTGGGCTGCCGCGTCCTGCGCACTCCGGTGGCCTACCCGGTGTTCCTCCTGGAGTACGAGCAGGAGCGGCGGGAGCTGGAGCGTGGACTGCCGGTCGCGGGACTGCACAGCATCGGCCGGAACGGCGAGTTCGCCCACATCCTGATGGAGGACGTGTATTGGCGCACCCTGCGGAAGGTGCACCAGCTCGCCGACGAGCTATCGACCTGAGCGA
>DASUSR010000330.1:0-25689 GCA_036375015.1 Gemmatimonadales bacterium
GACCGCCGCCTCCACCTCGCCGTTGCCCTCGCGCAGCTCGGGGGGGATGACGGCGAGCCCGAGGGCGGCGTAGAACTGTTGCTCGTCCGGCGTGGCGACGAACTCGCTTCCCCGCCAGAGCGCGGCGCCGGTGAGGGAGAAGCCGCGGGCGCTGGCCCGCGCCGCCAGCTCGTTCAGGTGCGCCTCGCTGCCGGTGGCCTGCACCAGTACCGTGCCGGCGTTGACCGGGGCCGTGACCACGATCTGGGCACTGGCACCGCCGGCGAAGCGGAGGGTGAGCCGGCGCTCGTCCTGACCGGCGAACTCGTGGACGCCGGGGAACTGGCTCAGACGACGGAACACCTCGGCGGGCGCCACCTCGGCGACGAGCACCAGCACCAGATCGCGCACCACTTCCCGGCAGCGCCGGGTCTCGCCCGCCACGATGGCGCGGCTCACACCGGGGAGCCGCTCGAGCGCCGCCCGGAGACCCTCCGCCTCCTCGGCGGCGTGGTGGAGCAGTCGATAGGCCGTGGCCTGCCGGAGGAACGCGATCCCCTTGAGGATGTTCTCCGAGGTCTTCTGGCCGAAGCGCGGCAGCTTCGCCAGCCGGCCGTCCCGCGCCGCCGCCTCGAGCTCCGGCAGCGAGTCGATGCCCAGCACGTCGTGGATCTGGCGGATCTTGGCCACGCCCAGGCCGCCGATGGCGAGCATTTCGACCAGCCCGGGCGGAATCTGCTCGCGCAGCTCCTCGAGCATGCTGGCCTTGCCGGTGGCGACCAGCTCGCTCACGATCTGGAGGGTCCCGGGGCCCACCCCCTTGCTCGCGGCCAGCGAGCCGTCCTCGAGCCCCTCGTGCAGGTCACCGGGAAAGGCGCCGACGGCGCGCGCGGCGGTGCGGAACGCACGGATGCGGAACGGGTTCTCCCCCTTGAGCTCCAGGAACGAGGCGATCTGCTCCAGGACCTGAGCCACCGCCTTCTTGTCCATGTAGTCCTTCAGCGCATCCATCGTCCTGCTCCGGTGAGGCTCCCGGCGGAGAGCGCCCGGGTCCGCCACCCCAGCTCCAGCAGCTCCTCCGCTCCAACCAGCGAGTGGAGTTTCGCCCTGTCGCCGCCGCTCAGCGCCGGCGCGAAGAGCGGGGTGCCGTCCGGGCGCGCCAGCGCGGGAGGACGGGGGCCGCCGGTTTCCACGACGCTGAAGCCCATCCGCTCAGGCCGGAGCCCGAACACGCCGAGCACCCGCAGCTCCTCCGGTGAGACCGAGTGCATGAAGCAGCCTTCGAGCGGCTCGGGCGGCGTCCCTTCCATCACCTCGGCCCAGACCCGGCGCTCGGGGAACTCGGCGTACATGGCGCGCGGGCCATCCTGGGCCGCGGCCGCAGGGGCCTGGCTCGTTGCGAGCAGGTCGGGAAGGCTTTCCTCCGCCACAGTGTAGGCCGGCAGTCCGGCTTCCCAGAACAGGTAGACGTGGTGCAGCAGCGCGGCGAGCTGGTCGATGCCCTCGCCGAGCCCCTCGGCCGGCCGCAGCTCGTGCAGCAGGCTCACGACTTCGCGCTCCATCAGAAACGCATCGCGGTCGGCCGCGTCGCGGCCGGCGGCATCGAACGCGGCGCGGATTCGGGGGAATCGTTCCTCGGCCAGACGGGAGAAGACCAGGTCGAAGGGGGTGGGGCGAAGCATGGCTAAAAGGTAATGGAAGGCGCTGACCCCGGCCGCTCTCAGCCTGCAGCCTGGTCCAGAAAGCCGCCGACCACCCGCACAAACTCTTCGTAGGCCTCGACATAGGGGACATGTCCACAGCGCGGTACCGGATGCAGCTCGGCCCCGAGCAGCTCCGCCGTGGTGCGGGAGGCAGCGATCGGTATGGGATCGTTCTCGCCGTGAAGCAGCAGCGCCGGGACGCCCCGGAGCGCCGGCAGCCTGGGGCGGAGGTCGTAATTCCCGAGGCTGGACCAGACCTCCTGCTGGGTGCGGCCGGTCACCCGGAAGGGGGTGAGCTGCCGGGCGCGCTCGGGATCGTAGAAGTAGGGCGCCACGGAGAGCTCGAAGATGCGCTGCTGGAATGCGTCGGGGTCGCGCTCCCGGAGCCCGCTCTCTCGCAGGCGGCGCCGCTCTTCCTGAAACGCGGGGTCGAGATTGCGCTGGGAGAAGATGTGTTCGAACGAGTCGCGGGCCGCCCGCCAGGCCGGCGCGGGCGAGACCAGCGCCAGCCGGGCGACCCGGTCGGGCCGCTCCACCGCGTACAGCAGGGCCAGCAACCCGCCCCACGAGTAGCCGGCGATGGTGAGCCGCTCGAGTCCCCAGTGCCGGCGCAGTGCCTCGAGGTCTTCGACCTGCTCGCGCCAGCCCACCGGAACCTCGCGCGACACGGCGGAGCGCCCGCCACCCCGCTGGTCGTAGTAGATCAGCTCGCGGTTCCGCCCCAGGCCGTCGAATCCGGGCCGGAGATAATCGTGGTGGGCGCCGGGCCCCCCGTGCAGGACTACGACCGGCGCGCCGGCGCCGATCCGGTGCACGAAGATCTCGACCCCGCGGATCGACGCCCGCGAGGTGCGGCCATCGTCACTCACTGAAGAGGGTCAGAGCAGGACGGCCAGCGCGTCGGCCACCTTCCGCACCGCCGCTTCCTCGTCCGGCGTGAAGGGGTCGGGCTGGTCGCTGTCCACGTCGATCTGGCCGAGGATGCTGGGGCCGCGGCGGATCAGCACCACCAGCTCCGACCGCGTCCAGGTGTTGCAGGCGAGATAGTTCTCGATTGCGGTCACGTCGGGCACGTTCTGGTCCCGCCCCGTCGCCACGGCGGTGCCGCACACGCCCCGGCCGACCGCGATCCGGGTGTGCTCGGTGTTGCGGCCCGCATGGGCCTCGAGCACCAGCTCGTCCCCGTGGAGCATGTAGAGGTACACCGACGTGTAGGGCGGGCCGGCCGCGCGGATCTTCTCGGCGGCGATCCCGAGCAGGTCCACCCGGCCGGCGTCTCTCGCAAAGGCGCCCCGCAGGGCGGCGATCACCCGATCGGCATCGAGCACCGGCATGGCTCAGCCGCCCCGCGTACCGAGCGTGGCTCGCAGCGTGGTCACCTGCTCGCCGCGCCGGATGACGATGTCCACCGTGTCGCCGGGCTTGTGGCTCCGCAGGGCGTCGGTCATCGCCTGCAGGTCGGACACGTCCATGCTGCCGATCCGGGTGATAACATCGTCGCCGCGAAGACCCGCCTTCTCCGCGGGGCTGCCGGCCCGTACACCGACGAGGCGGACCCCGCCCGGGTTGTCGGTCATGTCGGGGATGGTGCCGAGATAGGCCCCGTAGCCGGGGGTCGCCACCGGGCCGGTCCCGTGGGCATGCTGGGGCGGTGCCACCTCGACCGGGCTCAGCCGGCCGGGACGGTTGGCCAGCGCGGTCACCAGCCCGAGGGTGAAATTGGCCACCCGGTCGAAGCCCTCGAGATTGATCTTGTCCCAATCGTCGGTCGGCCGGTGATAGTCCTCGTGCAAATCGGTGAAGACGTGCAGCACCGGCCTCCCCACGGCGTAGAACGAGGACTGGTCGCTGGGCCCGTAGCCGTCGCCCTGGGCCTTGAGATCGAATCCCGCGTGCCAGTTGAGGGAGTCGAGCAGGCCAGGGAACTCGCGGGCGGTGCCAGTGCCGTACACGATGAGCCGGTTGTCGCGCAGCCGGCCGACCATGTCGAGGTTGACCATCGCCATGGTCGCGCTCATCGGGTAGAGCGGGTTCTTGACGTAATGCGCCGAGCCCAGCAGTCCCAGCTCCTCGCCGCTGAAGGCGATGAACAGCACGGTGCGGGCCGGCGGGTCCCGGGCCAGCCGTTCGGCGATCCGGATCAGCATCGCCGCGCCGGAGGCATTGTCGTCGGCACCGTTGTGCACCCGGCCGGTGCTGTCCGCCGCCAGGGAGCCGAAGCCGCCGAGTCCCAGATGGTCGTAGTGCGCCCCGACGATCACCGTCTCGTTCCGGAGCACCGGGTCACGCCCCGGCAGAAGGCCGATCACGTTCTTGGCCCGGAGCCCGCCGACGTGGGCGTGCTGGGCCACGGGCGCCTCCTTGGCCACCGTGAACGTCTGGTACCAGCCGCCCGCCGCGGGCTGGAGGCCGACGCTCTCGAACCGGCGGGAGAGGTAGGCGGCGGCCGAGTCGGCGCCCGCGGAGCCGGTCATCCGGCCGGCGAGCTCATCCTTGCTGAGGAAGCGGATGTCGTCGATGGCAGTGACGGGGGGCGGCTCGGTCGTGGCCGGCGGCACCGGCAGCGTGCCGAACTGGGCCAGCGCCCGGGCGGGGGCCAGCAGCGCGAGCGCCGAGAGAAGGAGAAACGACTGGGCCGTCATAGCGCGAAAGATACCACCCCGCTTCAGCGGGGAATGAAATCGGTGTCGGGGCCGAGCCGCCGGGCGAATGCCGCGAGCAGCCGGGCCGTACGATCGAGGTCCTCGAGCGCGATCATCTCGTTGGGGCTATGCATGTACCGGTTGGGCACGGACACCAGGGCGGTCGCGACGCCGCGGTGCGCGTTGAAGATCGCCTCCGCATCGGTGTGGGTGTCGCGGCTGGCCGCTTCGATGGCGTAGGGGATGCCCTCCGCCTCCGCGGTCGCGGCCAGCAGCTCGAACACGATTTCGCTGACCGATGCCCCCCGCGACAGCACCGGACCGCCCCCCAGTCGGTAGTCACCGTGCCGGCGCTTGTCGACACCGGGGTAGTCGGTCGCGTGGGTCACGTCGATCACGATCGCCACATCGGGCTCAAGCGCGGCGGCCGAGGAGCGGGCCCCTCCGCCGGTGGCCGCGATCTCTTCCCGGGTGGTCGCCACCGCCGTGACCGCCGCGGCGGGCCGACCCCCTTCCCCCGCCAGCAGCCGGAGCGCCTCGAGGACCACATAGGCCCCGATCCGGTTGTCGATGCAGCGGCTCACCAGCCGGCCGTTGGGGAACTCGAGCACCCCGGCCGCCAGCACACCGGGGTCGCCGATCCGGAGCTGCCCCTCCGCCTCGGCCCGGCCGGCGGCGCCGATGTCGATCCACAGATCCTCGACCTTGGAGACCTTTTCCCGGTCGTCCTTGCTCATGATGTGGATCGCTTTCTTCCCTACGACGCCGGTGACCGGTCCGTTCCGGCCCAGCAGCCGCACCCGCTGCCCCACGAAGACCTGGTGGTCCCACCCCCCGATGGTATCGAAGCTCAGATACCCTTCGTCATCGATGTGGGTCACCATGACCCCGATCTCGTCGATGTGCCCGGCGAACATGAGCCTGGGGCGGCCGCCGGGGTTGAGGGCCGCGTACGAATTACCGCTCACGTCCGCCCGGACCTCGTCGGCGAAGCGCTCGGCTTCGGCGCGCCAGGCGCGGGCGGGAGCGGCCTCGAAGGAGGAGGGGCCGGGAGTGTCCAGCAGGGTCTTGAGGAAGGCGAGCGACTCTGGGGTCATGACGGCATCAGCGCTCGAGCAGACGGCTCGGCCGGTAGGCCCCGAAAAACAGCAAGCCGATGAAGGTGGCGAGGAGGGCGCGGAAATCGCGGGTCAGGAGATACGCCACGGTACCGAGGATGGCGGGGCCCTCGACCAGGGCCCAGATCAGCACCGATTTGCCCAGGTTGGCGCGCCACCAGTCGTCCTGGGACCAGCCCGGCTGGGGGGGAACCAGCCGGTTGGCGGTGAACATGGCCCCGCCGAACAGCGTGGCGCTCACCAGGAACAGCGCCACGTAGAGCACCCGGCGGTTGGGCAGCGCATCCACCGGCAGCGCCGTCTCCTGGGCCACGAACCAGGCCACGAGCCAGAAGAGCAGCATGCCCAGCACCAGCGACCCGTGGATGATCCGGGCGCTGATGCTGGGCGAGACCGGCGCGCCGGCGGGCACGCTACCGGCTCGCCACCCGGTAGAGAACGGCGCCGAGCCCCGCGAAGAGCGCCAGGGAGATGATGTCGTTGGTGGCGAAGGCGCCGAGCGCGGCCTCGAGGCCGACGACGTGGGAGAGGTAGTCCGCGGCGGGAACACCGGCCGCGTCCGCCCGGCTCACCAAGGAGGCCGCGATGCCGGCGATCACGATACCGGCGATGGCGCCGCCCGCGATCAGCCCGCTCGAGAAGAGCACGCCGGGGCCGGACTCGACTTCCGCGATGGAGCGCGTACCGCCGCGCATCCGGCGCTCCACCAGCCAGCGGACCACGCCGCCGGCGAACATCGACGCCGAGGTCGAGATCGGCAGGTAGACACCGACCGCGATCGGCAGCGACTGCAGACCCATGATCTCGATCGCGATGGTGAGGAACACGCCGATCAGCACCAGCCCCCAGGGCAGCTTCTGGGTCAGGATTCCGTCGGTCACCAGCGCCATGATGGTCGCCTTGGGCGAGTCGAGCTTGGTGACGGTGCGGCCGTCGATCTCGCGGACCCGTCCGCCGATGCCGGGGTCCACCAGATAGCCGACCTCGCGGGTGTCGGGGTTCACCAGGTACTTGCCCGGCAGCACGCCCTCGGTCGGCAAGTTGACCCGTACCACCTCCCACTCGGCCCCCGCGTGCTGCACCCGCTCGCCCAGCGCGGTGACCGACCGGTCCGGCGCGCCCGGCGCGCCCGCCTCGAGCGTCACGCCGGGATGCTGCTCCGGCACGATCGTGGTATAGGTGGTGTTGAGCAGCGAGAGGGTCCAGCCGATGGCGAGCGCGGAGGTGACCGCGCCCACGGTGATGCCGATCTGCTGCCGCCGGGGCGTGGCGCCGACCAGAAAGCCGGTCTTGAGGTCCTGGCTGGTGGCGCCCGCGTTGGCGGCGGCCACGCAGATGACGGCCGCGATCGAGATGGCCCCGACCCGGTGGTCCACCCCGGTCCAGCCGATCAGCAGGAAGATGGAGGCCGTCCCGATGAGGGCGGCGATGGTCATCCCCGACACCGGGTTCGCGCTCACCCCGATCTGGCCGGTGATGCGGGACGAGACCGTCACGAAGAAGAACCCGAACACGATGATGAGCGCCGCGCCGAGCAGGTTCACCGCCAGCTGCGGCAGGAAGGTGAGCACCAGCGCCAGCAGCACCGCGCCGACCGGGGTGGTCCAGATCGGGAGGTCGATATCGGTGCGGAGCCGGGCGGTGCCCTCGCCGAGGCTGCCTCGCAGGTCCTGGAACCCGGCGCGGAACGCGCTCACGATGGTGGGGAGCGCCCGGATGAGCGCGATGATCCCGGCCGCCGCGACCGCGCCCGCCCCGATGTAGAAGACGAACTCCGCCCGCACCTCGTTCGGGCTCATCTCGGAGATCAGCTTGGTCTCCGCGAAGATGGGGCTGGTGAGCCCGGACCCGAAGAGCTTGATGGCCGGGATCAGCACCAGATAGGCCAGGCACCCGCCGGCGAAGAGGTAGCCGGCGATCCGGGTGCCGATGATGTACCCCACCCCCATGAGCTCGGGCGACACCTCGGCGGAGATCGACGCGCCCTGGTAGAACCGCGAGGTGTAGCCGGGGTACTCCTTCCACGCCTTGAGCCCCGCCATCAGGAACTTGTAGCCGAACGCGAGGCCGAAGGCCTGGAAGAGCCGCCGGGCCTGAACTCCGCCCCGCTCTCCGGCCACCAGCACCTCCGCGCAGGCGGTACCCTCGGGGTAGGGGAGGTTCCCGTGCTCCTTCACGATCAGCGCGCGGCGCAGCGGGATCATGAGGAGGATGCCCAGGACGCCGCCCACCACCGCGATCACCGCCACCTTGCCGACGGTGAGGTCGTACCCCATGAGCAGGATGGCGGGCAGGGTGAAGACGATCCCGGCGGCGATGGACTCGCCCGCCGAGCCGGTCGTCTGCACCATGTTGTTCTCGAGGATGGTCGAGCGCCCCAGCGTCCGGAAGAAGGCCACGGCGAGCACGGCGATGGGGATGGAGGCGGACACCGTGAGTCCGATCTTGAGCGCGAGGTACACGCTCGAGGCCGCGAAGACCACGCCGAGGATCGCCCCCAGCACCACCGCGCGCAGGGTCAGCTCGGCGGGGCTCTGCGTCGGGGGGACGAACGGCTTGAAGGCGGCAGGGTCGGTGACGGGCTCGACCTGCGAGATGGTGGCCATGGACCGGTCCGGAACGAAGGCGGAATGGGGAAGCTAGAGCGATGATGGAACGCCGTCCAGCCGCGGGGGCCGGCGTGAAAAGGCCCGCCACCAGGCGGGCCTTCTCGATGCCGCGGGATTACTTGGTCTTGCTGGCGTACAGCGCGCGAAGCGCGGCGATGTCGGTCGACTGGAGCTCCCGCTTGTCGCCGCCGAGGTAGTACGGGTTCATGATCGCCTCGGGGTCGAACACCTTGCCGTTGGGCTGGAGCTTGAAAGGCTGGTTGGTGTTGGGTCCGCCGAAGTGACCCAGGCCCACGGCGTGGCCCACCTCGTGGGTCACGATGGACTGGATGTCCATCAGGTCCGAGAGGAACGGTGAGCCGCCGTCCACCCAGTCGAAGCCGTTGTTGTAGTACTGCTCGGTGTAGATCCGGTCGCGGTAGCCGTCGAGCCCCTGGCCCAGCGCGCCGTCTACGTCGGAGAAGGACCAGGTGACGCCGATGATGTTGGGGCTGCCGAGGCAGTCGGCGAAGTACGCCGGCTCGTACCAGCCGCCGAACAGGTTGTCCACGATGATGTCGAAGTCGATCTCACCCGTGGCCGGATCGTAGCTGTTCAGGACATCCGCCTTCTCGTCGACGACGTCCACGCAGTTCCCCTGACCGTCGCGGATGATGCCGTCGAGGATGTCGTTGTTCCCGCCGTCGTACGGCAGCTCGGTGAGGTTGAGCGTGATGTTCGGCACCGCGTCATGCCGCTCGAAGGACGCCCGAATGGCGGCCAGGACCTGCGGGGCCGGCACGTCGGTCGTGTAGTCCTCATCGATCATGTAGGTGACCCTGCGCGGATCGGTCCACCGCGGCCCGGTCCGCAGCCGGCGGAACGGATCGGTCCCCTGGCCCACCGAGAACATCCAGACCTCGTCCAGCCGCTTGGTGCTCCCGGCCGCCTCCAGGCGCGCGTTCACCTTGGCCGCGATCTGGGCGGCCCGCTCGGTGGGCGTGCCGGACAGCGGCTGGGAGGCTTTGGCTTTGGCGAGTAGGGGGGTGGACGAGTGGTCAGTGGCGGTGGGGGCGGCCTGCTCCTGGCAGGCGGCGAGGGCGGCGGCTCCGACGAGAAGGAGCCCGACAGCGACGTTCCTCATGCGATATCTCCAAACAGAGGCGTGCACGGCGGTGGCGCGAGACCACCGGGATTGATCGAGACCACCTGCGAAGCAGCGAGAGAGTCCCGAGCGGAAACGGTGACCGGGCCCGGCGGGGGCCCGATCGGAAGGGACAGTAATGTTATTGGCGGCCGGTGTATCGGGCAACCCGCCGCTGCCCGTGCCCGGGAGGGCCGTCGCGACAACGGCCCTCCCGTTCAGGTCTGAGACGTTACTCGATCCGCATCAGGGGCTCGAGAATCACCTCGCCGGCGCCGATGTCCACCCCGTCCGAGGCCCCGGCCCCCTGGGAGGCGAAGCGTTGGGCGGCCGCGCCCGTGCCCGGGAGCGCGTACGGCTCGCCCAGCGGCACCGTCTTGTACCCCAGGTCCCGCATGGCGGCCGACGTCATCCGGCTCATGGGATTCACGAAGTTGCTGGAGGCACCGTTCAGGAAGCCGGTCATCAGCTCGTTGAAGAAGGTGTCCTCGTCCCAGTGGGAGTTCGCGGTGCCCGGCCCGAACGGCAGGCCTTCGATCGGCACCGTGCCCTTGCCCCCCATCGCGGTATACATGGCGATGGCGTGCTTGCCCAGGAATCGGGGGTCGGCGGTGTTCGGGCTGGCCAGCAGCTGCCGCTGGAACACCCCAGGTATGGTGAGATTGAAGATCCCGCCGCTGAAGCCGAGCACGTGCCCCATCTCGTGCACGATGACCTCGTCGAGCAGGCTCAACCCCTCCAGGAAGCCGAGGTCGTCGGTGTCGAAGAACATCAGACCGTAGACCGGCAGCCAGTCGCTGGTGCGCACCAGGCACGCGCCGGCCGCACCGAGGACGTTGCCGGGGCCATCGATCGGCTGCAGGAGGACGTTGATCATGATGTCGTCGATCACACCGCTGAACGCGGGGAGCGGGAACCCGGCCCCGCACGCATTCGCCGGGATGTCGCCCTGGATCGGCAGCACGTCGCCGACGATGAGGCTCTGCCACCGCCGCGCGGCGGTCTCGAACGCGGCTTGCTGATCGGCGGTCGGGGTATTGATGAAGCGCAGCGTGATCTGGAAGTGCTCCGCCGCCCCGGGCAGACCCGCCTTGAGGCCCGGCGCCAGGCTCGCCGAGCGCAGCACCGGGAGATCGCGCCCGGCCGCCGCCGCCTTGAACGCCGGCTGGGGGGGCTTCGGGGAGGAGACTTCGTCGGCACCGCAGGCGGCGAGCGCCGCGACGCCCAGAACGAGGGAGTAGGACGGAAGGGAGCGCATCGTTGATCTCCGAGAAGGGCGGACGCCCGATGGGGTGGGGCGCAGACTTCTTCGGCGGCCGGGCGGCCTCTCGGAGGACCGAGGTCCCTGGCTTTGCGGACCGGCCTCGCGGCCGGGGTGCCCTTGAACGGAAGCCGACTACGAAACGCAGGGACGACGTGGGTGCAGCACCGGAAATATTGGAACTGCCGGCGGGACACGCAAGCAGGCCGAAAGCGATCCGATCTGCAAGCGCTTGCAGCACATGCCCATCGCACCGCACAGCCTCGGGTTGAGACCGGTCGCGCGGACCACGTGAGCATCGTCACGGCCCCTGATGGGCCAAAGCGTTAGCGTTGGCCGACGATTCACGACCGTTGCTGACCGCTCTCGCGGGGCGGAAGACAGCCCGCGCCGTCACCTTTCGCGTGGAGGTCCGTATGCTCTGGACGATCTTCGTAGTCCTGCTGGTGCTCTGGCTGCTGGGCATGGTCTCGTCGTACACGCTGGGCGGGTTCATTCACATCCTGCTCGTCATCGCGCTCGCGATCGTGCTCATTCGGGTGATCCAGGGCCGCCGACCGGTATGAAGCCGACCGCGGTCATCGGCATCGTCCTGATCCTGCTGGGGGTGCTCGGCCTCGTGCTGGGCGGGTTCTCCTTTACCCAGAAGGAGAAGGTGCTCGATGTCGGGCCGATCGAGGCCACCGCGGACGACAAGGAGACCATACCCATCCCACCCGTGGTCGCGATCCTCGCGGTCGTCGGCGGGGTGGTGCTCGTCGCGGCCGGTGCCCGCCGGTCGTAGAAACACGAGGGCCGCGGGTTTCCGCCCGCGGCCGCAGTACCTCACCCGATCCATCCTCGCCGATCAACTCTGCAGCGAATCACCCGCGGTGGAGTCTCCCGCGAACAGGCTGCCGGGCCACCAGGCCGGATTGGCCGTCTGCTCGCCGCCCAGCTGGACCGGCGGCGTGGCGAAGGTGTCCGCCGGGATGACGACGCCGTTGGCGCCCAGCTCGCGGAAGAGCTTCCACTGCGCCTGACGGGCGGCCCAGGGGCGGTTGCCGTTGTACATGAGCGAGAGAATCAGCACCCCCTCGGGCCGGCCCAGGTAGCCCACCACGGTCGAGACCTGTCCCAGGGTGCCCGTCTTGGCCCGGACCACGCCTTCGCCGGGAAACCCCGAGTTGAGACGGCGAAGGGTGCCGGTCCCGTTGGCGGGGAGGAGCTGGGGGAAGTTCTGCCCCGCCGCGGTGCCGGGGAAACGCGCCAGATAGCTGATGAACGCGGAGGGCGTGGCGCGGTCGTCATAGGAGAGCCCGCTCCCGTCCACCAGCCGGACCCGCCCGTCCGTTCCGATGACCTCGCGCACGTGCTCGTTGAGCCGCTCGGACGCCGCGTCCCTCCCGCCGGCCCACTGCAGCAGCAGCTCGGCACCGAGGTTGAGGCTGCGCCGGTTGATCTCGCTCGCGAGCGAATCCAGCGGCGGCGAGGCGACCTCGGCTAGGATCCGAGCCCCGCTCTCGCTGCGGGCCCCGATGTAGGCCGACCGGTTCCAGGTGATCCCGGCCCGCGCGAGCGCGGACGCCCACACCGCGTCCAGCACCCGCTTGGGATCGGTGGCCACGGCCGTCAGGCGGCGTGGGGTGGCCCGAGAGCCGATGGTGCCCGCCACGACCCAGCCGCCGTCCGACCGCCGGCGGAGCGAGAGCCGGGAGCGCCGGCCGGATGTGGTCTTGGCGCTGACGGTCACCAGCGAGCTGATGCCGCTCGGCGCGGTCTCCACCAGCCGGGCGCGGTGGCCCGGCTTGGCTCCCGGGCGCACGGTGAGCCAGACGATGTTCTCGTGAACGGTGAGCGGCCCCACCAACGGTGCGAACAGCCGGCCGCGATGGCGGGAGGACCAGGCGGCGGGATACACCGCGTTCGCCGGCCCGTCCGCGCTCCGCACCTGCAGCGGCCCGCTGAGCCTGCGCACGCCGGCGCTGGCGAGCTGCAGGGCCAGATCGTAGAGAGTGGGACCCGAGCCCTGCGCCCGCTCCAGCGAGGGGTCGCCGTTGAGCTCGAGGGCCCACGACCCCAGCCACTCGCCGGTCACCAGATCGAGCTCGCCCTCGCCGACCACACGGGTGGCCCGGCGGGCCGAGGCCCCCAGCACGCTCCGGGCGAATCCGGTGGTGAAGAGCTTGACCGTGGACGCGGGGATCAGCTCCTGATCGGGATTGACGCTCCAGAGAATGCGGCCCGACGGATCGCCGACCGCGATCCCCCACTGGCCGGGGGCCCGGCGGGAGGCCGATTCGTACCACTCGGTCATCCGCGCAGTGAGCCACTCGGCGTCGGTCTGGGCCCGAAGCGGCGCGGTGAAGCCGAATAGAAGGACCGTCAGGCACAGGCTGCGGCCCGTGCGGGACGGGAGCGTGCTAGCGACCACGAGCATCCCGGACTGTGTAGTGAAGCTGCGACTTCTGTGGACTGATTCCAGGCCGACCAGTGCGGCGATCCTGCAGCGGGAACCCGGTGCAATCTCGCCCCGTCGGGCCCCCTGTCAAGTGTAAGATGCTGCCGGCCACGATCTTATAACGCAGCCCCAGGCGCACGGGCCGGCCCGGCGGAGTCCGGGCGCCGAGCATGTCCGCAAGAGCCAGGCCGGGCCGGGACGGCCAGGTGACCCAAGTCACGGACCCACTTCACGATGGCACATAGGTTAGCACCCCGCGGTGAAGAGCGGTTAAAGCCGGTTTACTTCTTGGAGGTCGAATGCGAGCCACTATTTCCGCACGTTTCGCGACTGCCTGCCTCATGGCGGGCGCGCTGGCGTGCGCGAGCAACACTGCGCGGGTGGACGACGAGACCGCCGCCGCGCAGCAGGACACGACCACGACCGAGGCGCCTCCCGGCTACAGCGGGATGGAGCGGGACACCAGCATGGCGCCCGACAGCGCGCCTACCGCCGTCGATACGTTCCTCCAGGAACAGGGCACCGGTGTGCCGACGGACACCCAGGGCTATGGCGGCTTCGAGCAGCCCGACACCAGCGCCGGGGCCGACCAGACCGGCTACGACACCACCGGCTACGGCCAGCAGCCCGGCCAGACCGGCTATGATACGACTGGGTACGGGCAGACCGGCACGGGGGCGGACACCTCGACCGGCACCACCGGCTGGAGCGATACCACTGGAATGTCGCAGATGGACACCAGCGGGTACGGCACCTCTCAGACCGGCCAGGACTCCGTGCCCCGCTGAGCGCGGCACCGGCGATGCATTCTCGATCGGGGGCGCTTCGGCGCCCCCGATTCGTTTATCCGGAGGTCGCATGAGACTCGCGGTGGTGGGAGCGCTCGCGGTGCTCGCGCTGGGCGGGGCGGCGCCGGCGATGGGACAGGAGAGCGATCCGGGGGAGGCGTACGGGGTCTATCGTCCGCCGCCGCCGCCGCAGGACACGGCGGCTCCCGACACCGCGCTGAGCGACTCGATTCCGGCCGATACCGAGGGGCCGGCGGAGCGGGTGGAGGTCGAGGCCGACGATACCTCGCTGACCGTGCGCATGGATGTCTGGCGCGGCGGAGGCCTGTCTCGCGCGGAGTTCCCGGGCCTGCGCGAGAGCGCCGGCTTCACCGGCCGCTACACCGTGTTCCTGGACCTGATGGCTCGGGAGGGCCCGGGCGCCGTCCTCGAGGATACGGCGCATGTGACTCTGCTGGCACCGACGGACAGCGCATTCACGAGGCTGGCTCCGGACGCCTTGGACCGCCTGCGGAGTGACTCGGCGGTGCGGGCCCGCTGGGCGCGCGCCCTGGTCGTGGAGGGAGACTGGACCATTGCCGACCTCCTGCGGGCCGGCGAGGTGACCTCCCGCGGCGGGGAGCCGGTCCGGGCCGCTCGCGCCGCCGACGGGTCGGTCCGTCTGAACGGGGCCCGGGTGGTGCAGCCCGACCTCACGGCCCGCAACGGGATCCTGCACGGGGTGGACCGGGTGGTCCTCCCCGACACCGCCAGCGCGCCGGCTACTTCAGCAGTCCCTTAGCGATGGTCTGGAGCTGCATGTTGCTGGTGCCCTCGTAGATCGTCCCGATCTTGGCGTCGCGGTAGTACTTCTCCGCCGGATACTCCTTGGAGTAGCCATAGCCGCCGAACAGCTCGAGGCAGTTCGAGGTGGTCCGGTCGGCCACCTGCGAGCTGAACAGCTTGGCCATGGCAGCCTGCTGCTGGAACGGCTGGCCCGCGTCCTTGAGCCGCGCCGCGTTGTAGACCATGAGCCTCGCCGCCTCGAGATCGGTCGCCATCTGCGCAAGCTGGAACTGCACCCCCTGGAACTCCGCGATCGCCTTGCCGAACTGCTGCCGTTCCTTCACGTAGGCCGTGGCCGCCTCGAGCGCCCCGCGGGCCACGCCGATCATCTGGGCGCCGATGCCGATGCGGCCCTCGTTCAGGGTTTCGATCGCGATCTTGTAACCCTGCCCCACGGGACCGAGCACGTTCGCGTCGGGCACGACGCAGTTCTCCAGGATGAGCTCGGTGGTGCTGGAGGCCCGGATCCCCAGCTTGTTCTCCTTCTTGCCGACCCCGAACCCGGGAAACTCCCGCTCCACCAGGAACCCGGTGATGCCCTTGTAGCCCTTGGACGGGTCGGCGTTGGCGAAAACGATGAAGAACCCGGCCTCGGCTCCGTTGGTGATCCAGAACTTCCGCCCGGTGAGCTCCCAGTGGTCGCCCTGGCGCTCGGCGCGGGTGGCGAGCGCGAAGGCGTCGCTGCCGCTGCCCGGCTCCGAGAGGGCGAAGGCCCCGAGCAGCCCGCTGGTGAGCCGGGGGAAGTAGCGCGCCTGCTGCTCGGGGCTGCCCCAGCGGAGCAGCGCGTTGTTGACCAGGGTATTGTGGACGTCGACGTAGATCGCGGCGGACGCATCCACCCGGGCAAGCTCCTCGATGGCGATCACCGCCATGAAGATGCTGCCGGCCGCGCCGCCGTACTGCTCCGGCACCTCGATGCCCATGAGGCCCAGCTCGAAGAACTTGGGTATCAGGTCGGCGCGGAACCTGGCCGCCTCGTCCATCTCCTGGACGTGGGGCCGCACCTCGCTCTCGGCGAAGTCGCGCACCGCGTCGCGGAACAGGGACTCTTCCTCGGAGAGAACGGTGAGCGGCGGGGCGGCGGTGCGCAGATCCTGCATCGGGAGCGGCTCCGGAGCGGGTCGGGGAGGGCGGACGAGCAAAGTATATCCCCGGGCCGAAGCGATTGTCACCCGAGCGCGCCGGCGAGCACCTCCAGCGCCACAGGCACCCTCCCCATCGGCGCCGCGACCTGCACCCCGCGGACCCGACTCCGCACCGCGGTCAGCATCTCCCGCGCGAGACAGACGCCCTCCTGGAGCGCCGCCTCCTTGCCTTTCTCGCTCGCGCGGCGCATCCGGGCCAGCACCTCGTCGGGGACGGAGACGCCCGGCACCTCGTTGGCGAGGAACTCGGCGTTGCGGAGCGAGACCAGCGGCCAGATGCCGGCGACGATCGGGATCCCGTGGGGCTCCACGTCGGCGAGGAAGCGGTCGAGCTGGGCGAGATCGAACACCGGCTGGGTGATCGCCACCTCGGCCCCCGCCTCCACCTTCCAGGCGAAGCGGCGCAGCTCCCGCTCCCGGTCCGCGGCCGTGGGATTGGCGCCGACGGCGATGAGGAAGCGGGTGCGGTCGCCCAGCGCGTTGCCGCCGGGATCGAGGCCGCGGTTGAGCCGGGCGACCAGGTTGGTGAGCCCGATGCTGTCGATGTCGAAGACCGCCGTCGCGTCCGGGTAGGGGCCCATCTTGGGCGGATCGCCCGTCACGATCAGCAGGTTGTTGAGCCCGCTGGCCGCCGCGCCGAGAAGGTCGGAGAGCATGCCGAGGAGGTTGCGGTCGCGGCAGGCGTAGTGCACCACCGCCTCGATCCCGACCTCCCGCTGGATCATCAGGCCGGAGAGCAGCGCGCCCATCCGGCTCTGTGCGCGGGGCCCGTCGGGGACGTTCACCGCATCCACGCCGGCCGCCTTGAGCTGGCGGCACTGCTCGAACATCGGCTGCGGGTTCACTCCCTTGGGCGGGACGATCTCCACCGTGGCCACGAACCGGCCCGCGGCCAGCTTCGCCGCCAGGCCGGAGCGCTCCGGGAGGGGCACCGGATCGAGGGCGGTGGCGGGCAGCGGCGCGCTTGCCACCGTCGCCTGGTGCCGGGGCGACACGCTCTGCACGAACTTCGCGATCTCGCGGATGTGCTCCGGAGTGGTGCCGCAGCACCCGCCGACGAAGCGCGCCCCCGCCTCCACGATCCACTTGGCGTACGTTCCCATGTACTCCGGGCTCGCCATGTAGATCTTGCGGTCCTCGACCTCCCGTGGGAGGCCGGCGTTGGGCTGCGCGCTGACCGGAATGGTGACCACCCGCGCGAGCTTCTCCACCGCCTCCAGCACGCCCGCCGGCCCCACCGAGCAGTTGACCCCGACGACGTCCACGCCCAGCCGCTCGAGGCGGGGGCCGAACACCGCCGGCTCGGTGCCGTAGTGGGTGCGGCCGTCGGTCCCGACGGTCATCTGCGCCACGATGGGGAGGTCGCTCACCCCGCGGACCGCCCGCACCGCCGCCTCGGCCTCGCTCACGTCGCTGAACGTCTCGAGGATGAAACCGTCCACGCCGCCCTGGAGGAGCCCCGCGGCCTGCCTGGCGAACGCCGCCTCCGCCTCCTTCAGGCCGGTCTCGCCGTAGGGCTCCACCCGCACGCCCAGCGGCCCGATCGCGCCGAGCACGGCCGCGCGGCTCCCCGCGGCCTCGCGCGCGATGGCGGCCGCGGCGGCGTTGATGGCCTCGGTCTCGCTCGCCAGCCCGTAGTGGGCCAGCTTGACCGGGTTGGCCCCGAAGGTGTTGGTCTCCAGCACCTCGGCCCCGGCCTTCACGTACTCGCGGTGGATGTCGCGGACCAGGTCGGGCTGGCGCAGGCTCAGCTCGTCGTAGCAGACGTTCACGAAGACGCCGCGCCCGTAGAGCATGGTGCCCATCGCGCCGTCGAACACGTGGGCGCGGCCGTCCTCGAGGAGCTCCCTGAAGCTGGGCATGGTCAGCCGTTCCGTTCGTAATTGAGGTTGGGCGCGAGCCACCGCTCCATCGTCGCCTGGTCGAGCCCCTTGCGCCGGGCGTAGTCCTCCACCTGGTCCCGGCCGACCTTGCCCACGCCGAAGTAGCGGGCCTCGGGACGCCAGAAATACCAGCCGCTCACCGCCGCGCCCGGAAGCATGGCGAAGCTCTCGGTGAGCGTGATGCCCGCGTGACGCTCCGGCTCGAGCAGGGCGAACAGCGTCTCCTTCTCGGTGTGGTCCGGGCAGGCCGGGTAGCCGGGCGCGGGGCGGATGCCCTGGTACTCCTCGCGGACGAGCTGCTCGTTGGTCAGTGCCTCGTCCCGGGCGTAGCCCCAGAACTCGGTCCGCACCCGCTCGTGCAGGCGCTCGGCGAAGGCCTCGGCCAGCCGGTCGGCGAGCGCCTTGGCCAGGATCGCGCTGTAGTCGTCGTGCGCGGCCACGAAGCCGGCCGTCAACTCCTCCAGGCCCTCGCCCGTGCTGACGGCGAAGGCACCGACGTAGTCGGTGACGCCGCTCTCGCGCGGGGCCACGTAGTCGGCCAGCGCGAGGTTGGGCCGGCCGGGGGGCTTGGCCATCTGCTGCCGCAGGGTGTGCACGGTGGCGATCCGGGCGCCGTCCCGCTCGGCGTACAGCTCGATGTCGTCGCCGACGCTGTTGGCCGGGAAGAAGCCGAGCACCCCGCGCGCCCGCAGCAGCCTCTCGTTCACGATCCGGTCGAGCAGCGCCCGGGCGTCGCGGTAGAGGCTCCGGGCCGCCGGCCCCACGGTGGGGTCGTCCAGGATGGCGGGATAATGTCCGGCGAGCTCCCAGGCCTGGAAGAAGGGCGTCCAGTCGATCCGGTCCACCAGCTCCGCGATCGGATAGTCGTCCAGCGCCTTCACCCCGGTGAAGCAGGGGCGGGGCGGCGGGGTCCCGGTCCAGTCGAGCACGAGCCGGCTGCGGCGCGCCTCCTCGATCGTGAGCCGCCGCTCGGGCGGCCGGCGATCGATGCGGGACTCGCGCAGCGCCTGGTACTCCGCGCGGATGCCGGCGGCGAACTCCTCCCGCCGCCCGTCGCTCAGCAGATTTCCCGTCACGCCGACGGCGCGGCTGGCATCGAGCACATGGACCACGGGCCCGTGGTAGCAAGGCTCGATCTTGACGGCGGTGTGCACCCGCGACGTGGTGGCGCCCCCGATCAGGAGCGGGAGCTCGAACCCCTCCCGCTCCAGCTCCCCGGCCACGAAGCTCATCTCCTCCAGCGACGGGGTGATGAGCCCGCTCAGCCCGATGAGGTCCACCCGCTCGCGCCGGGCGGTCTCCAGGATCCGGGCCGCGGGCACCATGACCCCGAGGTCGATCACGTCGTAGTTGTTGCACTGCAGCACCACGCCGACGATGTTCTTCCCGATGTCGTGCACGTCGCCCTTCACCGTGGCGAGCAGCACCCGTCCGTTGGGGCGGCGGGCGGGACTCGTCGCCCGCTCGGCCTCCAGGTACGGGATCAGGTGGGCCACCGCCTTCTTCATCACCCGCGCGCTCTTGACCACCTGGGGCAGGAACATCTTCCCGGCGCCGAAGAGATCGCCCACCACGTTCATCCCCGCCATCAGCGGGCCTTCGATCACCTCGATCGGGTGCTCCGCCAGGCGCCGCGCCTCCTCGGTGTCCTCCACGATGTAGTCGGCGATGCCCTCCACCAGCGCATGGGAGAGCCGCTCCGCCACCGGCGCCCGGCGCCAGGCCAGGTCGGTCTGGCTCTCCGCCGCGTGGCCCTTCACCGACTCGGCCACCTCGAGCATCCGGTCGGTGGCGTCGGGGCGGCGGTTGAGCACCAGGTCCTCCACCCGCTCCAGGAGGTCGGGCGGAATGTCGGCGTAGATGGGGAGCTGGCCCGCGTTGACGATCCCCATGTCCATCCCGGCCGCGATGGCGTGGTACAGGAAGACCGCATGGATCGCCTCGCGCACCGGGTCGTTGCCCCGGAACGCGAACGACACGTTGCTCACTCCGCCGCTCACCAGCACGCCCGGCAGCTCGACCTTGATCCGGCGGGTGGCCTCGATGTAGTCCAGCGCGTAGTTGGCGTGCTCCTCGATCCCGGTGCCGATGGCGAAGATGTTGGGATCGAAGATGATGTCCTCGGGCGGGAAGCCCACCCGCTCGGTGAGGATGCGGTACGAGCGCCGGCAGATCTCCACCTTGCGCTCGGCGGTGTCGGCCTGGCCCTGCTCGTCGAAGGCCATGACGATCACCGCCGCGCCGTAGCGGCGGACCAGGGTGGCGTGGCGGACGAACGCCTCCTCGCCCTCCTTGAGGCTGATCGAGTTCACCACGCCCTTTCCCTGGACGCACTTGAGCCCGGCCTCGATCACCGACCACTTGGACGAGTCGATCACGATCGGCACCCGGCTGATGTCCGGCTCCGACGCCATCAGGTTGAGGAAGGTCGTCATGGCGCGCTCGGAGTCGAGCATGCCCTCGTCCATGTTGACGTCGATCAGCTGCGCGCCGTTCTCCACCTGCTGCCGCGCGATCTCGAGCGCGGGCTCGTAGTCACCGGCGAGGACCAGGCGGGCGAACTTGCGCGACCCGGTGACGTTGGTCCGCTCGCCGATGTTGACGAACAGCGTCTCGGGGCCGATGGTGAGCGGCTCGAGACCGCTCAGCCGCAGCCGACGCTCGGGAGTGGGGAGCGACCGGGGCGGCAGGCCGCGCACCGCCTCCGCGATCGCCCGGATGTGCTCCGGGGTCGTGCCGCAGCAGCCCCCGACCAGGTTGACCAGCCCGTGCTCGGCGAACTCGCGGAGCACGCCCGCCATGTACTCGGGGCTCTCGTCGTAGCCGCCGAGCTCGTTGGGCAGGCCCGCGTTGGGATGAGTGCTCACCGGCACCGGGGCCACCCGGGAGAGCTCCTGCACGTACGGGCGCAGCGCGGCGGCGCCGAGGGCGCAGTTGAGGCCCACGCTGAGCGGCCGCGCATGGGCCACGGAGTTCCAGAAGGCCTCGGTGACCTGGCCCGACAGGGTGCGACCCGAGGCGTCGGTGATGGTGCCCGAGATCATCACCGGCAGGCGCCGGCCCAGGTGCTCGAACAGCGACTCGACGGCGAAGATGGCCGCCTTGGCGTTGAGCGTGTCGAAGATGGTCTCGATCAGGAGCAGATCGGCGCCGCCGTCCACCAGCCCGCGCGCCGCCTCCTCGTAGGTGGCGGCGAGCAGGTCGAAGGTGGCGTTCCGGGCGCCGGGATCGTTGACGTCCGGTGAAATCGAGGCGGTGCGGCTGGTGGGCCCCAGCACGCCCGCCACGAAGCGCGGCGTGTCGGGATCCCGGGTCTCGAACTCGTCCGCGGCCTCGCGCGCCAGGCGGGCGGCGGAGTGGTTCAGCTCGTAGACCAGCTCCTCCATCCCGTAGTCGGCCAGGGATGCGGCGGTGGAGTTGAACGAGTTGGTCTCGATGATGTCGGCGCCGGCCTCGAGGTAGGCCGTGTGGATCGCGCGGATCACCTCGGGCTGGGTGAGGGTGAGGAGGTCGTTGTTGCCGCGCAGGTCCCGGTGCCAGTCGGCGAAGCGCTCCCCCCGGTAGTCGCGCTCCTCGAGCCGATAGGTCTGGATCATGGTGCCCATCGCCCCGTCCAGCACGAGGATGCGCCGGGCGAGGAGCGGCTGGAGCAGGGCGAGCCGCTCCTCCCGGGTGCGGACGGGCCGATCGACGAGCGGCGGAGTTGGCACATGGTCCTCCTGAACGAAAAATCCCTGAGGCCAAAACGCCCCAGGGGGTGCGTTTTAGCTGCTTGTTTAGCGTGGCCGCAATCAGCGCAAATCACCACGGTTTCGGTTGTCTGCTGCTACCGTAACGTAGGGCCCGGTCCGCCGCTGGCAAGGGGTGGCTCCGGCAGGAGGCGGGCGCGGGCGTCCGCCTCGCTCAGCCCGGCCACCTCGACGACCTTGGTCCGGCCGGTCTCTCCGGCCACCAGCCGCACCGCGCCCCGGGGGACGCCGAGCGTCCGGGCCAGGAACCGCACCAGGGCATCGTTGGCCGCACCCTCCACCGGCGGGGCCGCGATCCGGACGCGGAGCAGATCCCCGTGCCGGCCGGCCACCTCGGTCCGGGAGGCCCGGGACTGCACCCGCAGATGGAGGCGGACGCCGCCGGGCACCGGCTGAATCAGAGCAGTCCCATGATTAGCCCCCGCACCACCCAGAGGACGAGCCAGGCGACCATGGGGCTGAAGTCGAGCATGCCCATCGGCGGGAGCAGCCGCCGGATCGGCTCGACGATCCAGTCGCTCAGGGCGACGACCGGGCGCATCCAGGGGCGGTAGGGCGAGATCCCGAACCAGGAGGCGATCACCCGGATCAGGATGGCCGCCATCACCAGGCTGAAGGCGGCGCCCACCAGGAAGCGGAGCCATCCCCGCGGCCCCGAGGCGGCGACCACGCTCAGCGTGCCGCCCAGTCCGATGACCCAGTGCAGCAGGCTCAGCAGCACCAGACCGCCGGCGATCACGATGCCGAGCAGCCAGAGCGGCGCGTCCTGGGGGCTGCCGCCGGCCCGCATGACCCGGCGCTCCAGCGGCAGGAGCACCGGATCGCTCACCCGGCGCACCAGGCGCGGCCAGGCGCCGAACGGGCTCAGCCTGCGCTGCCGCACCGCCCAGTGGGTCAGCGCGACGGCGGACGCGTAGACCAGGGCAACGACGACCAGGCTGCGGGCGACGAGGTCTACTACGGGCGGCATGGCGAGACGAGTCGCGCCGTCAGCGGGCGCCGCCGACCTGGATCGGCCGCTGGGCGCCCGTGCGGAGGGTGCACATGATGGTGAAGCGTCCGCCGTTGATGGCCGCCTCCTCGAGGATCTGGCTGTCGCCCCGGCAGGAGGTGATCTGGCGGCCCTCCACCTTGCGATACTGCACGGTGACCACCGGCTCGCGTTCGACGCTGATGAGATGGCGCGCGGTGGCGGGGGTCAGGCTGTCCACGCCCATCTGTCGGAGATTCCGGGCGGGTCGGCCCCGGTGGGAGCCGCGGTAGTCCACCGCGCGGTCCACCAGCTCGAACACCTCGCGCCCCAGCGCCTCGGCATCGCGCCGGTCGGGGGGGAGGTCCGCCTCCTCGACGACGGCCGGGCGCTCGGTGCCGCCCGGCCCGCAGGCGCCCCCACCGAGGGCGAGGGCGAGCGCCAGCCACGGAACCGGTCGGGTCATTCCATCGCGAATTCGCGGTTGAACACGACCTCGAAACTGAAAGTCTTGGCCCGGCTGCGGGTTTCCATGAGCTCGGCGATCCGCTTGAGTCGGGCCGGGATGCCCAGGATCTTTTCCTGCGCCTTCCGCCCCAATTCGCCGAGCCCCTGCACACTCTCGATCTTCCAGTAGCGGATCTGCTCCTGGACGATGCGCAGGTAGTCGCGCGGGCCGTAGATCCCGGCCCGGCGGATCACGTCGGCCAGCTCCTTGAAGCCCGGCATGGTGATGCCCGGCATGTCGATCGCGGGAAGGATGAACGAGGCCGAGTGCAGCGCCTGGTCCGGGTCGCGCTTGAGGATCTCCTCGAACACGGTCCGGTAGAAGGCATAGTGGCGCGCCTCGTCCTTGGCGACGTGATTGAGGACCTCGGCCAGCCGGGGCTCGTACTCGGCCACGATCCGGCCGGTCTCGGCATGGGAGAACTGGGTGGCCCGCTCCTGCACCGTGGTGTAGGCGAACACCCGGTACGGGTCCTTGTCCCACTCCGGATGGAACCCCGCGCGGAGGTACTCGAACTGCATCTCCTCGACCTTGCGCTGGTCGAACAGCCGGGTGTCCCGGGTATAGTCGTGGAGCACGGCCCCGTGCCGGTCCTCCTCGGCCGTCCACAGGTTGTTCCAGACCCGCCAGTGGCTGTCGTCGCCCAGGTACACCGCCAGCAGGCGGTGAAAGTGGGGCAACCCCTCTTCGGTGAGCATGTTGAGCGCCAGCGCGGCCCGGACCGGATCGGGGATCCCGTCGGCCTGACGGCGCAGCTGCTTGCGGAACTCGTCGGGATCGGTGTCGGGCTGGGGGTCGAGCAGCTCGGACGGGTACCAGACCTCCCGCTTGCGCTCGTGCATATCCATCAGCTCGCGAACCCGCCCCTCGAGATCCCGGAGGACCTCGATCTTGACGGCGAGCTCATTGGAGGAATCGGTAGTGGCGCCCATGGGACTCCTTACGGTTCAAAGCCAGACCGGACCAGCCTCGTAAAATAGCGGGACTGGTCCGGCCAATGCCAACCGAGCGGCGACAAGCTGGCGCTAGCTGGGCTCGGTGCTCAGCTCCTTCTCCATCAGGGCCCAGGTCCGGTGGGCGACATAGTTCTCGCGCTCGAACACCTTGCGCCATCCCAGGGCGGCCAGCAGCCCCTCGGACCGGTTATCGTCGGTCCAGAACTCCGCCAGGTGGGCCCCGGAGTCCGTAGCCCGGCTCTCGAAGGCCGCGAGGAGCCGGTGGGCGTGGCCCTGGTGCCGCTCCTGGGGCAGCACCACCACATCCACCAGGTGCGCCACCCCGCCCCGGAGCCAGTAGCGCAGCCCCCCGATCCAATCGCCGATCTCGTTGCTGAGAATGAGGTAGCGCTCGTCCACGGGGCCGGACAGCCCGCCGGCATCATGTTCCAACTCGAGCAGCTCGGAGTACCAGGCGGCGAAATCGCCGTCCTGCTCCATCTCACGAATGGTGAGCTCGCTCATCCGTCACCTGCCTTCTGCCGAGAAAAAGGAGACCTGTCGTCCCCTATGCAACAGTAATGCCAACCATAGGGTTCCTGTCTGTAGCCACAGTCACGCGCCCGCCGAGTGCGGCCGCACACGGCGGCTCGGACGCGCGATGGCGTGTTACCTTCCGAGATTGGGCAACCGGAGCGAGCGCTTCGGCCCGATCACCGGAGGAGGATGTCCATGCCGGAGGCGGCGGCGAACTCGAGGCCCGTGGTGGTCTCCTGTGTCTTCTGCGGCAAGGCGAACCGAGTCGATCTCGGCCGCCTCGACGCGGGTCCCAAGTGCGGCGAGTGCGGCCGGCCCATCCGGCTCGACCGTCCGATCAAGGTCACCGACGCCGATTTCGATCAGACCATCGCGGGGGCCAGCGTTCCCGTCCTGGTGGACTTCTACGCCGACTGGTGCGGGCCCTGTCACATGATGGCGCCGGTGCTGGACGATGTGGCCCACCGCCGGGCCGGCGAGGCACTGGTGCTCAAGCTGGACACCGATGCCAATCAGCAGACCCCGGCACGCTTCGGCGTCCGCGGCATTCCCACCCTGATTGCGTTCCGGAACGGGCAGGAGCACGGCCGGCACGTTGGGGTGGCCGAGGCGTCGGTGCTCGACAAGCTGCTGAGCTGAGTCAGATCCCAACCGCCACGCCGACCGCGATCCCCACCGCCGCGAGGGCGAAGAGCAGGCCGATCAGCGGGACGACGAAGCGGAGCCACTCCTCGTAGCGGACCCCGGCCGCGGCCAGCATGGCCATGAGGGCCCCGTTGGTGGGGGTCAGCAGCTCGCAGATCCCCGCTCCGTACTGGTAGGCGAGCACGGTCACCTGCCGGGAGAGCCCGATCAGATCGGAGAGCGGCACCAGCAGCGGCAGGGTGAGCACCGCCTGGCCGCTCGTGCTGGGCACGGGAACGTGGATGGCCGTGTGGGCCAGCATCATGCCCAGCGCGGCGACCGTGCTGGGCAGCTCGGCGACCGGGGCGAACATGCCCTGGACGATGGTGTCCACCACCCGGCCGTCCTCCAGGACCACGTAGATCCCGCGCGCGAAGCCGATCAGCAGGGCCGCGAAGGCCATGCTCCGGAAGCCCTCGACGAAGCCCTCGGCCGTGCCGGTGAGCCGGAGCCCGCCGACCAGGCCGGCCAGGACGCCCATGATGAAGAACACGGCGGCGAGCTGGTCGAAGTCCCAGCCGTACCTGAGCACCCCGATGATGAATACCGCGAAGGCGCCGAGGACCAGGACCAGCACCGCGGTCTGGCGCCAGTCCGCCGCCTCCTGCGGGGGGTAGACCTCCTCGGGCGGAGCCGGGGCGCCCCGGGTGCGGCGGGCGAACAGCATCGTGCCGGCGATCCAGATGAGCCAGGCCGGCACCAGGAAGGCCACCCGGAACCAGGTGCCGGAGAGCAGCGGCAGCTCGGCCACCTTCTGGGCGATGCCCACCTGAAACGGGTTGATGAAGCT
>DASUSR010000331.1:0-14871 GCA_036375015.1 Gemmatimonadales bacterium
TATACGGCCGACTGATGGGGAATCTCGTCACCGTGGAAGGCGACGTGATCGTCCACCAGGGTGGCCTGGTCTCCGGCGACATCCTGACGCTGGGCGGCCAGGTGCACGAGCGGGGCGGCGAGATCGGGGGCGAGGTCCGGAGTCTCGCGGCCACGACGGTCTTCGCCGGCGGCGCGGCGGCGGAGGTCCCGCCCAGTGCGCTCGCGACGGTCGGCCGCCGCGCCGCCGGCGTGCTCGGCGTGTTCCTCACGCTGGGCGCGCTCGGGTTCGGCCTGGTGATGTTCGGGCGGCCCAATCTCGAGGTGGTCTCCGACACCGTCTCCCACTCCTTCGGCCGGGCGTTCGTGACCGGACTGCTGGGGCAGATCCTCCTGCTGCCCACCTTCGGGATGCTGGTCGTCGGGCTGATCCTCAGCGTGGCCGGGATACTGCTCCTGCCGTTCGCCGTCGTGGTGTACGCGCTGCTCGTGATCGTCGGCGGGCTCGGCGGCTTTCTGGCGGTGGCCCACGCCATGGGCGAGACCTACACCCGGCGCCGGCTCGCGCTCGGCGCGATGATCGGCTCGCCCAACAGCTACCGGTACCTCCTCGTGGGGCTCGGCGGGCTGGCCTCGCTGTGGTTCGCCTGGGCGCTGTTCGGCTGGGTGCCGGTCGCGGGCGAGCTGATCCGCGGGGCCGCGTTCCTGGTCACCTGGCTGCTCGCCACCGCCGGCTTCGGCGCCGCGCTGTTGAGCCGGGCGGGCGTGCGGGAGAACTTCGCGGGCCGTCTCATTCCCCCGGAGGCGCTCACCGACGAGTACCTGTGGGCGACGCCTCAGTTCGGCGTGCCGGCCGGCCGGCGGCCCGGCTCGAGCACCCGCACGCCCACCCGGGGGCTCTGACCGTGCGTGCGTGCGCGCTGGCCCTCGCCCTCCTGCTGGGTGCGGGGAGCGCGGCGGCGCAAAGCCTGCGTCCCTTCTCCAGCTACCGGCAGCTCCACGGCGAGACCCGGCTCGACGCCACGCTCGAGTTTGCGGCGGGGCTGCTCCGGGTGGCGCCCGGGCGCGCCACCGAGCTCTACCGGATCGACGCGTCGTTCGACGGTGAGCGCTATCTCCCCATCAGCCGGTACGACGCCGCACGCGGCGCGGTGGCTCTGGGGCTGCAGCCCACGGGCGGCGCCGGGCTTCGCGTCGTGTCGAGGCGCCAGCTCCGCCAGGCCGCCAACGTTTCCCTTTCACCCCGGGTGGATCTGGCCCTCGAGATGACGCTCGGGGCCGCCGAGGCCGACATCGAGCTCGGCGGGCTCCGGGTCGCGAGCTGGACGCTGCGGACCGGCGCGAGTCAGGCGGTGGTCCGGTTCTCCCAGCCCAACGGGATGCGGTGCCGCCGCGGCGCGCTCACCGCCGGCGCGGCCGAGCTCACCGTGCTCGGCCTCGGCAACAGCCGGTGCGACCGGCTCGACTTCGAGGGCGGCATGGGCAAGGTCACGCTGGACTTCGGCGGGGCCTGGACCAGCAGCTCGGCGGTGGACGTGAAGATGGCCGTCGGCGAGCTGACGCTGCGGCTGCCGCGCCGGGTCGGCGTCCGGCTCCTGCTGGACAAGTTCCTCGCGCACTTCGAGCCCGCGGGATTGGTGTCCCGCGACGGTGGCTTCGAGTCGCCCGGCTACGCCGACGCCGAGCGGCGACTGGACATCGCGGTCACGACGGCGGTGGGGGGAGTGAGGGTGGAGTGGACGAACTAGAGGAGCGGGGAAGCGGGAAGAGTGAAGGGGGTGCCCCCGAACCGGGCGCCCCCTTCACTCTTCACCTTTTCACCCTTCCCGCCTTTACTTCCCCCCATGTCCCCGCTCGAGACTCTGGGCTTCGCGCTCGGCACCTCGTTCGCCTCCGGGCTCAACCTCTACCTCACGGTGGCGGTCGCGGGACTGCTGCAGCGACTCGGCGTGGTGCAGCTGCCCGACTCGCTGGCGGTACTGGCCAACCCGGTGGTCCTCGGCATCGCCGCCACCCTCTTCATCGTCGAGTTCTTCGCCGACAAGATCCCCTACGTGGACAGCGTGTGGGACGCGGTCCATACATTCATCCGGCCGCCCGCGGCGGCGCTCCTCTCCTACAGCGCGTTCGCCGGGGAGGGAATTCCCGAGGCATGGCAGCTGGGCGCGGCCCTGCTCGCGGGGAGCGTGGCGCTCACCTCGCACGGGGCCAAGGCGAGCACCCGCGCGGCCGTGAACGCGAGCCCCGAGCCGTTCAGCAACTGGACGCTGAGCCTTCTGGAAGACGGGCTGGTGGTGTTCCTGGCCTGGATGGCCGCGGAGCACCCGCTCGTCACCGCCGGCATCGTGGTGGTGCTG
Source organism: Gemmatimonadales bacterium (assembly GCA_036375015.1). Classification (GTDB taxonomy): domain Bacteria; phylum Gemmatimonadota; class Gemmatimonadetes; order Gemmatimonadales; family GWC2-71-9; genus CAVVWJ01. The sequence goes on from DASUSR010000331.1 coordinate 2,336, forward strand.
GTGATCGTGGCCGCCTTCGTGATCTGGAAGCTGTTCGGCTACTTCCGGCGGGCGCTGGCCCGGCTGCGCGGGCCTAGTCCAGCCGTGCCCTGACGCGGCCTCCCACGCCCATCCCCAGCCGGCGCGCGGCCGAGCCGTCGCGCACGGCGATCTCAATCGCCCCGCCGGACCCCCGGTAGGCCAGCAGCCCGCCGGTCGGCACGTCCCCATAGGTCCGGCGCAGGGGTCCGATCTCGAGCCCCTCGATCTCGAGCACCGCGTACTCCGGCACCGTCTCGGGTGTCAGGTTGGTCACCAGGGTGCCGAAGCGGTCTACGTAGACGATCTCGCCCACGATGGACTTCCCCTCGTACCGAGGCTCGTTGTACACCAGCCGCTCGGGAATGCCCAGGTAGGGCCGTCCGAGCAGGTGGAGCGGGTCGCCGCGGGCCAGCGCGGCGGCCGCCGGGGCGAACAGATCGCGGCCGTGAAAGGTGGGCGCGGCGCCATCCGGCTCCGGCAGGGCGACGATCTCGACCTCGGCGTCGCGCAGCACTCCGGTGAACACGCCGTTGTCGGGGCCGACGAACCACTGGCCCGAGGACCCCATGGCGAGCGCGGCACGCGCGGTGCCGACGCCGGGGTCCACCACCGCGAGGTGGACCGTTCCCGCCGGAAAGCGAGGCCACGTTCGGCCCAGCAGGTAGGCGGCTGCACGCACGTCGCCCGGCTGCACCGCGTGCGTCACGTCCACCAGGGTGGCGTCGGGCGCGGTGGAGAGCACGGCCGCCTTGAGCTCGGCGACGTAGGAATCGGCGCTCCCGAAATCGGTGAGCAACGTGACGATGGGCATGACTAAAGTAAACCGGGATCAGGCACGCGCCCGCTCCCAGCGGCCCCAGTGCCAGAGCGCGCTCATGGCGCCGGCGCGTGCTATCGCGGTGAGGGCCAGGATCCACCAGACGCCGAGCAGGCCGAACGCGGGCGCCACCACCATGGCCAGCGGCACGCGGATGGCGCTGAGCCCCACCACCACGATCATGGTCCAGAGGGTGTAGCCCGCGCCGGTGAGCCCGCCCTCCAACACGATCTCGAACGCCAGGGCGAACTGCGCCACCGCGGCGGTGCGGAGGTAGAGCGAGCCCGCGTGGATCACCGCCGGGTCCGCGCTGAAGACGCCGATCAGGGCCTCCGGCACGAGGAGGAACACGATCGCCAGCACCGTGGAGGGCACGGCGGCGATCCGGGCAGTGAGCCAGCCGGCCTGGCGCGCCCGCGCCGGTTGGCCCGCGCCCAGATTCTGCCCTACCAGGGTCTCCGCGGCCAGGGCGAACCCGATGCAGATCATGTAGCTCATACCCTCGATCTTGTGGCCCACGCCGAGCGCCGCGATCGCCGGGGTGCCGAACTCTCCGACCACGCGCACCAGCAGCATGTAGATGACGCTGAACAGCACGCCGGTGAGCATCGTGGGGGTGCCGATTCGCGTCATCGTGAGCGCCACCCGAGGAGCAAAGCCGAACCGCACCCCGCCCCGGCGGCGCAGGAGCTCGATGCCGACCACGAAGCTGAGCCCGCGGGTGAGCACCGTGGCGAGCGCCGCCCCGTACACGCCCAGCGCGGGGATGGGACCCCAGCCCAGGATCATGAGCGGATCCAACACGAGGTTCACCAGCACCGAGGCGCCGAGCAGCAGGAAAGGCGTGCGGGTGTCGCCCGCGCTGCGGAACGCGGCGGTGACGACGAAGTATCCGTAGACCAGGAACGCGCCGAGCAGCTGGATCACGAGGAAGTCGCGGGCCAGCGCGGCCACCTCGCCCTCGGCTTCCATCAGCCGGAGCACGGCCGGGAGCCCCGCGGTGCCGCCGATCGCGACCAGCAGACCCAGGGCGAGCCCCAGCCAGAGGGCGGTGCCGGTGGCCCGCGCGGCCGCGTCCGGGTCCCGCTCGCCGTGACGCCGCGACGCGACCGCGGTAAGACCCACACCGACCAATTCGCCGATCGAGACGATGACCCACACGCTGTAGCTCGCGAGCGAGACGGCGGCGAGCGCGCTGGAGCCGAGGGTGCGGCCGACCCAGAAGGTGTCGGTGATGTTGAAGAGGACCTGGAACAACGTGGTGCCGACGGCGGGGAGCGCGAGGCGCAGGATGGCCGGGCGGAGCGGGCCCGCGGTGATGCCGGTGTCGGCGACCGGCGGCGGGAGCGGCGGCGCCGCGTCGAGATGGTCGGTATAGACCGCGCCGGGCGCGGAAGGGGCGTCGCCTCCCGCCTCGGCCCGGCTCAACCGCGCAGAATGGGGAGTGCGATGCCGAGGCCGGCGGTGCGCTGCTGGATTTCCTCGGTGATCGTACGGAGCGCCGCCGCCGCCGGGCTCTCCGGCTGCGCCACCACGATGGGGCGGCCGCCGTCCGCCAGCTCCGCGAGCTGGGGCTGGAGCGGGATGCTGCCGAGCAGAGGGACCCCGATCTCGTCGGCCAGGCGCTGCCCGCCGCCCGAAGAGAAGAGCTCGAAGCGCCGTCCGCTGTCGGGATCCACGAAGGCGCTCATGTTCTCCACGACCCCGATCACGGGGACCCCGACGCGCTCGAACATGCGGGCGCCCCGGAGCGCGTCGCCGACGGCCATCTCCTGCGGCGTCGTCACGATCAGCGCGCCCGCCACCTGGATGGCCTGCACCAGCGAGAGCTGGGCGTCACCGGTGCCGGGGGGCAGGTCCACGATGAAATAGTCCAGCGCGCCCCACTCGACGTCGCGGAGGAACTGCTGGACGATCTTCATGATGATGGGGCCGCGCCAGATCGCGGGCGCATCGCGGTCCACCAGGAAGCCGAGCGACATGAGGCGGACGCCATGGGCCTCGAGCGGCTGGATCTTGCCACCGACCACCGGCGGGCGCTCGGACACGCCGAACATGCGGGGAATGTTGGGGCCGTAGACGTCGGCGTCCATGACGCCGACCCGGTGGCCCGACTCGGCGAGCGCGATCGCCAGGTTGGCCGCCACCGTGGACTTCCCCACCCCGCCCTTGCCGGACGAGACGGCGATCACGCGGCCGAGGTTGGGGATCTCGGGTGGGGCGGGCGCCGGCCCGGCGGCGGGCACGGCATCGCGGGGCGCGGCGTGTGTGGTCCTGGCAGGGCCCGCGGGATTTGCGACGGCGATCTTGATGCCGTCCTTGCGCACGCCCTCCACCGCCTGTAAGGCGGCGCGAGCCTGGCGGACCAGGGTCGCCGGATCCTCCGGCGCCAGCAGGAAGGTAAAGCTCACCCCGCCGTCCGGGTGCACGGCCAGATCGCGGATCATGCCGGCGGAGAGGAGGTCGTTCTCCAGGCGGGGGTTGCGGATTCCGGCCAGCGCCGCGGTGACGCGGGCCTCGAGCGACTCCGCCACCTAGACCGCCTCCACGTGCTTGACCTCGGGCACCATCTCGCGCAGCCGGCTCTCGATTCCCTGCTTCAGCGTGACCGTGGACGCGGCACAGCCGTGGCAGGTGCCCCCGAGACGCACCAGGAGCACCCCTTCACCCTCGTCGAAATCGACCACTTCGACCTGCCCGCGATGGGACGCGATATAGGGCCGAAGGGTGTCCAACGTCTTTTCGATGCGCTCGATGGTATCCATGCTGACCGGCCGCAATTCCTACTGAGGGACTCGGAAATATACCGGGGCCCGGGAGTCGGTTCAACCGTCCGTGGGCGGCGAGGCGCCGTTCCCGCCGAGATAGGTCCGGGCCGCCTCGAGGACGGTGGACTGGACCTCGGCCATGGACCCGGCGAGCGCGAGACCGGCAGCCTTGGTGTGCCCTCCGCCGCCGAAGCGCTTGGCGAAGGCGGCCACGTCCACCTCGCCGATGGAGCGCAGGGATACCTTCACCCGCCCCTGGCTCACCTCGCGAAACAGGAGCGCCATGCGCACCCCCTCGATCGAGCGGGGAAACTCCACCACACCATCGAGATCGTCGGACGACACCCCGAGCCGCTCGATCGCGCCGGGAGGCACGGTGACCCAGGCGAGACCGTACTCCGGCTCGACCACGAGGGTCTGCAGCGCCTCGGCGAACAGCCGGGGCCGGCCCTCGGGGGCCCGGGCATAGACCTCGAGGTAGATCTCCTCGGGATCGACCCCGGCCTCGAGCAGCTCGGCGGCCACCCGGAGCGTCCGCGGCCGGGTGTTGCTGAAGCGAAAGCCGCCGGTATCGGTGAGGATGGCGACATAGAGCCCGCGCGCCGACGGCTCGGTGAGCGGCCAGCCGTTCGCCATGGCCAGCTCGAAGACCAGCTCGCCGGTCGCGGCCGCCCCCGAGTCCAGGTATCGCGGACCCTCCGGGAGCACGCCCTCGCTCACGTGGTGATCGATGCAGGCGACGGGCACGCCGCGGGTGCGCACGGTCTCGCCCAGCATGCCCAGGCGCCCCAGGTCGCCGATGTCGAGCACGATGATGAGGTCCGCCCGCCGCAGCTCCTTCACCGCCTCGCCGGTGCGGTCCACGGCCGGCAGGTCCTCGAAGAGGAAGCCGAATCGGGGGGGCGTGGGGGTCGGATTGGTGATCACCGCGTCCACCCCCCTGGCGCGCAGGAGATGTACCAGCCCCGCCTCGCTGCCCAGCCCATCGCCGTCGGGGTTGACGTGGGTCGTGAGGCACACGCGCTGCCCCGGTGCGATGGCCCCGGCGAAGGCCCGAGCGGCCTCGATGCGGTCGGGACTCAGGATGAACGGCATTCGGCGAAAATAATACGGTTGGGGCAAGCGAAGGGGGCATGCCCTGCGGCATGCCCCCGGCACTTCGTTCGGGATGAAGAACGGGCCTCGCAGCCCAGCCTAGCGCCGGGCCATCTGTTGCACCTTGGAATGGCGGCGGCCGTACGCGAAGTAGATGGCCAGGCCGAGCGCCATCCAGACGATCAGTCGAGCCCAAGTGTCCACCGGAAGGCCCAGCATGAGGTACAGGCAGGCCCCGATGCCCGCGAGCGGCACGAACGGGACCAGCGGCGTGCGGAACGGCCGCGGGCGATCGGGATCGGTGTAGCGAAGCACGAGAACGCCGGCGCAGACGATGGCGAAGGCGAACAGCGTCCCGATCGAGACCAGCTCGCCGAGGAGCCCGATGGGCAGCAGCCCCGCGAACACCATGGCGGTCGCCCCCGTCACCGCGCTCGCGAGCCAGGGCGTGCGGAACCGGGGATGCACCGCGCTGAAGACCGGCGGAAGCAACCCGTCCTTCGACATCGTGTAGAAGATGCGCGGCTGACCCAGGAGCATCACCAGGATCACCGAGCTGAGGCCGGCGATCGCGCCGATCTTGACCACCGGGCGGAGCCAGGCCAGCTGCGGGCCGGCGGCGTTGATGCCGACGGCGATGGGGTCGGGCACGTTGAGCTGGCTGTAGTGGACGAGGCCGGTGAGCACCAGCGCCACGGCGATGTAGAGGACGGTGCAGATGATCAGCGAGCCGATGATGCCGATCGGCATGTCCCGCTGGGGATTGCGCGCCTCTTGCGCGGCCGTGCTCACCGCGTCGAATCCGATGTAGGCGAAGAAGATCACCCCCGCGCCGCGCACGATCCCGTCCCACCCGAACCGCCCCTCGCCCTGCGCCGGCGGGACGAACGGCTCCCAGTTCTCCCGGTTGATGTAGGCCAGGCCGAACGCGATGAAGAGCAGCACCACGGTGATCTTGATGACCACGACCACGTTGTTGAACGAGGCCGACTCGCTGATGCCGACGATCAGCAGGATCGTGATGGCTCCGACGATGAACATGGCCGGCACGTTGAGGACCGCCCCGGTGCTGGACCAGCCCTCGGTGAACAGGCGCCAGATGTTGAGTCCGGCGTCAAGCGGCGTCGTGTGGTTGTAGGGAGCGGAGGTGTACTGGGCCGGAATGACGATGCCGAGGTCCCTGAGGAAGGAGACCACGTATCCCGACCAGCCCACCGCGACCGTGGACGCCGCGAACAGGTACTCGAGGATGAGGTCCCACCCGATGATCCAGGCGAACAGCTCGCCGAGCGTGGCGTAGCCGTAGGTATAGGCCGAGCCGGCGATGGGGATCATCGCCGCGAACTCGGCATAGCACAGGCCGGCGAAGGCGCAGGCGAGACCCGCGAGGAGGAAGGAGTAGACGATGGCGGGTCCGGCGTAATTGGCCGCCGCCTGGCCGGTGAGCACGAATATGCCGGCCCCGATGATCGCCCCGATACCCAGCGTGACGAGGTTGAGCGGGCCCAGAGCCCGTTTGAGGCTCTGATCGGCCGCGACCTCGGCCTGCAGGGCAGAGACATCCTTCCGGAGGAACAGACTCATGCCGACCTCGACCTTGGAGGTGAGTGGAGCTCAGGAGGCGCGCCCGAGCCGGCTGTGACGGTAGCCGTAGCCCAGGTAGACGACCAGACCGATGCCGAACCAGATGAGCAGCCGCTCCCAGGTGGACCAGGGGAGCGAGACCATGAGGTAGAGCGCCGAGAGCGCCCCCATCGGGGCGGTGAACCAGATGACCGGTGCCTTGAATGGCCGCGGGAGGTCGGGCTCGCGCACCCGGAGGACGAGGATACCGACCGACACGATCACGAACGCCAGCAGGGTCCCGATCGAGACCAGGCTCCCGGCCTCCCGCACGGTGAGCAGCGCCGAGAAGATCGCGACGCCGATCCCGGTGACGATGGAGGTGATCCAGGGCGTCCGGAACCGGGGATGCACCCGGGCCACCACCGGGGGCAGCAGGCCGTCCTTGGACATCGTCCAGAACACCCGGGACTGGCCCAGCAGCATCACCAGGATGACCGAGGAGAGGCCGGCGATGGCGCCGAGTTTGATCAGCCCGGCGATCCAGCCGAGGCCGGCCACGTCGGCCACCTTGGCGATCGGGTCGGGTACGTCGAGCTGTCGGTAGGGGACGACGCCGGTGGCGATTCCCGACACGAGGATGTACAGCAGGGTGCAGACGAGCAGCGAGCCGATGATGCCGATCGGCATGTCCCGCTGGGGGTTCTTCGCCTCCTGGGCCGCCGTGCTCACCGCGTCGAACCCGATGTAGGCGAAGAACACCACGCCGGCCCCGGCCATCACCCCGGTCCAGCCGAACGCCTCGCGCGGCCCCTCGTTGGCCGGGATGAACGGCTGCCAGTTGGCCGGGTCCACCGCCTTGGCGGCGAGGAAGATGAAGATCAGCACCACCGCCACCTTCACGATCACGATGGCGTTGTTGACGTTGGCCGATTCCTGGATGCCGACCACGAGCAGGGTGGTGACCACCGCGATGATCACCACGGCGGGGAGATTGAACAGCGCGGTGACCGTCGTGCCGTCCGCCAGGGTGACGAGCGAGCCCCGGGCGGCGGTCAGCTCGGGCGGCAGGTGGATCCCGATCCCGTTGAGGAACGACACCACGTACCCGGACCAGCCGATGGCGACGGTGACCGCGCCGAGCGCGTACTCCAGCACCAGGTCCCAGCCGATGATCCAGGCGATGAATTCGCCCAGGGTGGCGTAGCCGTAGGTGTAGGCGCTGCCCGCCATCGGCACCAGCGAGGCGAACTCGGCGTAGCAGAGCGCGGCGAACACCGAGGCCACGCCCGCGAGGACGAACGAGAGCACGACCGCCGGCCCCGAGTTCTGCGCCGCCACCGTGCCGGTGAGCACGAAGATCCCGGTCCCGATGATGGCGCCGATGCCGAGCATCGTCAGGTTGAGCGCACCGAGGGCCCGCTTGAGGCTGTGATCGCCCGCCGCCTCGGCCTGGAGATCCTGGATGCGCTTGCGGCGGAACAGGCGCGAGCCGGGGCTCGCCGCGGTGACCGTGGTGTCGGGCAGGCTCATCGCGAAAACGCTCGCGTCCGGAACGGGCGTGAAGGGTGAAGGGCTTCACTCTTCACTGCCGTTGGTTATGCGCTGTAGTTGGGTGCTTCTCTGGTGATGGTGACGTCGTGGGGATGAGACTCCCGGAGTCCGGCCGAGGTGATCTGGATCATCTCGACGTCGCACTGGAGCTGCGGAATCGAGGAGACGCCGCAGTACCCCATGCCGCTCCGGAGCCCGCCCACCATCTGGTAGAGCACATCCGCCACCGGGCCCTTGTAGGGGACCCGGCCCTCGATGCCTTCCGGCACGAGCTTGGAGGGCGCCATCTCCCCCTCCTGGAAGTATCGGTCGGCCGAGCCGTCCTGCATGGCGGAGAGACTCCCCATCCCGCGGATCATCTTGAACCGCCGCCCCTCGGCCAGCACCGACTCGCCGGGGCTTTCCTCGGTGCCGGCGAGCATCGAGCCCATCATGACGGCGGACGCACCCGCGGCGAGCGCCTTCACGACGTCGCCCGAGTACTTGATGCCCCCGTCGGCGATGATCGGAACCTCGCCGGCCCCACGCAGCGCCTCCTGCACGGCGGTGACCTGGGGAACGCCCACGCCGGTGACCACTCGGGTGGTGCAGATGCTGCCCGGGCCGATCCCCACCTTCACGGCGTCCACGCCGCGGCGCACCATCTCGCGCGCGCCGGACTCGGTAGCGACGTTGCCGGCCACCAGCTGGATTTCGGGGAATGCCTCGCGCAATAGCGAGACGGTGGCCAGCACCCCTTCGCTGTGGCCGTGGGCCGAGTCCACGACGATCACGTCCACGCCGGCGTCCACCAGGCCGCGCGCCCGCGTGGTGGCGTCCTGGCCGCCGCCCACGGCGGCCGCGACCCGCAGCCGGCCGTGCTGGTCCTTGTTGGCGTGGGGATGTTCGCGGCGCTTGAAGATGTCCTTGACGGTGATGAGCCCCTTGAGCACTCCGGCATCATCGACCACGGGCAGCTTCTCGATCCGATGGCGAGCCAGGATCCGCTCGGCATCGTCGAGACTGGTGCCCACCGGCGCCGTCACCAGGTTCTCCGCCGTCATCGCCGCCCGGATCGGCTGGTCCAGGTTGCGCTCGAACTGGAGGTCCCGGTTGGTGATGATGCCGATGAGGCGGCCCTGCCCGTCCACGATCGGAACGCCGGAGATCTTGAAGCGCCGCATGAGGGTGTAGGCCTCGCGCAGCGGCCGGTCGGGCCCCAACGTGATCGGGTTGAGGATCATCCCGCTCTCGCTGCGCTTCACCCGATCCACCTCGGCCGCCTGCCGCTCGGCCGACATGTTCTTGTGCAGGACACCGATACCGCCGGCGCGCGCCATGGCGATGGCCATGTCCGCCTCGGTGACGGTGTCCATGGCGGCGGAGACGAGCGGAATGTTGAGGGGGATGGTGCGGGTGAGGCGGGTGACGGTCGAAACCTCGCGCGGGTGCACGGCCGAGTACCGCGGCACGAGGAGCACGTCGTCGAAAGTGAGGCCGACCCGGGGGCGGATGACGGTCATGTGCCCGACGGCGGGCCAGGCGTAAAGCGACGCATCTCGAAGTGTAGAAGTGGGTTCCGGGGAAATCAAGCGTCGGGCCGGACCCGCCGTCAGGAGGCCGGGCCGACCGGCCGCGCGCCCCGGCGCCACAGGAAGTACACCGGAAGCCCGGTGGCCACGATCACGAGGCCGGGCCAGGTGTACAGCGGCTTCTCGAACAGCAGGATCACGATCAGCGCGCCCACCGCCGCCAGGTAGAGCGCCGGGAGCACCGGATACCCGAACGCCTTGACCGGGCGAGGCAGCTCGGGCCGCAGCCGGCGCAGGCGGAACAGGGCGAGCGCGGTAAGAAAATAGAAGATCAATGCGGCGACGATCACGTAGTCGAGCAGCTGCCCGTAGGTACCGCTGATGCAGAGGACCGAGGCCCAGACGGCCTGCGCGGCCAGGCCGAACACCGGGGTCCGGTACTCGGGGTGCAGCCTCGCCGCCCGCTCGAAGAAGAGCCGGTCGCGCGCCATCGCCCAGTAGACCCGCGGCCCGGAGAGGATGAGGCCGTTGTTGCAGCCGAAGGTGGAGAGCAGGATCGCGACCGCCATCACCCCCGCGGCCCCCGCGCCCACCGCCACCTCGATGGCGGCGGTGCCGATCCGGTCCTGGGCCGCGTACTGGATCCCGCGGGAGAGCGCGTCCGCGCCGTTCGGGTCGCCGTAGAACGGCAGCACATTCAGATAGGCGATGTTGGTCAGCACGTAGAGCAGGCTCACCAGCCCGGTGCCGACGGCCAGCGCGAGCGGCAGGTTGCGGCTGGGGTTCTGCACCTCGGCGGCGGCGAAGGTCACGTTGTTCCAGGCGTCGCTGGAAAAGAGGGAGCCCACCATGGCCGCCCCGATGATGGGGAGCATCGCCACGGTCCAGTCCCCCGTGCCCCAGAAGCCGGCGAAGTTGGCGGTCGCCACGTCGGGCCGGCGGAACACGGTCAGCCCGAAGAGGATGAGCGCGGCGAGGGCGCCGACCTTGGCCACGCTGAACACCGTCTGGATCGCGGCGCCGAGCCGCACGCCACGGGCGTTGATGGCGGTGAGCAGGATGATGGACAGGATGGCGATCACGCGCTGGGGGGACAGCCCGAGCTGGATCGCGTCGGTGACGCCGGGCATCCGGATCTGGCCCAGCGGCAGGAAGACGTCGGGACTCACCGCGGGAATCAGCACGCTCAGGAAGCGGGCGAACGCGACCGCGACCGCGGCGATGGTGCCGGTCTGGATCACGGCGAAGAGGGTCCAGCCGTAGAGGAACCCCGCGGCCGGCGAGAGGCCCTCCCGCAGGAACACGTACTGCCCGCCCGCCCTGGGCATCATGGCGGCCAGCTCGGCGTAGGTCAGAGCGCCTACCACGGTGATGAGCCCGGTGAGCACCCAGACCAGGAGCAGGCCCCCGGGCCCCCAGGGCGACACCTGCCGGCCGATGTCGGCGGAGACGATGAAGATCCCCGAGCCGATCATCGAGCCTACGACCAGCGAGATGGCGGCGAGCGGTCCGATCCCGCGGACGAACTCGGTGGACGGGGTGCCCTGCGGAGGCGCCTGCGCCGGTGCGGCCATGGTCGGAAACTCGGGATGTGGTTGGGTGACGGCCTTCAGGTACCGGAGCGGGGCTCCACCTTCTCCATGTCGGACGGCTTCGAAGCGGTCTCGGCCGCCTTGACCGCCTCGTCCACCACCGCCTGGCCCGCGGCGGCGAGTCCCTTCATCACCTTGGCGGCGCTGTCCATCAGGCCCATGGTGCCGCTGATCGCCTGGATCGGCAGCTTGCCCGCGCGCATGGTGTCCTCGACCGTCTCGGTGAGCCGGGCGAAGATGCCGCCGGGGCGGGAACGTTCGGCGTACCGGCTCTCGAGGAACTCGATGTAGTCGAGGATCTGGTAGCCCCGATCGTCGCTCAGACCGTCGAGCGCACGGGCAATCCGCTGTTTCAGCAGATCGTTCATGGCCAGGCCTACTTTCCTTCCATACCCGAGACCACGGAGGCGAGCTCCGCCACCGGGGTGGTCAGGTAGCGTGTGCGGGCGGCGCGAATAGTGACGCGGAGCACCACCTCGTGCAGCGGAGGCAGGGCGCGGAAGGCTTCGGCCCGCTCGGGGGGGATCGCCACGTAGACGAAGCCGGGCTCCGGGAGGGGCCCGCGGGTGAGGAGGTAGGGCTGACCGGCCGGCAGCTCCGCGCGTAGCTCGTCCGCGACCTGCACCGCGATGATCTGCAGCCGCCAGTCGAGGGTCTGGCCCACGTACCGGTCGGGCGCGGCGCGAACTTCGGCGGCCGTCACCCCAGCGAGCGCACCACCCTCCGCGGGCTCGAGGTCCGCTTCGCGCACCCAACCCTCGATCTGTACCCGGGACCACTCCCCCGCCCTTCCCAGCACGCGCGCCGGGGCGCCGGATTGGAGCGTGGCGACCACCGGCCCCTCGGGCGTGGCCCCCAGGGAAGTCTCCCGGGCGGTGCGGAGGCGGTCGGTCCCCGCCGCGGGCTCGGCGGCCGGCGCCGGGGAAGCCGGTCTGGCCGGCGGCTTCGCCGTCGTGCGCGCCGGAGGCGCGGAGCCCTGGGGACGCCGTGGAGTCTTGACGGCGGTCTGCGGCACCCAGCCGTCGCGGCGCACCTGCGTCCACCGGCCCTTCTGGTCCACCCGCTCGAGCAGGGTGCCGGTGCGGGCTCGCCCGATCACCGGACCGTTGGGCGCACGGCGCAGGTTCTCCCCCCCATCCTCGGAGACGACGAGGTCGAAACCGTCGCGGCGGGTCGGGGACGTGGAGGGGGTGTAGATCCAGCCCTCCACCGTGACTTCCCGCCAGTCGCCCTCCCGCTCGCCCGGCTCGACCGGCGCGCCGGCCGGCAAGGTGACGAGAGGGGTGCCGTCGGGCTCGCGGTGGAGATCCGCCGGGGCGGTGAGGGATTCCTCGCCCTGCGCGGCGAGGGGACCGGCCAGGAGGCAAAAGGCCAGCAGGAAGGCTGGTTGCCAAACCGGGCCCGGACTAGATTGCGGCGCGTAACTCACAGTCCGGCATTGTAGAACACGCGGAGAGCCATGTCAAACCGACCCCCCCGGCAGCGGGTCGTCCTGGTGGTGCTGGATGGGTGGGGCCATCGGACCGAGCGTGAGGGCAACGCCATCGAGCTGGGCTCCACGCCGGTCTGGCATCGGCTCTGGAGCTCGGCCCCCCGGACCCTGCTCGAGGCGAGC
>DASUSR010000332.1:0-3868 GCA_036375015.1 Gemmatimonadales bacterium
CCGCCCACGCCCAGCCGGTCGGGATCCGCGATCCCCCGGGCCACGGCCCAGTCCACCGCCGCGAGCACGTCTTCGCCGTCCTTCTGCCCCCAGGCCGCCCAGATGGCGGTGGAGAACTTCTCGCCCCGGCCCGAGCTGCCCCGCGGGTTGACCCCCAGCACCACGTAGCCGTTGGCCGCGAGGACCTGCCAGTCCAGGTTGGCGAAATCGTGGAAGTACTGCCAGACGGGACCGCCGTGAATCCGGAGCACCGCGGGATACCGGCGACCGGGCTGGTAGTCCGGCGGCTTCACCATGAAGCCGTGGATCCGGGTGCCGTCCCGGCTCCGTACCGTGATCTCCTCGGTCGGGGCGAGACGCACCTGGGCCAGCCACGCGTCGTTCTGCGTCGAGATCCGGCGCAGCTCGCCGCCCTCCACCGCGAAGATCTCGTCGGGCTGGACCGGGGAGGACGCCACCACCGCCATCCGGCCACCCGCGGCCAGCGTCAGGTCCGTGATCGCCCGGCGCCCGCCGACCAGCCGCTCGACGCCGACGCCGCCCCCCACGCCGACCCGCGCGAGGTGGTAGACCCGATCGTCCTCCAGCAGGAAGTAGAGCGACCGCCCGTCGGGCGACCAAGTGGGCGAGAGCACGTTGCGGTCGAGTGAGGCGGTGAGCAGCCGGGCCGTCCCGCCGGCCACCGGCACCATCGCCAGCTTCTGGCCGGCGTAGTAGATCAGCTCGGGCCGGCCCCCCTGCACGTACGCCAGTGTCGATCCATCGGGGCTCCAGGAGGGGGCGCGGCTTCCCCACTCGGGGTTCATGTCCGCGCCCTCGAAGGTGGTGACCTGGCGCGGCGAGGCCCCGGCGGCGGCGTCCACGACGTAGAGGTCGTAGTTGTCGTCCCGGTCGAACTCGGCCCGGCGGCGGCTCACGAAGGCGATGGACCGGCCGTCCGGGGACCACGCGGGGGCCGCCTCGTCGTACTCGCCGGGGGTGATCAGCTCGGCCCGGCGGGCGGCGAGGTCGAAGACGTAGAGGTGGTCCCGCCGCGTGGTGAGATAGCCGGTCTCGTCCGCCTTGAACCGGAAGCGGTCCACCACGATCGGCCGCGGGCGCGGCTTCGAGCTGTCGGCGCCCGCCGGGGCGGCCGAAGAGTCGGGGTCGCTCACGATGAGCGCCAGGCGGGTGCCGTCCGGCGCCCAGGCCAGGTCGCTCACCCCGCCGGGAAAGTCGGTGACCCGCTCCGCCTCTCCGCCCTCCCGCTGGATGACCCACACCTGGTCCACCTCGCGCGGATCCTGCCGGGCGGAGAGAAAGGCGAGCCGCCGGCCATCGGGGCTCCAGCGCGGCGTGTGCTCGGGCTCGGGGCTCGTGGTGAGCCGCAGGTGACGCTGTCCGTCCCAGCTCGACAGCCACACGTCGCGGTCCCGCCGATCGCGCACCGTGTCGGCCGCACCGACGGTGTAGGCCACCCACTCCCCGTCGGGCGACAGTTGCGGATCGCTCACGACGCGGAGCCGGAGCAGGTCGTCCACTTCCACCGGCCGCTGCGCCTGCAGGGTTCCGGCGCAGGCGAGCACGACCAGGGTCGTCGCGGCGAGCCTTCGTAGGGTCACACGAGCCTCCAGCGGGAATCGAGGGTGTCGGCCCATCATGGAGCCTTGTGAACCACACCGCTCCGCATCACGAACGCGACCTTCTCGAACCGGGCGAGGTCGGCCAGCGCGTCGCCCTCGACCGCAATGATGTCCGCGTACTTGCCCGGGGCGAGCGAGCCGATCCGGTCCTCCCAGCCCATGAGCTGCGCGGCCGAGATGGTGGCGGCCTGGATTGCCTGGATGGGGGTCATCCCGTAGCGCACCATGTAGGGGAGCTGGCGGGCGTTCAGCCCGTGGGGATACACCCCGCTGTCCGTGCCGTAGGCGATCTTCACCCCGGCGGCGACCGCCTTGCGGAAGCCGGCCCGCTGCGCGTCGGTGGTCTCGTCGTTCTTGCGGAGATAGTCCTCCGGCCACCGCTGCTCCCGGCCGACCGTCGCGATGTAGTCGCCGTTGTAAATGTCCGCCACCAGCCAGGTGCCGTGCTCCTTCATGAGCGCGATCGCCTCGTCGTCCATCAGCGAGCCGTGCTCGATCGAGCGCACCCCCGCGCGCACCGCCCGCTTGATCCCCTCGGCCCCGTGCGCATGCGCCGCCACGAAGGCCCCGTATTCCCCGGCCTGCTCCACCGCCGCCCGGATCTCGTCCTCGGTGTACTCCGACACGCCCGGCTTGGTGCCCAGGGTGAGCACGGCGCCGGTGGCGATGATCTTGATGAAGTCGGCCCCGCCGTTGAGCAGCGCGCGCACCCGCGCGCGCACCTCGTCCGCTGAATTGGCCACGCCGAACCGGAACTCGGCGGGGACGGCGACGTCCCCGGCGGCGCCGACCACTTCGCCCCCGCCGGAGGTGACGGTGACGTACGCGCCCGCGACCGCCATGCGGGGCCCCACCACCGTGCCGTCCTCGATCGCGTCGCGCAGGGCGGCGTCCACGAACGCGCGGTAGCTGCCGATGTCGCGCACGGCGGTGAAGCCGGCGAGCAGCGTGGCCCGCGCGTTCCGCACCCCGGTCAACGCCTCCTGCGCGCCCGAGCGCTGGAGCGGCAGCAGCACGTCCGAGAGCCCGACCTCCCCGATCAGGTGCGCGTGCGCGTCGATGAGCCCCGGAAGCACGGTGTAGCGGGAAAGGTCCACCACCCGGGCCCCGGCCGGGATCCGGGCGCCGGCGGGCTGGACCGCCTCGATCCTCTCGCCGCGCACCAGGACGACCCAATCCCGCCGCACTTCGCCGCGTTCGACGTCCACCAGCCGCCCCGCCCGGATGGCGGTCAGCTCCTGCGCGGCCGAGCCGGCGGGCGCGCCGGCCGTGAGGAGGGCCGACAGCACCAGGCTCCAACGCCCCATCGTATACGCTCCGTGATGTGCCGAACGGGAACAGGCCGACTGGAAGAGTCGTGGGCGGAATATAGGCAACGCGAAAAGGCGCTGCGACCGGAAGGCCGCAGCGCCCAGCATTAGGAATGCAGGCCCGAGGGGCTACTGACCCTCCTGCCTCCGCTCGTCGGGCGTCTCGACGTCCACCGTAGGCACCTTTACTTCCTTCTTCTCGGTGTTCACGTCCACGTCGGGCACGCTGATGGTGTCCGTTGCCGTCCCGGTCTCGACGCTCGGCGTCTCGATGGTGTCCGTCTCGGTGCCGATGACCGGCTTCTCGACCTGATACTCACCCTCGCCCGTCTTCTCACAGGCAGTAGTGGCCACGAGGGCCGCGATCGCCGCGGCCAATGCTAGGTTGCGCACGCTTGACCTCCCGGTGGAGAACCGACCCACGTTGAGTGTGTCTAGTTTGAGTGCTGCCGCACAACTGGGGCAATATTACGCACTTGAGGCTTCCTGGCCCGTGTCGCCGGTCACCTGTAGGGCTGCGTGGGGCTCACGTGGCGAGTGTCGGCGTGATCGTTTGGGCTGCTGCGGGACGGGCCGGTCCACTCGCAACTGGATAGGTATCACACACATCTGGACGTAACTAACATTACTTCAACATTTTGTGGATAGAGAAAGCGTTAACCTTTTTTACGCAGAGGAGTGCGACGCCGCTCACCGCGCCCCCGTCCCGCCTGCCCTAGCGTGCGATCGCAGGTCTCACCCTCAGCGCCGAGGTGCGTCGTGAAACGGTCGGTCCGCTCGGTGGTTCTCCTGGTGCTCCTCCTCGCCGTGGGGGGAGCTGCCTGTGCCCGCCATGCCCAGCGAGGCCTCGTCTTTGGCGCCGCGGGCGGCGCGGTGGTGGGCGGGGTGATCGGCAAGGTGGCCGGTTCCACTGCCAAGGGCGCCATCATCGGGGCG
>DASUSR010000333.1:0-7119 GCA_036375015.1 Gemmatimonadales bacterium
TAGGCGGGGGTGGGCACCACGGAAGCACGGAGACACGGAGGACACGGAGGACAACGACCGTGCCTGGTCGGGGCGGCTCCGTGCCTTCCGTGCTTCCGTGGTGATCACCGCATCAGCAGCGTCTTCACCGGCAACTCCGTCTCGGCCTTCGCCTCCCCGTTCACCTCGCCATCCTCCAGGTACTCCGCCCGGTACATCCGGATGAGCTCGAAGAAGTAGGAGATCGCCAGCGGGCCGATCAGGAGGCCCAGCAGCCCGAAGAACCGGAGGCCGGCAAACGCCCCGATGACGGTGATGAAGGGGTGGATCTGGGCCCAGCGGCGGTAGACGTAGGGCCGGATGACGTTGTCCACGTTGCCCACCGCCACGACGCCGAGCACCGCAAGACCGATGGCGCAGCCGTAGCGGCCGTCGATCACGAGGGCCGCCACCCCGGGGATCCAGACGAGCCCGCTGCCCACTACCGGCAGGACCGCGAAGATGACCGTGACGACGCCCCAGAAGAGCGGGTTGCTGAGACCGCACACGTAGAAGCCGAGCCCCACCAGGGTGCCCTGGACCGTCGCGGTGAGCCCGGTGCCCGCCAGCGTCGAGATCGTCACATCCTCGAAGCGGTCCCGCAGGATCTCCGCGCTCGCCGTGGAGAAGGGGATGAACGGCCGCACGCCGAGCCACGCCCGCCGCTGTGCCACCAGCAGGTAGTAGAGGCCGAAGAAGGCGATGGTGAGCTGGATGCCGAGTCGGGTCGCGGTGCCGATGAGGCCGAGGGCGTTACTGGCGACCCAGCTCACCAGGCCCGAGCCGATCGCCTCGATCTGGGCGCCGATCTGGTAGGGACCCACCCGGATGGAGCCGAGCTTGCGCAGGAGGGGGCTCCGGATCACGCCCGAGGCCATGTCCTGGGCCTCCGTGGCCACCAGCCCGATGATCGAGACGAGCGGCGCCACGACCAGCACGATGGCCAGGATGACGACGATCGCCGCCGCGATGCCGGGGCGCATGTAGCGGGTGAGCCACCGTTGCACCGGGGCGAAGACCACGTAGAGGACGGGCGCGCCGATCAGCCCCGTGGTGAAGGGCCACAGCGCCCAGAGCAGCGCGAGACCCAGCGCCAAAATGAGCCAGGCCGCGCGCTGTCGCTGGGTATCGAGGATTGGCATGGTGCAAGAGTAGATCGCAGGCTCGCCCCCCGCCAGCGGATGCCCACTTGCCCCGCCGTTGTCCGGCCACGAAATTTGGCTGTCCTCGCCCCCACCTCCGCCGTTCGTGGAGCCACACCGATGACGTCCCCCGACCCGCGCCTGGCCTACGACGGCCTGCCCGTCATGGTCTGGACCGCCGGGCCCGACCGTCAGTGCGATTACTGCAACACGCGCTGGCTCGAGTTCACCGGCCGCGCGCTGGAGGACGAGCTCGGGTGGGGCTGGGCCGACCGGGTGCATCCGGAGAACCGGGAGGGCGTCCTGGCCGAATACGCGGGCGCGTTCGAGGAACGGCGGCCGCTCACCCTGGAGTACCGCTACCGGCGGCGCGACGGGGAGTACCGCTGGATTCTCGATACGGCCACGGCCCGCTTCGGGCCCGAGGGCGCGGTCCTCGGCATGGTGGGTTGCCGGGTGGACGTGAGCGAGCGGCGGGCCCTGGAGCGGCGGGTCGAGCAGATGGAGCGGACCGAGGCCATCGCCCAGCTCGCCGGCGGGATCGCCCACGACTTCAACAATCTCCTCACCGGCATCATCGGGCACTGCTCGCTGCTGCTGGAGGACCCGTCACTCTCCTCGGAGGCGCGCGGCGACCTGGCCCAGATCCAGCGCTCGGCCGACCGCGCGGCGGGGCTCACCCGCCAGCTGCTCGCCTTCAGCCGCCGGCAGATTCTCGCGCCCAGGATCCTGGACCTCAACCGAGTGGTCAGCGGTGCGGTGAGCGCCATCCGCGGCGTGGTGGGCAGCCGCATCGAGGTCGTCCCCCTGCTGGGGCCCGACCTGCCCCCCGTCCTGGCCGATCCCGGACAGCTCGAGCAGGTCCTGCTGGAGCTCGGCACCTACGCCCGCAGCGCCATGCCCTCGGGAGGACGGATCGAGATCCGGACCCGCGCCGCCCGGGTGGATCGGCCGGCGGCCGCCCGCCACGCGGGGCTCGCCCCCGGCGACTACGTCGTCCTGACCGTGCGGGACACGAGCCGCGGGCTGGACCCGGTGGAGCTCGAGCACGTGTTCGACCCCTTCTTCGCCGGCAAGCCGATGGGGCAGGGACTCGGTCTCGGCCTGGCCTCCGTCTACGGCATCGTGAAACAGAGCGGCGGATACATCTCGGCCGACAGCACGCCCGGCCAGGGCACCGAGTTCACGATCTACCTGCCCCGGCAGGAGAACGCGGCCGCACCACGGGGCCGCACCTCGCAGGAGGTGGAGGCGGTGACCGGGAGCGAAACGGTGCTGGTGGTGGAGGACGAGGAGCAGCTCCGCGATCTGGCGAAGCGGGTGCTCGAGCGCGCGGGGTACACGGTGCTCGCCGCGGAGGACGCGGAGTCGGCGGTGGCCATCGCGGACCGCCATCCCGGCCACATCCATCTGCTCGTCACCGACATCGTGCTCCCCCGCGCCAGCGGCCGTGAGCTCGCCGCCCGGCTGGCAATCCACCGGCCCGCCATCAAGGTCCTCTACGTCTCCGGCACCAGCGACACCACCATCGCGCGCCACCGCATGCTCGACCCCGGCACCTACTTCCTGGAGAAGCCTTTCTCGCTCGAGCGCCTCCTGCAGAGGGTCCGCCAGGCCCTGGGCGCGCCCGAGCCCTCGCCCCGGGGGTGATCCTCGACCCCGACCCCTGACGGCAGTATCTTCCGGGCGTTCGGCCAGTTGCCTCCGGTGCCGTCCTCGCCCGCCGTCCCAAGGGTCGCGCCGTGCCCCCTGCCATCGCCGATTTCCTCGCCAACCGCAGCCCCCAGACGATCGCCGCCGCGCTCGGCGTGCTGCTCGTCCTGCTGGTGCTGCTCGCGGCGGGCCTGGCGGTCCAGCTCCGGCGCCGGCGCCAGGCGGAGGCCGCGGCGGCCGATGCGCGGGGGCACCTCCAGACCGTCACCGCGAGCATGCGCGAGGGCGTGATCGCCTACGACATGCGCTACCAGCTGATCTTCGCCAATCCCGCCTTCGAGCGCCTCACCGGCTTCCCGGTCGAGGACCTGCGGGACCAGGAGTTCCTCCAGTACATCCACCCGGACGACCGGCGCGCCCTGGTGGAGGAATGGGACCGCCTGGCGCAGGGGGGGTCGCTGCGGGACCAGGAGTACCGGGTGGTGCCCCGAGGCGGCCAGGTGCGCTGGACCTCCAGCAGCTGGGAGCCGCTCCGCGACGAGGCCGGCCGCCAGATCGGCTACCTCGGCACCGAGTTCGACATCACCGAGCGGAAGCTGGCCGAGGAGGCGATGCGGCTCGACACCGAGCTGTTCCAGGCGGTGATCGAGATCCAGCAGGCGGTCGGCGCCGCGGGGCTCGACTCGGCTACCGTCGTCCGGGTCATCGCCGACCGGAGCCAGTGGCTCACCGGCGCCACCGGTGCGGTGATCGAGGCCATCGAGGGCGACGAGTTGGTCCCGCTGGCGCACATCGGCACCGCAGCCCCCCGGCTCAAGGTCGAGGGCAGTCTCTCCGGTCTCTGCGTCCGCACCGGTGAGCTGCAACGCTCCGACGACGTGCTGAGCGACCCCCGGATCGAACACACCGCCTATCACGACCTCGGGGTCCGCTCCCTTCTCGTGGTGCCGCTCAAGGACGAGCAGCGCACCATCGGCGTCCTCAAGGTGGTGTCCACCCGGCCCGCCGCGTTCAGCGACCGGGACGCCAAGGCGCTCCGCCTCCTGGGCGGGCTCATGGGCGCGGCCCTGGCCCATGCGGCCACCTTCGAGGGCCGGCAGTCGCGGCTGGAGGAGCGGACCCGCGCGCTGCAGGAAAGCGAGCAGCGGTTCAAGCAACTGGTGGACGTGGCCCAGGAGGGGATCTGGGTCGCGGACGACCGCGGGGTGATCACCTACGTCAACCAGCGGATGGCCGAGCTGCTCGGCCAGCAGAGCGGCGCCCTGCTGGGCCACCAGGTGTTCGACTTCATCGACTCGGGCTCCCGCGCGCTCGGGCTTCGGGCGCTGAGCCGCCCGAAGGGTGGCGAGAGCGTGGACCTGCGCTTCCACCGCAAGGACGGGAGCGAGCTGTGGGGGCTGGTGTCGTCCAGCCCGATCACCGGGCGGGACGGCGCGCTGGTCGGGAGCGTCGGCATGCTGACCGACATCACCGAGCGCAAGCGCGCGGAGGAACGGCTCCGGCGCTCGGCGGAACGGCTGACCATGCTGCACGACATGGATCAGGCCGTCCTCGCGGCGCGCTCGCCCGCCGAGATCGGACGCGCCGCGCTCGGCCGCCTCCGCCGCATGGTCCCCTGCCAGCGCTGCACCGTGGTCATCTTCGACTTTCAACGCCGCGAGGCGCGGCTCCTGGCCGGCTTTGCGGGCAGCCTCTCCCTTTCGGCGGCGCCGCTGCCCCTGGACCACCTCTCGCCCGCCGAGGTGCTCCGCCGGGGCGCGGTCCGCTACATCGAGGACATCACCACGGTGGAGGCGCAGCCGGAGATCTACCGCCGGCTGCGGGAGGACGGCATCCGCAGCGTGCTCTCCGTGCCGCTCCTGGTGGACGGGGAAGCGATCGGCGAGGTGAACCTGGGGGCGACCTCGGTGGCGGCCTTCGACGCCGAGCACCGCGACATCGCGCTCGAGATCGCCACCCCGCTCGCCGTCGCGATCCAGCATGCGCGGCTGCGGGAGGAGCTGGCCCGGAAGACCGGCGAGCTGGAGCGGCGGCTGGCCGAGCGCGGGGCCGCGCTCCGGGCCGCCACGGCGGAGCTGGAGACGCTGCTGTACTCGGTCTCGCACGACCTCCGTGCTCCGCTGCGCCACCTCAGCGGCTTTTCCCAGCTGCTGGTGGAGGACGCGGGCGCCACCCTCGATCCGGCCGTGCGGCACTACGCGGAGCGGATCCGGGAGGGCGCCGGACGCATGGCGGCGATGCTCGACGATCTGGTGATGCTGAGCCGGGTGGGGCGCCAGGATCTGCTCCGCCGCGACGTGCCCTTCGCCACCCTGGTGGAAGATGTGGTGAGCCAGCTGGCGCCCGAGTACGACGGCCGCATGGTGGACTGGCAGATCGAGGAGCTCCCGGTGCTCGACTGCGACCCCGCGCTCGCGCGGCTCGCGCTCCGGCACCTGATCGGGAACGCGCTCAAGTTCACCCGCACGCGGGAGCGCGCCGTGATCCGGGTGCGGGCGGTCGAGGCCGAGGACCAGACCGCCATCGTGGTGGAGGACAACGGCGTGGGCTTCAAGATGGCCTACGCCGGCAAACTGTTCGGCGTCTTCCAGCGGCTCCACCGGAGCGACGAGTTCGATGGAAACGGGGCCGGGCTCGCGCTGGTCCAGCGGATCGCGCAGAAGCACGGCGGCCGGGCCTGGGCGGAGGGGGAGGTGGAGCGGGGGGCCAGATTCTACATCACGTTCGGCAGCGGGGAGACGGGACGGCGCTCCGGCCCGCTGGAGCCCGAGGCCGAACGTCGGCCGCGGGCGGCGCCGGAGCCGACGGCGGCGGGCGATCAGCCGGCCCCGTCGCCCCGGCGTTCTGCCGCGCCCCCGGCCCTGCCGTGATCCCGCCCGAAATCGACGTGCTGGTCGTCCAGGACAGCCCACCGGAGGTCGAGCTCACCCTTCGCCCGCTGCGCGACCTCGCACCCGAGTGCCGGATCGGAGTGGCGCAGGACGGGGAGGAGGCACTCGACTACCTTCTCGCTCGGGGGCCCTACCGTCACCGGCTCGGCTCCCCGCTTCCCCGCCTCGTGTTGATCGACCTCAAGCTGCCCAAGCTCGACGGGGTCGAGGTGCTGCGGGCGCTGCGGGCCAGCCACCGCACCAGCTCCGCCCCCGTGGTCATGATGGTACCCGCCGCCGAACCGCGGGAGCTGGCCCAGTGCTATCAGCTCGGCGCCAACAGCTGCATCCGGAAGCCGGTGGCGTTTCCCGCCTTCTACGAAACGATGCAGTCGGTCGGGCGGTACTGGCTGTCGCTGAACGAGGCGCCGCCCAACGTCGGCGCGGCGGCGGGGCACCAGCCGATCCTCTCCACCCCTTCGTGAGGTTCGCGTGTCGGTCCGTTCGTCCGCTGTCCGTCTTCTTCTCCTGTCGGCCGTGGCCGCCCCGTTGCCACTCTGTCCCCCTGCCCGCCTGGCCGCCCAGTCCGCGGTCGAGATCCCCTATGAACGCCACGTGCTGTCCAACGGGCTCACGCTGCTGATCCACGAGGACCACAAGGCGCCGATCGTGGCCGTGAACGTCTGGTATCACGTAGGCTCGAAGAACGAGCGCCCGGGCCGGACCGGGTTCGCCCACCTGTTCGAGCACCTGATGTTCAACGGGAGCGAGAACTACAACAACGAGTACTTCCTCCCGATCCAGCAGGCCGGGGCCACCGACGTCAACGGCACCACCAACGAGGACCGCACCAACTACTTCCAGAACGTTCCGACCAATGCGCTCGACCTGGTCCTGTGGCTCGAGTCGGACCGGATGGGGCACCTGCTCGGGGCGGTCACCCAGGAGCGGCTCGACGAGCAGCGGGGAGTGGTGCAGAACGAGAAGCGGGAGAGCGAGAACCAGCCCTACGGCCGGGTGTGGGAGTTCCTCAATCCGAGGCTCTACCCGGCCAATCACCCGTACTCCTGGTCGGTCATCGGGTCCATGGAGGACCTCGACGCGGCCAGCCTCGAGGACGTGCAGGAGTGGTTCAAGACCTACTACGGTCCCGCCAACGCGGTCCTGGTCGTCGCGGGTGACGTGCAGCCCGCGGAGGTGAAGGCCAAGGTCGAGCGGTATTTCGGGGACATTCCCTCGGGCCCTCCGGTCACCCGGCAGGAGGCCTGGATCGCCAAGCGCACGGGCAGCCAGCGCGGCACCATGCAGGACCGGGTCCCGCAGGCGAGGATCTACAAGGTCTGGAACGTCCCCCAGTGGGGCTCGGCGGAGGGCGAGTACCTCGGCCTGCTGGCGCAGGTGCTCAGCAGCGGCAAGTCGTCCCGGCTCTACAAGCG
>DASUSR010000334.1:0-5627 GCA_036375015.1 Gemmatimonadales bacterium
GCACGTGTGGGACCTCCGCCGCGGACGCCACCTGCAGCGGCTCGACCTGGGGCCTCAGTACCAGATGCCCTTCGAGTTGCGGCCGGCGCGTGACCCGGGCAAGAGCTACGGGTTCGTGGGCGTGGTGATCTCCCTGGAAGATCTTTCCTCCTCGGTCTGGCTCTGGTACCTCGATCAGGCGGGGAACGGCGGCGCGGGCGAGTGGAAGATCACCAAGGTGATCGACATCCCGGCGGAGCCCGCCGACCCGGCGGACCTGCCGCCGATGCTCCAGGGCTTCAAGGCGGTGCCGCCCCTGGTGACGGACCTCAACCTGTCGCTCGACGACCGCTTCCTCTACGTGTCCTGCTGGGGCAGCGGGGAGCTGCGCCAGTACGACGTCTCCGACCCGTTCCACCCCCGCTTCGTCGGCTCGGTGCGGCTCGGCGGCATCGTGAGCCGGACGGCGCACCCGTCCCGGCCGGAGCGCGCGCTGGGCGGCGGCCCGCAGATGGTGGAGCTGAGCCGTGACGGCCGCCGGATCTACGTCACCAACGGGCTCTACACCGCGGTGGACCGGCAGTTCTATCCCGACGGCTTCAACGGCTGGATGGCGAAGATCGACACCGGGCCGGACGGCGGTATCGAGCTGGACCGGGGCTTCTTCCTCGAGCTGGAGAACGGGATGCGCACCCACCAGACCCGGCTGCAGGGCGGCGACGCGTCCTCCGACTCGTTCTGCTACCCGTCGTGACCGCCGCGCCCGAGTGGTCCTGGGCGGCGCTGCTCGGCCTGGGACTGTGGCACGGGCTGAACCCTGGCATGGGGTGGCTGTTCGCGGTGGCCCTCGGCATGCAGGAGCGGCGGGCGAGCGCGGTCTGGCGCTCGCTCCCGCCGCTCGCCGCAGGGCACGCCGTCGCGGTGGGCGCCGCCGTAGTTCTGGCGGCGCTCGCCGGCCGCGCCGTGGACCGCGACCTGCTGCAGTGGGGCGTGGCCGCGGTGCTGGTGTCCTTCGGCATTTGGCGGCTGGCCCGCGGCCGCCACCCGAGGTGGGTCGGCATGCGGGTCACCCCGCGCGAGCTGGCCACCTGGTCGCTGCTCATGGCGTCCGCCCACGGCGCCGGGCTCATGGTGATGCCCTTCGTGCTCGGCCCGGGGGCGGACGCGGGCGCGCACGGCCACGGGGCGGCCCATGCGGCGCTCCTGGGCGGCGGGTCGCTGCCGGACCTGGCCGGTCTCTGGGCCACGCTGCTCCACACCGCCGGATATCTGTTCGCCACCGGGGCACTGGCCGTGGTGGTGTACCGGAAGCTCGGCCTGCGGATGCTGCGCACCGTGTGGATCAACCTCGACATCGTCTGGGGGATCGCGCTGGTGGCGACCGGTCTCCTCACGCCGCTGCTCTGATGGCCGTGCGGCTCCGTCTGCCCGCCCTGCTGGAGGGGCTGCTCTCCGGCCGCCGCGAGGCCGGGGAGCCGGGCGTCGCCCCGCCACTGCTCGGCGCCCGGCTGGGTCATTTCCGGATCGGCGCGGAACTGGGGCGCGGCGCGATGGGCGTGGTCTACGAGGCCAAGGACACCCGGCTGGGCCGCCGGGTGGCGATCAAGGCCATCGGCTCGGGCCAGGTCCCCGGCGAGGGGGCCCGCCGGCGCTTCATGGTGGAGGCCCGGGCCGCCGCACGGCTGCGGCACCCCTACATCTGCCAGGTCTACGATCTGCTCGAGCTGGGCGACGAGGAGCTCATCGTGATGGAGCTGCTCGAGGGCGAGAGCCTGCAGACCCGGCTCGCGCGGGGCCCGCTCGCGGTGGCCGAGGCGGTGCGGCTCGCCGCCGAAGCCGCGGAAGCGCTGCGGGAAGCGCACGCGCACGGCATCGTGCACCGCGACATCAAGCCCTCGAACCTCTTCCTCACCCGCTCCGGGCACGTGAAGCTGATGGACTTCGGCGTGGCCCGCCTGATGGATGGGGTCGGGCCCCTCACCGAGACCGCCACGCCGGCCCGGGGCGGCATCGGGCTCACCGAGATCGGCGGCGTGGTCGGCACGGTGGGGTACATGGCGCCGGAGCAGGCCTCCGGCGGCGTGGCCGACGAACGGAGCGACGTGTTCTCCCTCGGCGTCGTGCTCTTCGAGATGCTCTGCGGGACCCATCCCTTCTCGGCACCGGGTCTCATGGCCTACCTCGGCCGGCTGTTCTCGGAGTCGGCTCCGCCGGTGACGCGGCACCGGCCGGACGCGGGGGAGGCGCTCACCGCGCTGGTCGCCCGGATGCTGGCGACCGACCCGGCCGATCGCCCGCGGGACATGGGCGAGGTCCACCGCTGCCTGGTGGCGGCGGGCTCGCCCGCGGCGCAGCTCCCGACGCCGCGCACCCAGTACGCCAGAAGCGGCGACGTGAGCGTGGCGTACCAGGTGTTCGGGGAGGGCCCGGTGGACCTGGTGTGGGTGCCGGGATGGATTACCCATCTGGAGATGGCCTGGCGGGAGCCGCGGGTGGCCGCCTACCTCAGGCGGCTGGCGTCCTTCAGCCGGGTGATCGTGCTCGACAAGCGGGGCACGGGCCTCTCGGACCGGGCCACCGGATATCCGACGCTCGAGGACCGGATGGACGACCTGCGGGCGGTGATGGACGCGGTCGGCTCCCGGCGCGCGGTGCTGTTCGGCATGTCCGAAGGGGGGAACATGGCGGCCCTCTTCGCCGCCACGTACCCGGAGCGGACCCGCGCGCTGGTCACCTTCGGCGTGTTCGCCAAGCGGCTCTGGTCGCCCGACTATCCCTGGGCTCCGCGGCCGGACGTGCGTCAGGCCTGGCTCCGGCGCCTGGCGGAGGAATGGGGCGGACCGGTGGACCTCGAGCTGCTCGCGCCTTCCCTCGCCGGTGACCCCGAGTTCGCCGAGTGGTGGGCCGCCTACCTGCGCCTGGGCGCGAGCCCCGGGGCGGCAGTGGAGCTGGGCCGCTGCAACAGCGAGATCGACGTGCGCGAGGTGCTGCGGTCGATCGAGGCGCCCGCGCTGGTGATGCACCGGACCGGCGACCGCGACGTGATGGTCGAGGAGGGCCGCTACGTCGCGTCGCTCATTCCGGGCGCCGAGTGGCGGGAGCTCCCGGGCGACGACCATCTCATCTACGCCGGCGACAGCGGCGCGGTGCTGGACGAGGTGGAGCGGTTCCTGGCGGCGCTGCCGGCCCGCCGGGCGCCGGCCCGCCGGTGGCGGACGGTGGTGTCGGTGTACGCCGCGGGTCCCCATTCCCGCGCGGCCGCCGCGGCGCTGCTGCTCCGGCTCATCCGCGACCACGGAGGCCTGGAGCGCGGCAGCACCATCGATCATCTGCGGGTGGCCTTCAGCGGGCCGGTGCGGGCCCTGCGCTTCGCGCGGGCGGTCGCCACCGCGGCCCGCCGCCTGGGCGTCCCGCTCGGCGTGGGCGTGGCCGCGGGCCCCTGCGCCGCGACGCCCGGGGTCCCGTCCGGGGTGCCGGTAGGCATCGCCGACGAGCTGGCGTCGCGGGCGGGCGGCTACGAGGTCCGGATCACGGAGCAGGTGCGGGCGCTGGCTGCGGGCGGCGGCTTCGAGTTCGAGGTCCGCGGCGAGTACCAGAGCCCCGCCGCCGGGCGGCCGGTCCGGGCGCTCGCCCTCACCGGGAACCTTGACGAAGCCTCTCCCGCCGCGTAGCGTGGCGATTCCATCCTGAGAACACAGCTGGTCGGCTAGTCCCTCCCCGCAGGGCGGCAGTGATGTGAGCATCACACGCTGGTCTTCGCCGAGCCGGCATGTCCGTGCCGCGACGCCAGTCCCCTGGCCGGCCCTGCCTCGCGCCCCGCCCCCGCCCGCAGACCCGATATTCGGACCTGTAGCTCGCGAATCGGCCCCGCACGACTCCCGTCGCGCGGGATACCCCACTCCTCTCCGGAGACCCCTTCCATGTCGATGAGCGGCAAGCAGTCTCATGCGGCGCTGGCCCTGGCGGCGGCGCTGGCACTCGGCTCCTGCACCGGCGACACTCCCGGCCCGCTGGAGATCCCGACCGACCCGATAGACAATCCGACGACGCTGAATCCCAAGGAACAACTGCAGCACTCGCTCCCCGCTTACGACGAGATCCGGGCCCGGCTCCAGGAGATCGTGGCGGATCAGAACGGCGGGCTCGGCTTCCACATGTGGGCGGTGATCGTGGACCGCGACGGCTTCGTGCTCGACGTGCTCTTCAGCGGGGACGACCGGGCGAGCGAGTGGCCCGGCAGCCGCGCGATCGCGGCCCAGAAGGCGAACACCGCCAACGCCTTCAGCCTCGACGGCTTCGCGCTCTCGAGCGCGAATCTCTACGCGCCCACCCAGCCCGGCGGCAGCCTCTACGGGCTCCAGGAGAGCAACCCGGTGGACCCGGACGTGGCCTACGGCGGCAACCCGCTGCTGTACGGCACGGAGAACGACCCGATGACCGGGCGCCGCATCGGAGGCATCAACGTCTTCGGGGGCGGACTGGCGCTGTACTCGGCGGAGGGAGTGCTGCTGGGCGGGCTGGGGCTGAGCGGGGATACCTCGTGCACCGATCACATCATCGCCTGGAAGCTCCGCCATGCGCTGAACCTGGACAACGTGCCGGCGGGACCCGACCCGGACAGCGGAACCGACAACATCATCTACAAGCAGGCCAAGCTGGACGGCTTCGAGCATCCGACCTGCTTCGACACGCCCGGGCGGGGTGACCACATCGACATCGGCAACGACCTGCCCACCACGCACCCGGTGGGGGCCGCGCCCTGAGCCGGGCAAGCGACAACCGGAGGGAGCGGCGCCGCGGGCGCCGCTCCGCTAGGCCCGGGCGCTGGAGCCGGTGCCGGCCAGAACGGCCCGCACCCGGTCGAGCAGTCCCTGTGGCGTGAAGGGCTTCTGCAGGAAGGCGGTGTCTCGCGCGACGACCCCGGCGCGCACGACCATGTCGTCGGTGTAGCCGGACATGTACAGCACCCGGATGCCCTGCCGGGTCGCGAGGACGCGCTCGGCCAGCACCCGGCCGTTCATGCCGGGGAGGACCACGTCGGTGAGCAGGAGCTCGATCCTGCCGTCGGCCGACGCGGCGACCGCCAGCGCGTCCTCGCCGCTCGCTGCCTCGACCACCCGGAAGCCCGACTCCCGCAGCACCTCCGCGGTGAAGCCCCGCACGCCGGGCTCGTCCTCGACCAGCAGGATGGTCTCGCGCCCGGATGGCTCGACCGCCGGCGGCACGGGCAGCCGCTCCCCGGGGAGCGGGCCACCGGGCGTGGCGGCGGCCGCGCCCACCCGCGGCAGGTACACCTTGAAGACGGAGCCGTGGCCCGGCTCGCTGTACACGTAGATCGCGCCGCCCGCCTCCTGGACGATCGCGTACACCGTGGCGAGCCCGAGCCCGCTCCCCTGTCCGGGGCTCTTGGTGGTGAAGAAGGGCTCGAAGATGCTGGCCTGGGTGACGGCATCCATCCCCTCGCCGCTGTCTCCCACCGAGAGCATCACGTACGATCCCGGCGTGAGCCGAAGCTGCTCCGCGAGGAAGTGGCCGTTCACCGTCACGTTCTCGGTCTGGATCGTGAGAGTGCCGCCGTGGGGCATGGCGTCGCGGGCGTTGAGCGCCAGGTTCATCACCACCTGCTCGAGCTGGACCTGGCTGGCGCG
>DASUSR010000335.1:0-6912 GCA_036375015.1 Gemmatimonadales bacterium
ACCCCGTCCTACCGCCGGCGGCCGCCCTTCCGTGCCTTGGCCCGTCCGCCCTTCTTGGCGGCTTTCCGGGAGGGCCGGCGGGCAGCCTTCTTCGCGCCTTTCCTGGAGGCCTTCTTGGCCGGGCGCCGGGTGGTGGTCTTCTTGGTCGATTTCCGGGCGCTCTTCCTGGTCGCGGACTTCCTGGCCGCTTTCTTCGCCCCCTTCTTCGCCGACTTCCGGGCGGGTCTGCGGGCCGTCTTCTTGGCCGATTTCCGGGCGCTCTTCCTGGCCGACTTCTTGGCCGACTTCTTGGCGGACCTCCGCGCCGCGCCCTTCCGGGCACCGGACCGCTGGCGTGCGCGTCCCGGCGTGGCGGAGGCTGTGGGGGTGGTGTCCGGAGTCGGGGCCCGGGTGGGTGCCGGCGGGGTCTCGGTGGGCAGGGGATCCATCCAACCAGAGCCGGACCAGCCCATCTCCATATAATGAAGCTCGGCCATCGTCGCTCCCTCCATCGCAGTGCGGCGTCACCCGCCGCCGGTCGCGAGGCGCGGAGGCGCCTGTGCAGGGGACGGATATATCTTGCGCATCTCCGGGGCTTCCGCAAGCGGTGCAAGCGCTTCGGTGTCGAGCTATAATTCAGTCCGGCATTCCGCCATCTCCTGACGGGAACACGACCACCCGGTGACCGATCCCCAGATTCGTTCGGCCCTCGCCGTGCGCCTGCAGCGGGCGCGGGAGGCCTGCCGCCTGAGCGCGCTCATTCTGGCCTGCTCTGCCGCTCCCGCGGCGGCCCAGGCCATCGCCGAAGTCCAGGTGACCCCCGAGACCATGACCCTGGGCGCCGGGCAGCGGCAGACCCTCTTCGCCGCCGCCTACGATCGGCAAGGCAACCTCATCCCCTCGGCCAAGTTCGCCTTCTGGAGCTCGGACACGCTCATCGCGCGGGTCATGCGCGATGGAACGGTCGTGGGGGTGGCACCCGGGCTCGCCAAGGTCGAGGCGCGTGCCCAGGGGCGGCGGGCGTCCATGGCGGTGCTCATCACCGGGGGCCCCGATACCGCCGGGGCCGGGCCCCCCGTCGGCAGCGTCCTCACCCTCGAGCCGGCCTCGGCCGCCCTCCTCCCCGGCGAGAGCGTGCTCGCCTCCCCCCGGGCCCTGCTGGAGGACGGCACGCCGATCCCCTCCGGCGCGGTCATGTGGAAGTCGCTCCGGCCCGACATCGTCGCGGTGGACAGCGCCGGGCTCATCATCGGGATCGCGCCCGGCCGAACCATCGTGCAGGCGAGCACCCGGAACGGACTGATGGCCACGCTCCCGGTCGCCGTGGAGCCGGCCGAGTTCGTCGTGGCCCCGGCGCGCGTGGTGCTGGGACCCGATGAGACCGATACGCTGCGGGTCCTCGTCCCCGGCCAGGGCAACCGCGGGGTGAGCTCCGGCATTCAGTGGCAGTCGAGCGATACCGCGGTCGCCCGCGTGGGACCGACCGGAATCGTGAGTGCCCTGGCCCCGGGTCGGGCGGAGATCGTCGCGGTCGGGTTCGGCCAGCAGCGCCGGTCCGCGCTCGTGGTGCACCGGGTGGTCCAGAGCATCGTGGTCTCGCCGCCGGCCTCGGAGCCGATTCAGCTCCCGGTGCGCGCTACCAGGAAGATCGTGACCACGGCCGAGGCGGCCGACTCGACCCCGATTCCCGAAGCCCGGTTCGACTGGGAGATCAGCGACCCAGCGGTGGTCGGGTTCGATCCGGCCACGGGGATTCTCACGGGCAGGGCGGTCGGCACCAGCACCCTGACGGCGCGTCTCAGGGGGTTCGAGCCGGTGGTCTGGACGGTGAGCATCGTCCCCGGCACCATCGGCCTGCGCGACTCGCTCGTGGGACTGACACTGGGTGAGCGGCAGACGCTCCCGGCGCATCTGGTGGACGACTCGAGCCGGGTGCTGGAGCCCGCGACCGGCCTGGCCTGGAGCACCGATCGCCCGGACATCGTCCAAGTCTCGGGCGAAGGCACGATCGACGGGCTCGCGCCCGGCCGCGCCGTGGTGACCGCGACCGCGCCCTGGGGCCAGCGCGCGTCGGCGCAGGTGGTGGTGACCGCCGATCTCATCTACTCCTCCAACCGGGCTGGTGCGTTCGGCATCTACCAGCTGCGCACCGGGGGCGGCGAGCCGTTCCCGATCCTGGTGGACAGCGCGGCCAACGTGCAGGCGGTACCCTCGCCCGAGCGCACCCGCATCGCGTTCAGCTCCAACCGGCACGGGAGCTACGACCTCTTCGTGATGGAAGCCGACGGCAAGAACCTCCGGCGCCTCACCATGGACGGCGGCACCGAGGGTGAGCCCGCCTGGACCCCCGACGGCGCCCGGATCGTCTACACCTCGACCCAGCCCGGCGCCGGCGCCCAGCTCCGCAGCGTGCTGGCCGACGGGACGGATGCCAGACTGCTCACCAACTCGCCCGGCGGCAACCACTCGCCCGCGGTGTCGCCCGACGGGCGGACCATTGCCTTCGTCTCGGCCCGCGAAGGCAACCAGGAGATCTACCTGATGGACATTGCCGGCGGAGAAGCGCGGCGGCTCACCCGGAGCGACGTTCGGGAGTCGAGCCCGCGGTTCCTCCCGGCCGGCGAGCTGGTCTTCGTCACCGAGCGCGGCGGCCGCTCCAGAGGCTCCCGCGTGATGCGGATCGCGCCCGGCGCGGGCGAGGCGGCCCCGGTGCTGGAGACCGAGGAGCCGATCGCCTCGCTGGACGTCTCGCGCGACGGCAGCCACCTCGTCTACGTGGTCGGCCGGCTCACCGACCGCGGCCGGGGCAAGGCGCAGTTCAGTCTCTTCCTCCACCCGCTCGCCCCCGCCGGCGCACCGGCGCAAATCCCGCTGCAGCCGGGCGAGCAGGTGGTGAGCCCGGCCTTCTGAGGGCACTCGCCCTCACCGCCCACGGCGGACCGGAGCGACTGGCGCTGGTGGACCTCCCGGTGCCGGAGCTCCGCTCTCCCGACGAAGTGCTCGTCCGGGTGCGCGCCGCGGCGCTCAACCGGCTCGATCTCTGGATGACGGCCGGCCTCCCGAACGTCCGGCCCACATTCCCCTTCATCGTGGGCTCCGACGGGGCGGGGGAGGTGGAGCGCGTGGGAGCAGGAGTCCGGCGCTGTCGGCCGGGCGATCGGGTGATGATCAATCCCGGCCTCTCCTGCGGGCACTGCGCCGACTGTGTGGCTGGCGAGGAGCCGCTCTGCCGCGAGTTCCGGCTGCTGGGCGAGCACGTGCCGGGCACCGCGGCGGAGTACCTCGTGATTCCCGAAGGCAATCTGGCGCCGGTGCCCGAGGGGATGCCCTGGGCCCAGGCGGCCGGGTTTTCGCTCGCCACTCTCACCGCATGGCGGATGCTGGCGGGGCGGGCTCGGCTCCGCGGCGGTGAGACGGTGCTGATCTGGGGGACGGGTGGCGGCGTCGCGCTCGCGGCGCTCCAGATCACGCAGCTCCTCGGGGGACGCGCCGTCGCGACCAGCGGCACCGATGCCAAACTGGCGACCGCGCGCGCCCTGGGCGCCGCGCTCGCGCTCAATCACTCGCGTGACGACGTGGTCGGCGAGGTGCGCCGCTTCACCGCCGGCCGCGGCGCCGACGTGGTGGTGGACAGCGTGGGGGAGCGCACCTGGAGCGACTCGCTGCGCGCGCTCGCCCGGGGCGGGCGGCTGGTGGTCTGCGGGGCGACGACCGGCCCGTCCGCCGGCTTCGACCTGCGCCGGCTGTTCTGGCGCCAGTGGAGCATCCTGGGCTCCACCATGGGGAGCGCCCGGGAATACGCCGAGATCGTGCGACTGGCCCATCAGGGCCGGCTGTGGCCGGTGGTGGATCGAGTGGTTCCGCTGGCGGACGGTGCGCTCGCCTATGAGCGGATGCGGCGTGGCGAGCAAACCGGCAAACTCGTGCTCGAGGTCCGGCCGTGAACGAACTCTGGAATCGCCTGCTCATCGGGGCCGAACAGATCGGCACCGTCCTGCCCGCGCTCGCGGGCGCCGCCGTCATCCTGCTGACGGGGTATTTCCTCGCCCGCCAGGTGCAGCGCTGGGCCGACGACACGCTCAAGCGCCTGGACTTCAACCGGGTGGCGGCCGCCGGAGGACTGGACGAGGTGGTGGGCCGTACCGGCTCGCGGCTCGATCCGGTGCGGGCGCTGGCGAAGCTGATCTTCTGGCTGGTGATGCTGGTCGTCATCCTCCTGGCCAGCACCGCGCTGGGGCTCGAGAGCATCAACCAGATGTTCGGCCTGATGCTGTCGTTCATCCCCACCCTCATCGCCGCGATCGTGATCGTGATCCTCGGCATCATCGTGGGCGAGTTCGTGCGCGGGCTGATCCTCGCCTCGGCCGGGGGCGTGGCCGGTGTCCCGACGGTGGCGAAGATCGCCAAGGGCGCCGTGGTCCTGATCTCGATCTTCATGGCGTTGCAGCAGGTGGGCGTCGCGGAGGAGATCGTGACCGCCGCGTTCACCCTCATCCTGGGCGCGGTGGCGCTGTCGGTGGGGCTCGCCTTCGGGCTGGGCAACCGGGAGCTGGCCGGCGAGATCACCCGCCGCTGGTACGAGGAAGGTCAGCGGCGCGACCGGCGCCGCACCGACCGGGCGGGGCCGAACACCCCGCCCGGGGACGAGCCACCCATCCTGGATTAGATCGCCGGCCCTACTTCAGGGCGAACTTCCCGACCGTCCGCCCGTCGCCTTCCTTGATCGTGGCGTAGATGGCCCCGTCGCTCCCGAATCCGGCGAGGCTGCTGCCCTTGGGGAACGAGACCTCCCGCTTCCACGCTCCCGCCTGATCGTAGATGTCGTAGGTGAATGGCGCGTCCTCCCCGGTGCGGGGACGCTGCAGCCAGACCTCACCGTTGGGGCGCCCCAGGGCGAAGTCGAACGGCGGCTTGCTGTCGGCGAAGGGATACTCGATCTCCAGGTTCTGCGGCATTCCGTACTGCTTGCCCTGCTCGCGCACCTGCGCGAGCACCCGATCCTTGTCGGCCTGAGTCACCGGCACTGGAGTGTACGCCCGCTTGTCACCGCGGCTCCAGCGGCCGTCCGGAGTCCGCCAGTCCACCCGGTTGTCCCGGGCCCGAGCCACCCACGCGGAGCCGTTCGGCAGGACACCGAAAAAGTCGTTCGGCGCGAACACCTTGGCCGCCTGCTGCACCTGTTCGCCGAAGCGGGCGTCGCCTAACTCCGGAGAGGTGAGCCGGGCAACGGTGTCCACCTTGCCGGTGGCGAGCTGGATTCGAAGCACGGCGACGCTGTCGGTGTCCACCCGTGTCCCGGGCTCACCGCCGCCGAGGATCGCCCGGTAGTCGATCTTGTAGCCGTGACCCACCGTGTCGTAGACCAGCACCGGTGCCTGTCCCGCGACCGGCGCGATCGCCAGCACCTTGAGCGGCTTGCCGCCCTCGTCCCAGAGCGTGGTCCGCTGGGCGCTGAAGTCCACCAGCGCCACCGTGTCGCCGGCCAGGTGTGCCACCCATCCCGGGAACTTGTACTGCGCCGCCGGAGAGTCGGGACGGATCGAGTCCACTCTGGTGCCGAGCGTGTCCACGTCGCCGGTACGCAGGTCGGCACTCAGGAAGAGCTTGTCGCGGGTCTCGGCGAACACGACCCTTCCTCCGCTCAGCTCCACCACGTTGCTGAGCTGGGCGAACGAGACCGGCAGCTTGGACTCGAGCGTCAGGCCTCCCTGGCTCTCGGCACTGGTGCACGCGAGCAGGCCGGCCAGCGTGACCGCGCCGAGTGACTGAACCAACTTCATGAGGTGCTCCTGTCAGGGAGACGCGGCCACCGTGGCGGCCGGCAATTGAAAGCGAATGAATCGGGTGCCGTCAGAGACCCGCTCCGCGACCAGCGCGGCGTCGGTCCCCACCGCCACGATGCGGCCCGGGCCGGGCACCCTGACTTCTCGAACCAGCCTGCCCTGCCGGTTCACCACGTGATACCGGCGCGACGAATCAACGGGCGCGCGGCTCTTCTCCAACCAGACTTCGCCCGAGGGGGCCGTGAACCCGGCCTCGAACGGCGGCTTCACCGCCGCGAACGGGAGCTGCTCCGCGGTGGACCTCAGCTCGGGCGGGAACTTGCGGTAGAAGAGCTCGCGGTCGTAGCGGGTGACCTCGAGCACCCGGTCGGGCAGCGACTGACCCTTGGACCACTCGCCGTCGGGAGAGCGCCAGTCCACCCGATTCTCGTACACCCGTGCGACCCAGACCGAGCCGTCCGGGGCCACCCCCCACCGATCCTCGCCGCTCAGTGCCCGTCGCTCGAACCGGCGTCCCGATTCGCCGAGCACCTCGGCCAGGTCCAGCGGGGCGAGCCGGGCCACGGTATCGACGGCGGAGAAATCGGGCGTCGCGCGCACCACGGCCGCGGAGTCGCGGTGGCCGCTGCCGTCGGCCCGTGACCGCGGCGGGATCTGTAGGTAGAACCGTCCGGCGGCGTCGCGGGCGTCGGGCAGGACACCCCGGGTGAGCGCGGCGCTCGGAATCACCCGCGCCAGCCTGCCGTCCAGGGTCCAGAGACTGGTGCGGCGGAGCCCCCAGTCGCTCACGTGCAGGGTGTCCGCGGCCAGGAATACGCCGGCAGGGTTGCGGATCTCCCGGGTGCCCACGCCCCCCAGTGGCGAGACCCGTCCGGCGCCGGGCTCCACCAGCCCCACGGTGACGTCGAGCGGAGCGACGACCGCCCACCGGTCGCCTCCCAGCCAGGCCGCATCGGCGATCTCGGCATAGCCGGTGGCCACGGTGTCCGCGCCGGGGCTGAGCTCGACCATGGGTGCCGGCGGCTCGGGATCGCCACAGGCCAGAAGGAAGGATACGATGGCCGGCAGTCCCGCGAGGCGGGCGGTCGGGTGCATCGGGGGAATCTACACTACCGCAGCAGCTCCTCGAACAGCGCGAGCGCGCGGGGAT
>DASUSR010000336.1:0-7467 GCA_036375015.1 Gemmatimonadales bacterium
GACGGCGGCCATGCACTACCGCGCCGCCGAGGCCGAGGAGGCGAGCTCGGGGAGTCGCAACGCGATCGCCCTGGAGAGCGAGGGGACCTACACCCGCTCGGGTACCCGGCTGCAGGGTGAGCAGGAGCTCGAGATGACCGCCTCGGGGACCCGCACGGGAACCCATAGCCTGGCGGTGGAGGGCACCCTGGTGTCGGCCCAGGGCAGCGAGGCGGGCGACATGACCATCTCGGTGCCCGCGGTGGGCCAGACAGTGCCGGTGAAGCAAACGAGCCGGTACCGCATCAACGCCCTGGCGGCCGGCTCGCCGTAGCCGGTCGCCCGGTGAGGGCCGTCTTCACCCGCCGACGTCTTCTCTACGCCGCAGTTCCGCCGGCGCTCTTCCTGCTGTGGCTGCTTGCCGTGTGGCCCCCTCCGATCTGGTACCGGAGTCACTGGCCTGCCGCCACCGAGTTCATGCACAGGAGCGAGCCGGCCGCGCGGGGGGCATCCGCGTCCGCCGGCTATCTGCCGGTTCCCCTCGATTCGATCAGCCCGCTTCTGGTGGAAGCCGTGCTCACGGCCGAGGACGCGCGGTTCCGGGTTCACGGGGGGCTCGATTGGGTCGAGCTGCGGAAGGCGCTCGGCTACCGAAGATCCCGCTTCTCCTGGGGCTCGGTACGCGACTGGGCCGAGCTGGGCCGGGCGCTCACCACGGCCGGCATCCGGCGTGAGTCGCTGCGGGGCGCGAGTACCATTACGCAGCAGCTCGCCAAGAATCTCTACCTCTCCCCCGCCCGAAGCCCGCTGCGCAAGCTCAAGGAGGCGGTCACGGCCTGGCGACTGGAGCGCGCGCTGGGCAAGGACCGGATCCTCGAGCTCTACCTCAACGTGGCGGAGCTGGGCAGCGGAGTGTGGGGGGTGGAGGCGGCGAGCCGCCGCTACTTCAACAGCGGAGCCGGAGCGCTGACCCTGACCCAGGCGGCGGCCATCGCGGCCACGCTGCCGTTCCCCCGCAGCTCGAATCCCGCCTTCCGGCCGGTGCGCATGCGCCGCCGGCAGGACCTGATCCTGCGAAGGATGCGGGGGGAGCGCGTGGTAGTGCCGGAGGTCGAGGAGGAGCCGATTCCCCAGCCGGGGGACAGCATCATGTGGACCCCGGGAGTGGACTCGCTCCTGGACTCCCTGCGGGCGCCGGTGGAGACGATCTACGGGGAGGCCCGGCCTCTGCGCTAGTCCACCAGCCTCAGCGGCATGACCAGCGTCAGATAGCTCGCCGGATCATCCCATCCCACCGGCTCGCAGGTGGCCGCGCGCTCGGGGGCCTTGAAGGTCATCCGGACTTCGTCGGTCGGGATGTACTTGAGGATCTCCAGTAGGTAGGCGGCGTTGAATCCGATCTCCAGCGGGTCGCCCTCGTAGCTCACCGTGAGCTCCTCCTGCGCCTCGCCGAGATCCGGCGTTTGCACCGAGAGCTTGCAGGAGCCGTTCGCGAAGGCCATGCGGATCCGGTGGGTCTGGTCGCTCGCCACGATGCTCATCCGGCGCAGGGCCGAGCTGAAGGCGGCCTTGTCGGCGGTGGCGGCCTTGTCGTTCTCCCGCGGGATCACCTGCTCGTAGTTGGGGTAGGGACCCTCGATCAGCCGGGTGTAGACCTGCGTGGTGCTCGAGCGGAACCCCAGGTGGTTCTCGCTCCGGGCGATCTCCACCTCCTCGTCGGCGTCGAACAGGCGCCGGATCTGCTCCAGCGCCTTGGGTGGGACGATGAGATCGGCATTGGCGGCGCCGGCGGCGGAGGTGGGCACGTCCATCCGCGCCAGCCGGTGCCCGTTGGTGGCCACCATCCGCATGCGGTCCGGACGGAGCTCCCAGAGCACCCCGTTCAGGATGGGACGGCTCTCCTCGGTGCTGGCCGCGAACGCCACGTGCGCGATGAGCTTCTGGAGGTCCTTGGACGACGCCCGCCAGCCGCCCTCGAACTTGACCGCGGGGAATGCCGGGAACTCCTCCCGGGGAAGTCCGAGCAGCCGGAACTTGGAGCGGCCGCATTCGATCGTGACCCGCTGTTCGCCCGACGCCGTGATCCGGATGGCCGCACTCGGCAGCTCCCGAACGATCTCCACCAGCTTCCGGGCCGGGAGTGTGATCGCCCCCTCCTGATCCACCGATGCCGAGACCGTGGTGCTCACCGCGGTATCGAGATCGGTGCCGGACAGACGAATGCCGTCCCGGGTCGCCTCGAGGAGAATGTTCGACAGGATGGGGAGCGTGGTCTTGGCCGGTACGCTGGCTGCGACCGCGACCAGTCCTTCCTGGAGTTGCTCCCGCGTGATGGTGAGCTTCATGCCGCTCCTCGACGAGGCTATAAACAGTACTACTCTGGTATTTATAGAAACTAGCAGCAGTAGTAGAGGGTCTGGAAATGTGGGCCGCCGCCGTACCCGGCGCACCATCCGAGAGTTACCCCACTACGACGCTGTCGACACCCTGTGGGCCGTGGGGACGAACGACCCCGACTCTCCACCGCTTTCCAGAATCTCCACGGCTCGTGGAAGCCGCGGGGATCATTCTGCGGACAACTCCTGACGCGCGTGCTCGACCCGCTCGCGGAAGGTCCGATCGCGCGACATCTGCCGGCTCACCTTGTCCACGCTGTGAATGACGGTGGAGTGGTCGCGGCCGCCGAAAGCCTGGCCGATCTCGACCAGCTGCATCTCCAGGAGCTCGCGGGCAAGATACATCGCGATCTGGCGCGGCACCGTGAGCGTCTTGATCCGGGCCTTGCTGCGCAGTCCCTCGGGGGTGACGCCCCACCGCCGGGCGACCACTTCCTGCACCTTGTTGATGGACGGGAGCGCCCGGGGCGCGAGAGACGAGTCCTCACCCGGCCGGATCCGGTCGGACAGCGCCTCGCGGGCCAGCTCGATGGACACCTCCTTGTGCTTGAGGGAGGCGTACAGCAGCAGCTTGATGATGCAGCCCTCGAGCTCCCGGACATTGCTGCGCACGTGCTCGGCGATGAACCGGAGCACGTCGTCCGGGATGGTCATCTCCAGGTGGTCCTGCTCCTGCTTCTTCCGCAGGATGGCGATCCGGTGCTCCAGGTCGGGCTGGCCGATGTCGGCCACCATCCCCCACTCGAACCGGCTCACCAGCCGGGCCTCCAGCCCGGGGATCTCTTTGGGGGGCCGGTCGGAGGTCAGGACGATCTGCTTGTTGCCCTCGTACAACGCGTTAAACGTATGAAAGAACTCCTCCTGGGTCATTTCCTTGCCCTCGAGGAAATGCACGTCGTCCACCAGGAAGAGGTCCACGTCGGTCCGGTAGCGCCGCCGGAACTCCGGCATGGTCCGGCTGTGGATGCTCTCGATGACCTCGTTGATGAACTGCTCGGCGCCGACGTAGAGGACCCGGGTATCGGGTTGCCGCTCGCAGACCGTG
This sequence comes from Gemmatimonadales bacterium, assembly GCA_036375015.1. GTDB lineage: Bacteria > Gemmatimonadota > Gemmatimonadetes > Gemmatimonadales > GWC2-71-9 > CAVVWJ01. The sequence goes on from DASUSR010000336.1 coordinate 3,421, forward strand.
TGGGCGATCGCCTGCATCAGGTGGGTCTTGCCCAGTCCGGTGGCGCCGTAGATGAAGAGCGGATTGTAGGTCTTGCCGGGCGCTTCGGCGGCGGCATGGGCGGCGGCGGCTGCGAGCTCGTTGGACTTGCCGATGACGAAGGTGTCGAAGGTGTAGCGCTCGTTGAGCGGCTGGGTACTCGGATTGGCGCTCGGGCGGCCGGCGGCCTCGCCGTCGGCGCGGGCCCCGCTGGCCGGCGGCGCGACGAAGAAGTCCATCTGCGGCCGCTTCTGCCGATCGTCGTGCACCCGGAATACCACGGCCGTGGGCTGCCCGAGCAGCGGCTCGGCCAGCTTGGAGAGCAACGGCGCGTGCTTCGTCTCGTTCCATTCCACCGCAAACTGGTCCGGGGCGCCGACGATCAGACGTCCTTCGTCCAATGCGATCGCCTCGGTCGGCTCCAGCCAGGTGCGGATCGTATGATCTGGAAGTTCCCGATGCGCTTCATCGAGGATGCGCTTCCATGCTTCTTTCGCGGACAGCTGCATCGGTACTCGAAAACGGTGGGGGATTTTTCAAGGGCGAGAGATGTTACGGGGCGGGTGTGGAAAAGTCAATCGCCGAATGAGCCGCTGGACGCGGAGGCAGCGGGACGGGGGTTGCGCGGCGAGTCGATCCTCCATGCGAGCCATTTTTCGCGGCGTTTCACGGCCGCTCTGACCCGCCGCCCGCCTGCCCCGCCTGTCTTGACCAGCGCCAGACTCCCAACTAGTTTCCCCGGCTCACTTTGCCGGGGTCACGCCGCATGAAGCCCTCGTACAGGCCGCGCAACAAGCGCAGGATCAACAAGCACGGGTTCCGCGCCCGCATGGCCTCACGCTGGGGCCGCGCGGTACTCTCGCGCCGGCGCAAGAAGGGCCGCAAGCGGCTCACCGTCTCGCTGCCGTCGAAGCACGGAGGCTCCTGACGCCCTCGGCGCGCCTTCCGCGAGCTCGCCGGCTCGCGCGCGCGTCGGACATTCGCCGCTGCCTCTCGCGTGGCCGGCGCCGCAGGCTCGAACATCTGGACATGTTCTGGACCGACAACATGACGGGCCACCCGCGGATGGGGCTGATCGTCCCCAGATACCAGGCATCCGCGGTGGCCCGCAATCGTCTCCGGCGTCGTCTCAAGGAGATCTGGCGTGTCGAGCTCCAGCCGTACCAGCCCGCGTGGGACCTGGTGATCCGCGCCCGGCGAGAGGCCTACCGGGCCAGCTTCGCCGAGCTGCGGGGCGATCTGCTGGCCTGGCGCGGCACGGTGCTGGAGGCGGGCTGAGCGGTGACCTCGCCGTCGCACTGGCCCCGGCAGCTCTTCGCCGGACTCATCCGAGGGTATCAGCTCACGCTGTCGCGGGCGCTGCCGCCCAGCTGCCGGTTCTATCCTTCCTGCTCCCAGTACGCGCTCGAGGCGGTCACCCGTCATGGCGCGCTCAAAGGTACCTGGCTGGCGGCGCGCCGCCTGGTCCGGTGTCATCCGTTTCATCCGGGCGGCTATGATCCCGTCCCCTGACCCAGTGGCCTGAGCCCATGGACCGTCGAACGATCTGGGCGATCCTCCTGATGATGGTGATCGCGATTGCTCCGGCCCTGTTCCTGGAGCGCCCCGCGCCGAATGCGACGGCGGATGGGGCGCCGGGGCCGCGGGGCCGGGCGGCGGCCCCTCCGGCCGACGCCGGTCCGCCGCCGGCCGGGGAACCCCCCAGCGACACGTTGTCTCCCCGCCCCGCCGCCCCGCCACCGCCCGGCGCCGGCGCCGTGGCCGGCGCCGGCGATGCCGATACCGTCTGGGTCTCCTCCCCGCTCTATCGGTACGGGGTCGACACCCGGGGAGCCCGGCTGGTGGTGGCGGCGCTCACCGAGTACCGCTCGATGGCCCCGGCCGACAGCGGCCGGGTGGCGCAGATCCTGCCGCCCGACAGTGAGTTGCTCGGACTCACCCTGGTCCAGGGGTCGGACACCGTCGCCCTCGACCAATGGAACTTCACCCCCTCGGCCGAGAGCCTGGCGGTGAACGGGCGCACGCCGCTCCGGCTTTCCGCCTCGCGCGGCGGGTTCGCGGTGGATCTCACTTACTCCTTCTCGCCCGACGACTATCGCGTGGACGTGGCCGGCCGGGTGACCGGGGTGGGCCCGAACGGGGGCCTGCTCCTGGTCGGGATGGGACCCACGCTGGCCAATACCGAGGCCAACCTGGAGGAGAATCAGCGGGAGCTGGCGCTGGTGACCATGCAGGACGAGGCGGACCGGATCAGCCTCGCCGACTTCGACCCGGGCGAGGTGCGCACCGTGAGCGGACCGTTCCAGTGGACGGCGCTCAAGTCGAAGTACTTCGTGACCGGGCTCTTCGCCGGCGACAGCACCGGTGGTCGGATCAGCGGCGCCACCCTCGCCGTATCCCCCGGGGCCGGCGATGACCCGCACGCCGCGCGTACCCGGGTGAGCATCCCGGTCTCCGCGGACGGCCGCTTCGACTACTCGCTGTATGCCGGGCCCATGGAGTACGAGCGGCTCGCCCGGATGGGCCACGACTTCGACGACGTCAATCCCTACGGGTGGCCCGGGTTCCGCACGGTCATCCGGATCTTCGCAGTGCCGGTGCGCTGGCTGCTGGTCTGGATGCACGAGAACCTGCATCTGGCGTACGGGCTGGTGCTGGTCGTCTTCGGGATCCTGATCCGGCTGGTCCTCTGGCCGCTGAACCAGAAGGCCATGCGGGCCAACATGAAGCTGCAGGAAGTGCAGCCGCTCATGAAGGACATCCAGGAGCGCTACAAGAGCGACCCGCAGAAGATGCAGCAGGAGATGTTCAAGCTGTACAAGGAGTACAACGTCAACCCGCTGGGCGGCTGCTGGCCGATGATGCTGCCCATGCCGGTGCTGTTCGCGCTCTTCTTCGTCTTCCAGAACGCGATCGAGCTGCGGGGGACGTCGTTCATGTGGATCCCGGATCTGTCCCGGCCCGACCCGCTCTACATCATCCCCGTCCTCATGGGGGCATCGATGTACGTGCTGACCAAGGTCGGCCAGGTGGGGATGGAGCCCAATCCCCAGATGAAGATGATGCTGTACATGATGCCGGTGATGATGACGGGGATGTTCCTCTTCTTCCCGTCGGGGCTCAACCTGTACTACACCGTCAGCAACATCGCGAGCATCCCCCAGCAGTGGCTCCTGGCCCGCGAGCGGCAGAAGCGGGCGGCGCGCCAGATCGTGGACATCAAGACCGCGCCCGAGCCGATGCCGAACCGGCCGGCGGGGAAGAAGAAGAAGCGGGCCTGACCCCGCCGCTCAGCCCACCGGAACGGGGTCGGTGCCCGGGCGGCTGAGCCGCACCAGCATCGCCCGCTGGTCCAGCGTCAGGACGAAGTGCCGGAGCACCCGGACACCGATCGTCATCCTCGAGGGAATGTCCGGCGGCAGCTCGTGGACGTCGATGCCTGGGCTCGCAAACCGGTGCCGGCCCACGCGCATCTCGCCGGCAAGGCGTCCTCTCCGGACCTCCACCGGCGGGTTCCCGCCCACGATGGCCCGCCCGACGACGGCGAGATCCTCCTGGAACCGGAAGTGCGCCGCCACTTCGGGGAGCGCCTGGAACCCGACCCCGCCCTGGGTGTCGATCACGCCCACCTCCCGCACGCCGCCCACGTCCAGCTCCACCCCGAGGAACGGCCCGACCCGCACGGCGCGGAGGATCTCGCCTCCGTCCGGTTCCGGCAGCGACCCGCGGCTGAGGACCAACCGCGAGCCGGGGTAGTCCACGGTCAGCAGCAGGTCGCGATAGGCGTCGAGCCCCAGGACGCCGTCCACTCCCAGGCGTGCGATCGCGTCGTGGCGTCCGACCAGGAGGCCGCGGATCAACGCGTCGCCGATCCGCAGCGAGTCGAGCCGGAACCGCGCCCCGCCCGACGCCGGCAGCGACAGTGCCGCCACCGTGGCCGAGGTGAGCATGACGTCCGGCGAGCCGGTCTCGACCGCGAAGCGGTACGGCCCCCGTCCGTTGAGCAGCACGGCGACCACCGCGCGGCCC
>DASUSR010000337.1:0-7606 GCA_036375015.1 Gemmatimonadales bacterium
GAGATCGCGCGCCGGTATCCCGCCGGGTCCCTGGTGGTCTCCACCGGCTCCCTCCCCGGCGCCGCTGCGGCCGACGCCTTGCTCCCCCACCCGGTGGACCGGGTGCCGGTGCCGAGCAGCCGGCTCCGGGCGGTTCACGGCTGGGTCGCGTGGTCCCGCCGGGCGGCCGTGCTCGCCCGCGCGGTACGCCCCGAGCTCGTCTGGTGCGGCAACCTCAAGCCCGCGGCGTATCCTGCGCTCTGGATCCAGCGCCGCTACGGGATCCCCCACGGCATCTTCCTCCACGGCACCGAGCTGCTCCTCCTGCGCGAGCGGCTGCAGGGCACGCCGCGCAAGCGCATCGCCGGGCGCGTGCTGCTGGGCTCGGCCGCGGTGCTGGTGGCGGTGAGCCGTTGGACCGCGACGCTCTGCCGTGAGGTGCTCGCGCGGCTCGGGCTCGATCCCGAGCGCGCCGATGTGCGCACCCTCCCCCTGGGCACCGATCCGGTCCGCTTCCGGCCCGGCATCTCCACCGACGAGGTACGCGCCCGCTACGGGCTGCCGCCGGGACGCTGGCTGCTGACCGTGGCGCGCCTCGCGGCCCACAAGGGAATCGATACCGGGATCCGCGTGCTGGCCTCCTTGCGGGACGAAGTACCCGACCTGCGGTACGCGGTGGTGGGGTCCGGCATCCAGCGGGAGCGGCTCGAGCGTCTCGCGCTCGAGCTGGGTGTCGCGGACCGGGTGCGGTTCCTATCCGGCGTGCCGGACGCGGACCTGCCGGCGCTGTACAACACCGCCGACATCTATCTGGGCGTCTCCCGCCCCGCCGAGCTGATGATCGAGGGTTTCGGCATCGCGCTCACCGAGGCTTCCGCCTGCGGGCTCCCGGTGATCGGCGGGTCCGGCGGCGGCATCCCCGACGCCGTGCGCGACGGCGAGACCGGCATTCTGGTGGACGGCGCGCAGCCGGCCCAGGTGATGGGGGCGGTGCGGCTGCTGCTGCGCGACGCCGCGCTGGCCCGTAGGCTCGGCGCGCAGGGACGCCGCGCGGTCGAGACGTTCTACAACTGGGATCGCGTGGCGGCCGACGTGGTGCGGATCGGCACCGAGGTGGCCGAGCGCGGCGCCCGGCGGGGAGAGACGCCGGTCCCCGGCACACCGGGGCGGCTGGCTTCGCCGGTGCGTCGCTAGATTCCCGCCATGCGGCCGCACCTGCTGCTGACCTACGACTTCCCGCCCATGGGCGGCGGCATCGCACGGTGGATGGCGGAGCTGGCCCGGCGCTACCCGCCGGGCGCGCTCGTCGTCTCCACCGGGCAACACCCCGCCGCGGCCGATGTGGACGCCACCTTCCCCAACGGCATCGATCGGCTGCCCCTCCCGAGCCGCCGCCTCCGGACGATCCAGGGCATCCTGCTCTGGTCGCGCCGGGCCGCGGTGCTCGCCCGCGAGCACCGGGCGGAGTTCATCTGGTGCGGCAACCTCAAGCCCGCCGCGTACCCGGCCAAGTGGGTCATGGAGCGGGTCGGCACGCCGTTCGGCATCCTGCTCCACGGCGGCGATCTCCTCATCCTCCAGCACCAGGTCCACCAGTCGGTCCTCAAGCGGCGTACCGCCCGCGCACTCCTCACCTCTGCCGCGGTGCTGGTGGCGAACAGCCAGTGGACCCGGGACCGGTGCGTCAATCTGCTGGGCGAGCTGGACGTCGAGCCTACGCCGGAGCAGATCCGGGTGGTGCCGCTGGGCGCCGACCACGAGTCCTTCCGGCCGGGGATCGATACCGCCGAGGTTCGCCGGCGCTACGGGTTGCAGGGGGGACGCTGGCTGCTCTCGGTGGCGCGACTCACCCGCCACAAGGGCATCGACACCGCGCTCCAGGCGCTCTCCCGCCTGGCCGCCGATCATCCCGATCTGCGCTATGCCGTCGTGGGGCGCGGGGAGGAGCGGGAGGCGCTCGAGGAGCAGGCGCGCGAGCTCGGTGTCGCCGATCGGGTGCGGTTCCTCACCGAGGTCCCCGATCGCGACCTGCCCGGGCTCTACAACGTCGCCGAGATCTATCTCGGAGTGTCCCGGCTGATGGAGCAGCGGGTCGAGGGCTTCGGGATCTCCCTGGCGGAGGCTTCCGCCTGCGGTGTCCCCGTCGTGGCCGGCCGGAGCGGCGGGATTCCCGAAGCGGTCCGCGAGGGCGAGACCGGGCTGCTGGTGGACTCGGAGCAGCCGGAAGCGGTCGCGACCGCACTGCGGACCCTGCTCGACGACGCCGGTCTCCGCCGGCGCCTGGGAGAGGGGGGTCGGCGCGCGGTCGAGGCACGGTACAACTGGGATCGGGTGGTGGCCGACCTGGTCCGGATCGGGCGGGAGGCCGGCGCCTCCGCCGCGGTGAAAGCGACGCCCGCATGAGCGACGAATACGACCGGCACTATCGCGAGTGGGTCGAGGGGCTCGGAGCCCGCGCGCTCGACCTGGACTGGCGGCTCACCCATCTCGACTGGCGCCAGCGTGCGCTGCTGCGGCGCTACCCGCCGGAGGGCAAGCGGGTCCTCGATTTCGGCTGCATGGACGGGGTCTTCACCCTGCGGCTCCAGCAGCTCGGCGGCGCAGCGGTGGGGTACGACATCTCGCCCGCCGCCGTCTCCCAGGCCAAGCAGTTTCGCGGCACGGCCGCGCGCCCCGTCTTCACCACGGTGAGCCCGGGCCCGGGACAATTCGACATCATCTACTGCAGCGAGGCCCTTCAGCACGTGGAGGACGACTCCGCGCTGGTCGCCGAGCTGGTCGGGTACCTGGCGGTGGGCGGATCGGTCGTGGGAACGGCGCCGGTGGGCGAGGTGGAGATCGAGCCGGGGACCAAGCGCTTCTACAACGAGCTGGTGCTCAAGCGCGCGCTGTCACCGTGGGGCAGGGTACGGGTGCACCGGCTGTATCAGAGCAGGGTGCGCAACCTGCTGCCCCTCAAGCAGCAGAGCGCCGCCGTCTTCATCTTCCAGGTCACGCCGCCGAATCTGCCGGACGCACGCTGATCGCGAAGGTGGGACAGTTGAGCAGGTAGGCGCCGTCGATCGGACTCCAGGTCTGGAGCGGGGCCTGCACCTGGGCCTTGCCCCGCTCGTCCAGCCGGAACACCGTCGGCGCCTGCAGCACGCAGGTGCCGCAGCCCACGCAGCGCTCCTCATCCACCAGCACCCGCAGCCGCCGGGTGGGGTGCATCCCCTTCGCCATCCCGCTCAGCCGACCGCCGAGCTCGTCGAGCGTCCGGGCGGTGGCCCGGTAGCCCGCCTCCAGCAGCTCGTCGGTGCGGTCGAACGCGAACATCGAGATGTGCTCCACCCGAGGCTGCACCAGGACGAGCGGCGGGCCCTGCCAGTCGCGGAGCTGTCCCTCGATCTGGGTCTGCATCACGATCTCGAGCCCGCGGATGTAGGTGGCCGCAAACCCGGCGGTCTCGGTGGTGGAGCGCAGCACGCTGGTGGCGGCCACGTTGACCGCCAGGATCGGCCCCTCGCCCAGGGCCGCGGCGATGCGGACCGGCAGGTTCTCCACCACCGCGCCGTCCACGTAGGCGCGGCCCTCGATCTCGCGGGGCGGGAAGATGCCGGGCAGCGCGCAGGACGCGAGGACCGCCTCCGCCACCCGGGTGTCGGTCCGTCCCGGCAGCCCGAAAAGCACCTGCACGCCGGAATGCAGATCCGCGGTGTTGACCAGCAGACGGTGGCGGAGATCGCGGAAGCTGATCTTGCCCACCAGGCCGTAGACCAGGTTCTCCAGCGGCTCCCGGCGGTAGACGGCCGGCGCCATCATCCGACGGAACGCCATGTCGGTGTGCGCAACCTGGAACACGTCGCGCCGGCGCACCCGCCGAGCCCGCTCCTCCATCTGCCGCACGCTGGCCCCGGCCGCCCACGCCGCGCCCACCAGCGACCCGATGCTCGATCCCACCACCAGGCTCGGCACCAGACCCCGCTCCTCCAGCGCGCGGAACACCCCCACGTGCGCCAGCCCCTTGAGGCCACCGCCGCTGAGCACCAGGGTGAAGGGTCGGTCCGGGTTCACTCGCTTGCCCCGGTTGAGGGTGGGTGCGTAACGTACGCCTGCTCAAGTTTGCAAGAATCGTGCGACTCGCGATGTGCCGCAGCATGGTGCAGCCGCGTGCGCGGTTCCCACCCCACGGGGTAACCAGCGTCACGGGATCCACATGGCTCGAGGGGCGATCGGCGGGCGGCTCCGCCGGGACCGGTTCTTTCAGCTCGGAGTCGCCCTCGTAGCAGGGGTCGTCCTCGCCGCCGTGCTGGCCCCCTGGCTCGCCCCCTTCGACCCGCTCACCGGCGACCTCCGGAACGCCTACCTGCTCCAGCCCGGAGGACGCTACCTGTTCGGAACCGACACGCAGGGCAGGGACCTGCTGAGCCGCGTGCTCTATGGGGCGCGCCTGTCCCTCCTCGTGGGGCTCATCTCCCAGTCCGTGGCGGTCACGCTGGGTGTCACCCTGGGCCTCGTGGCGGGATATTACGGCCGCTGGGTGGACGCCCTGGTGATGCGTCTGGCCGACATCACCCTGGCCTTTCCCACGCTCCTGCTGCTGATCGCCGTGGCCGCCGCGGTGAAGCCGTCGCTGCCCGTGATCTTCGTGGTGATCGGCGTGGTCGGGTGGGCGGGCATGGCGCGGCTGGTGCGCGGCCAGGTGCTGGTGCTCAAGCGCGCCGAGTACGTGCTCGCCGCCCAGGCCCTCGGTGCGCTGGACCGTCGGGTGCTGCTGCGGCACCTGCTGCCCAACGTGCGTACCCAGGTCATCATCGCCGCCACACTGGGGATCGCCGGCGCCATCATGGCCGAGGCGGCGCTCTCGTTCGTGGGACTCGGAGCACAGCCGCCCACACCGAGCTGGGGAGCGATGGTGGCCGACGGCCGCGATCTGCTGCGGGTGGCACCCTGGGTCTCCTTCGCCCCCGGGCTGGCGATCGGCGCGGCGGTGCTGGGGTTCAATCTGGTCGGCGAGGCGCTGCGGGAGGCGTACGATCCCAAGAGCGCGAGGGGTGAAGGCGGAGGTGAGGGTGAAAGCGGGAAGGGTGAAACGTGAAGGGTGAAGAGGGTCGAACGGAGGGTCCTGGGTTGAGCGAGAGGGGGGAAGCGGTGGCCTCCTTACCTTTCACACTTCACCCTTCACGCCCCCACGACCTCGCCTCTCTCCGGGCTACCGAATTTCCCTGGAGCTCGGGGACGGTCTACCTCAACCACGCCAGCATCGGTCCGCTCCCCGAGCGCACCCGGCTGGTCCTGGAGGAGTTCAACCGGCGCCGCGCCGCGCCGTTCCTGCTCCCCGACCGGGACCTGTTCGCGCTGCTGGCCGAGTCCCGCCGGCTGGCCGCGCGACTCGTGGGGGCCGCGCCCGAAGAGATCGGGCTCACCGTGAACACCGGGTTCGGCATCTCCATGGCGGCGCGGTCGCTCCGGCTGGAGCCGGGCGACATCGTGTTGGTGAGTGACAAGGAGTTTCCGGCGAACGTCTACCCCTGGCTGCGGCTGCGCGAGCGGGGCGTGGTCGCCGAGCTGGTGCCGGCCACCGCCGAGGGCTGGCCCGATGAGGCCCGGCTGCTCGAGCGGCTGCGCGATCCCCGGGTCCGCGCGCTCGCGGTGTCCCTGGTCCAGTTCAGCAACGGCTACCGGGTGGACCTCGATCGCCTCTCCGAGGCGACGCGCGAGACCGGGGCCTGGCTCATCGTAGACGCCATCCAGGCGCTGGGGCAGGTCCCGCTCGACCTGTCGCGTACCCGGGTGGACGTGCTCGCCTGCGGAGGCCAGAAGTGGCTGCTCTCGCCCTGGGGCTCGGGGTTCGTCTACGTGCGGCGCGACCTGATCGGGGCGCTCGATCCCGCGATTACCGGCTGGCTCGCGTTCGAGGGGACCGACGACCTGAGCCGGCTGACCCGCTACCAGGACACCCTGCGCCCCGACGCCCGGCGGTTCGAGCTGATGACGCTGCCGTACCAGGACTTCGCCGGGTTCAACAGCTCGGTGGGCCTGCTGCTGGAGGTCGGCGTCCAGGCGATCCGGGAGCATCTGCGCACGCTGCACGCCCCGGTGCTGGAGTGGGCGGCGCGGACCGGGACCCGGATCGTCTCTCCCCGCGACGGGCGCGGCTCGGGTATTCTGTGTATCGCCCCCGACGGGGTCGAGGACGCGCACCGCCGCCTCAAGCGCGCGCGCATCATCACGAGCCTTCGCGAGGGTGCGATCCGGCTCAGCCCCCACCTGTACAACACGGTGGCCGAGATGGAACAAGTCGTGGACGTCCTCGAATCGACCGGCTGAAGCTCCGCGGGCGGACGCGCTAACCCACACTCCGAGACCCATGGCCAAATCCTTCACCGATACCCTCGCCGCCGGCTACGGCTTTCCCGGCCCCGCCGTGACCCTCGGGGCCGCGCTCGAGTCGGGCGCGATTCACCGGGAGCCCAAGGTGCGGATCCCGCTCGCGACCATGAACCGGCACGGCCTCATCGCCGGTGCCACCGGGACGGGCAAGACCAAGACGCTGCAGCTCATCACCGAGCAGCTGTCGGCGGCGGGCGTGCCGGTGTTCGTGGCCGACGTGAAAGGCGACCTCAGCGGGCTCGCCGCGCCGGGCGTCCCGGGCGAGAAGATCACCGCGCGCGCGAACGACGTCGGCTGGAACTGGAGCCCGACCGGCTGGCCGGTCGAGTTCGTGAGCCTCACCGGCGCGCTGGGGATCCAGCTTCGGGCCACCGTGAGCTCGTTCGGGCCGCTGCTGCTGGGCAAGGTGCTCTCCCTCAACGACACCCAGACCAGCGTGCTGACGATGGTCTTCAAGTACGCCGACGACCAGCAGCTCCCGCTGCTCGACCTGGCGGACCTGCGGGCCGTTCTCCAGTGGCTCACCTCCGACGCGGGGAAGGTGGCGCTCGCGGAGTACGGCGGGATGTCGGCCGCGACGGTGGGCGTGCTGCTCCGCAAGATGATCGAGCTGGAGTCGCAGGGGGCAGAGCGGTTCTTCGGCGAGCCGGAGTTCGACGTCCGGGACATGCTGCGGACCACGAGCGACGGCCGCGGCGTGGTGACCTGCCTGGAGCTGGCGGACGTCCAGGACAGGCCGATGCTCTGGTCCACCTTCATGATGTGGCTGCTGGCCGAGCTGTATCAGCACCTGCCCGAGGCCGGCGACCTCCCCCAGCCCAAGCTGGTCTTCTTCTTCGACGAGGCCCACCTGCTCTTCGACGAGGCCCCGAAGGCGTTCCGGGACCAGATCGAGCAGGTGATCCGCCTGATCCGCTCCAAGGGTGTGGGCGTCTACCTGGTGACCCAGACCCCGAAGGACGTCCCCGCGGACGTCCTGGCGCAGCTCGGCAACCGGGTACAGCACGCGCTGCGCGCCCATACACCCGACGACGACAGGGCGCTCAAGGCGACGGTGCGCACCTTTCCCAAGACCTCGTTCTACGACCTGGAAGAGACCCTGACCACCCTGGGTATCGGAGAAGCGGTGGTGACGGTGCTGGACCCGCGCGGGGTGCCGACGCCGGTGGTTGCCGCCCGGCTCATTCCGCCCGCTTCGCGCATGGCGCCGCTCACGCCCGAGGAGCTCCAGGCGGACATCCGCCAGTCGGACCTG
>DASUSR010000338.1:0-7524 GCA_036375015.1 Gemmatimonadales bacterium
TCGAGGGCCGCCGGATCGCCGAGCCGATCGGGCTTCGGGACATCGCCGCCATCACCTATACCAATGCCGCGGCCGCGGACCTGAAGCGCAAGCTCCGCGAGCGGCTGCGGGAGCATGGGCGGCGCGACGAGGCATACGAAATCGATGCCGCCCGGATCGGGACGATCCACGGCTTCTGCGGAGCCATCCTTCGCGAGTTCGCCCTCCGCATCAGGCGGAACCCGGGTGCGCGGGTGATGGAGGAAGGCGAGTCCTCCGCGCTCGCGGTGGAGGCCATTCATGAGTCGCTGCTCACAGCGCTCGAGCGCCGGAGCGTGCCTGACCTGAACGAGCTGTTCGCCCGATATGAAGTCGCCAAGGTGAAGGAGTGGACAAGGCTCCTCGTCGGAGACTCGGCCCGGCTCCGCCGCTTCGCCGCGCGCCGGGACGAGCTGGACCGCCCAACGTGCGCGCTGGTGGACTTCGCGGTCATCGCCCAGAAGGAGGTCGAGCGTCGGCTCATCGAGGCCGGCGCTCTCGACTTCGATCGCATGATCGTCTGGACCCACGAGCTGCTCGCGGGAGACGAGAGCGTGCGGCGCACCCTTCAGCGGCGGATCCGGACCCTGATCGTAGACGAGTTCCAGGATGTGGATCCGAGCCAGCGGGACATCGCCTATCTTCTCGGCGCGCCCCACGAGCGGCGGCGGGACACCACCCGGCTCATGCTGGTCGGGGATCCCAAGCAGAGCATCTATCGCTTTCGACGGGCCGACGTCACGGTGTGGAGCGGGGTCGAACGGGACTTCGCCCAGGGCGGGCTGGGGCGGGTGATCACCCTGCAGGAGAATTTCCGGTCGCTGCCGGGAATCGTGGCCTTCGTGGACGCATCGGTGGGTGCGGTGCTCGACCGGCCCCTCGCGGGCGGCGCGCGGGCAGAGTACGAGGTTGCCCACCAGCCGCTTCGCGCCGTGCGTGAGCCGGAGTCGGGCCAACATCCCGCGGCCGCTGCGCTCCCGTCGGGTGACACTCCTGTCGAGCTCCTGGTTCTGACAGGCGCCGCGGGCCTGAACGCCGAGCAGGGCCGAGCCGTCGAGGCCGTCGCGATCGCACGCCGGATGACGGAGCTGGCCGCCCTGGGCGTCGAGTGGCGCCACATGGCGGTCCTCCTGACCGCCTGGGGGTCGCTGAAAACCTACGAGGCGGCCTTTCGGGCCGCTGAGATCCCGACCTACGCCCTGCTCGCGGAAGGCTTCTACCAGCGCCGCGAGACCTGGGACATGCTGCTCGCGCTCGAGACCCTGCGGGACCCTCGCGACGATCGGGCACTGCTCGGATTCCTCCGAAGCCCGTTCGTCGGCCTGAAGGATGAGACCCTGCTCGATCTCGTCCGGCAGACCGGTCGGCCGGCCTGGAGCCGTATCGGTCAGGTCCGTGTGGCCGAGCAGGAGCTGCTCGACTTCGGCATCGCCCTCATCCGGGACCACGCCCTGCTCCGCGACCGGGTTCCGATCCACGACCTGCTCGTCAGCCTGCTCGATCAATCCGGCTTTCTGGCGCACCTGGTCGCGCTGGGGCCGGGGGGCCGCCAGCCGCTCGCCAACGTGCGGAAGTTCCTCCGGCTCGCGCGGGAATTCCGCGACGGCAACGTGGGGGACTTCCTGCGCGCCACCCGCGAGGCCCGCAAGCGTGAGGATCTGGAGAGCGACGAGCGGCTCTACAGCCAGCACGAGAACGTGGTCACCATCACGTCGGTGCACAGCGCCAAGGGGCTCGAATGGCCGGTGGTGTTCTGGGCGGATCTCGCCCGGCTACCGAGGCTGGTAGGGAACGAGCCGATCCTCATCGGTCGGGAGGCGGTGGCATTGAAGGACCCGGATGCCGAGGAGAAGCCCCCCGCCTGGCTCGCGCTGGAGGCGCAGGAGAAGGCCGAGGCCACGGCGGAGCAGAAGCGCCTGTGGTATGTCGCGGCGACTCGAGCCAGGGACCGGCTGATCCTCTCGGGCTTTGGCGACGCGAAGCTGCGCGACGGGTGCGCCGCGCAGGCGCTGAGCGCCGCGCTGGGATTGGACCTGGCTGGGGACGGTGTCTTGCGCTACCGGGACGGCGACGGGCGTGAGTGTCGGGCGATCATCCGGTATGTCCCCTTCGACGAGGACGTCGTGGTAGCGTCGGAGGGGGAGTTCTCTCCCGAGGCGCTGCCGGATCAGGCGGCACCGATCCGGGTCGCTCCCGGACGTCCGCGCCACTCCGCGACCGAACTGATGAGCTTTGCCCGATGTCCCCGGCGCCACTGGTTCAAGTACGTCGCCGGTGTGCGCGAGCCGCCGCTCGATCGCACCGGGCCGGAGTGGGGAAGCGCCGTCGCACGGGGTCAGGTGGTGCACGACGTTCTGGAGCACATTCGCGAAGAGGCGGAGCTCGCAACCTATCTCGAGGCCGCCCTCGGCCGCTGGGATCCCGCGAGTCCGGCGCCCGACACCGAGCCCGGTCGCGAGTATCGCGAGGCGCTGGCCCGGGAGATCGCGGCCGTGCGCGAGCATCCCGGGTACCGCGCGCTGGACGACGCGCCGGGTCGTCGTCGCGAGCTCGAGTTCTTTCATCTGATCTCGCCCGACGGCTTTCTCCAGGGCAAGATCGACCTCGCCGCCCCGGTCGAGGGCGGTGTGGCGGCGCTCGACGTCAAGACCGGCGGCGGCGACGCCGAGGCGCTCCGGAGGAAGGCCGACGCGTATGCGCTGCAGCGGAGCGTCTACGTGGGCGCGATCGAGTCAGTGGGAGGAAGGCCGGTGAGCGGGTTCGTCTTCCACTTCGCCTCCGACGCGGTGCAGGTCGGCGGCCCCGTAACGGACGAGATACGCGCGGCGGCGGCGACGGACGTGCGGCAGGCGCTGGCCGCGATGGGAGACGAGGCGGCGACCCTCACGCGACATCCTGCCGAGTGCCGGTTCTGCGGCTACAAGAGGGTCAGATGGTGCCCCGGGGTGTCGGCCGGGTGAGTGCCGTCGGGGCGGCGCTCAGCGCGACTGATACCGCCGCCCCGCCCGCGCCCGCGCCTTCGCCGCCTCCACCTCCCGGTTCCTCGGCGGCGCGGCGGTCACCAGCGAGTCCAGCAGTCGGCGGACCGCCGTGGCCACCTCGTCCACCCCACGGTCGAACGCCGTCTGGTTGGCGGCCGATGGCCTGGTGAACCCGCTCACCTTGCGCACGAACTGGAGCGAGGCCGCGCGGACCTCCTCGTCGGTGACCGGCGGGTCGAAGTGGTAGAGCGGGCGGATGTTTCGGCACATGGCAGGGCTCCAGGGAGGTGACGGGCTCTCACCCCAAGATGACTCCTTAGGGAGCGGGCATCCAGGTCCGGATCGCCTCTATCCCGGTTCGCCGTTCCCGCGTGACGGATCTCACCGCATCCGACTCGCCAAGGGGCGATACCTGATGCTGGATTCGGGTCCGCCCGGAGGCGGGCGCCGGATAGCGGGAGACAGACGCACTGGGGAGGTCGCGATGAAGTCCCGGGAGCACATCTCCAACCTCTCGGAGCCGGTGCTGAGCAACACTATTCGCCATCAGCGCCAGCCCAGAGAACACCTGCGCTACGAGCCCACGGTCGTCTATATGCTCGCCGAGCAGGCACGGCGGAGCGGGGTGAATCTCGGCGCGATGCCCGGCCCATGGCGGGTGAGTGAGCGGCAGCTCACACGGCCCGGGCGCCGGAGCCTCGACCGGATCCCGGTCGTGACCAACGAGCGGACCGAGGTGATGGTGGATACGATGGAGCGCGCCGCCGACGTGGCGGGACTGCTCAACTGGTGCGGCGTGGACGAGCTCAACCCGGTTCCCGACCTGACGCCGCCCCCGCCCGGCGGAGGAAGACCACCAGCTACCTCCGTGTCATAACCCTCCAGGCGCCCCGCGGGGCGCCTTTTCGCATCCTGTGCCGAATCTTGCATCGTGCCATCGGGCCCGGCGGTGGCGCGTCCTCCTCCCCCTCTCCGCCCGCATGGAACCACATGTACTACCGTGAGTTGGCCGATCCAAGGCGGCGTACCGGCCCCGGGCATGGTAACTGCCCCCGCCCCGCCCGGACCGTCGGGCCCGCACCTGGGACCGGTCGGATCCACTCGCTGCCTTGGCCGCTGCTCGTGGCGCGGCCCTCTCACCAGTATCCGCAGAGGTTCCGATGGCCCACATCCACACGATCCTCGTCCCCGTGCTCGGCATCGCGCTCGCCACCAGCGGCTGCGGCCGCAAGGAGATTCCCGAGGCGCCCGAGCCGGTCGCCGAGGTGCCGGCTCCCACGCCGGCCCCGGCACCGCCCCCCGCGCCCGTGGTGGTGGAGCGTCCCGCTCCCGCGCCCGACACCCGCCGCCTCACGCTGGAGGAGCGGATCCACTTCGCGCTGGACCGCTCGGACCTGAGCCCCGAGGCGCGGACGATCCTCGGCGCCAAGGCGGAGATTCTCCGCTCGTCTCCCGACCTCACACTTCGGATCGACGGCCATGCGGACGAGCGCGGCTCGGACGAGTACAACCTGGCCCTGAGCCAGCGGCGCGCGACCGAGGCCAAGCGGTTTCTGACGGAGCAGGGCATCGCCGCGGCACGGCTCGAGACGGTGGGGTACGGCGAGGAGCAGCCGCTCGATCGCTCGAGCAGCGAGACCGCGTGGGCGATGAACCGCCGCGCGGGGTTTTCGGTGACCGGGGGCGCGCTGTCGCAGCGCTGAGCCGCGTCCGCCGGCCGGGAAGCGCGAGCAGGGGGCATGCCTTCCGGCATGTCCCCTGCGCCGCGCTCCGAGTACCGGCCGGGCGTGCTTCCGTCCGGCGGCCGGGCAGTGTTCATTTTGTGCCCTCCCCCCACACTCTCCACCACAACCCGGCCGGGTGATGCTGAACTACATCTGGGCAGGCCTGATCATCGCGAGCATCGTCTTCGCCCTCGGCTACGACGCCAGCGACATCGCTACCGACCGGTACCGGAACGGCCGGCCGCTTCCCGTGGCGCTGGCCTTCCCGGAGGGCTACGACCCCGCCGCGCGCCGCGTGCCGGTGGAGATCCGGATGGAAACGCGGGAGTACGCGACCTTCTACGGCACCGACCAGACCCCGGCGAGCGGCTACCCCGGGTACCTGCTGCAGACCCAGGAAGGGCGTCAGCTCCGATTCGAGGCCGGCGCCAAGTTGCCCGAGCCGCTCGCCACCATCGGCAAGGTGTCCCGCTCGCGCGATGACGAGCTGCAGGGCCGGCTGGTGGGCTTCACCTCGCCGGCGGCAGGCGAGACGGAAGCCGCCGCCGCCGGCGTGGTGTTCCAGCCGGTGAGGTTCGTGAAGCTCAATGCGGTCGCCGCCGCGGGGATCGACTTCGCCAGGACCGCCGCCGAGATCGCCATCGGCCTCATCGGGGTGCTGGCGCTCTTTCTCGGCCTGCTCAAGATCGCGGAGGACGCGGGGATCGTCTTCGCGCTGGTGAAGCTGGTGCGGCCCATCCTCCGACCGCTCTTTCCCGAGATCCCGCCCGACCATCCGGCGCTCGGCATGATCGCGCTGAACCTCACCGCGACCCTGTTCGGGCTGGGGAACGCCGCGACGCCTTTCGGGATCAAGGCGATGGAGGAGCTGCAGACGCTCAACCCCTCCGAGGATACGGCCACCAACTCCATGGTCATGCTCTTGGCCATCAACACGGCCAGCCTGCAGCTGGTGCCGCCGGTGCTCCTGCTGGCGCTCATGGGCACGCAGATAAACACGCTCATCTTCCCGATTCTCACGACGACGGTGCTGGGGCTCATCGTGGCCATCACGGCGGCCAGGCTGCTGGGCCGGCTCCCGGGCTATCGCGCCTCCGACCCCAAACGGACGCTGTGAGGCCGCCATGGACACGGTGCGCGACGTCATCAGCCTGCTCTCCTACTTCGTCCTCCCGCTCATCCTGGTGAGCTTCCCGCTCTACGGCCTCTACAAGCGGGTGCCGGTGTACGAGAGCTTCGTGGAAGGGGCCAGGGACGGCTTCCAGGTCGCGGTTCGGATCATTCCCTACCTGGTGGCGATCCTCTTCGCGATCGCCATGTTCCGCGCCAGCGGGGCGATGGAGGCGCTGACCAGGGCGCTCGATCCGGTGCTGGGGATGATCGGCTTCCCGGCCGAGCTGCTCCCCATGGCCATCGTCCGCTCGCTCTCGGGCTCCGGCTCGGCGGCGCTGGTGGTGGACATGATCAATCAATACGGCGAGGACTCGATCCTGGTGAAGATGGCCGCCGTCATGTACGGTTCCAGCGAGACCACCTTTTACGTGATCGCGGTGTATTTCGGGGCGGTGAACATCCGGAAGACCCGCCACGCCGTGCCCGCGGGGCTCATCGCCGACGCGGCCGCCATGGTCATCGCGGTGTGGACGGTGCGACTGCTGTTCGGATGAGGTGCTGACCGCCGATGCCACAGGGGTCAGGTACACTGGAGTGGGCCGCCGACCTGACAACCCTCCCTCCCCGATCCGGATGAAGACTCCCAAGATCCAGCGCTGGCTCGACCTGCTCGCCGCCCTCCTCCGGCACCGCTATCCCGTCACCTTCGAGCAGCTGATCGCGGAGGTGCCGGCCTACGCCGCGGCCCCCAGGGGGGAGAGCCTGCGCCGCACGTTCGAGCGCGACAAGCTCGAGCTGCGGAAGTTCGGCGTGCCGATCGATACCGTGGAGAACCACGACGGCGAGGCGCAGGGCTACCTGCTCCGGGTCCGAGATTTCTATCTCCCCTACCTGGCGCTCCGGGGGGAGGCGGCTGGCGGCACCGGCACCGCGCGGCCGCGGGTGATCGACCGCTGGGGCTATCGCTCGCTCCCGCTCCTCAGCTTCGAGCCCGAGGAGCTGGCCGCGGTGGCGGAGGCGGCGTCGCGCGTGCGCGAGCTGGGCGACCCGCTCCTCGCCGAGCACGCCGAATCGGCGATGCGGAAGCTCGCCTGCGATCTCCCGGTGGACGCGTCGGGCCGGGCCGCCGAGGGGGTCAGGCTCGTGCCGCCGAAGGCGTCCCCCGCCTCGGACCTGCTGGCCACGCTGGGTGAGGCGCTCGAGGGCCGCAAGCGGGTGACGTTCCACTACCGATCCATGAGCAGCGACGCGACCGGGCGCCGGGAAGTGGAGCCGTTCGGACTCTTCTTCCTCAACCAGCACTGGTATCTGGCGGCCCGCGCGCCGGGCGAGGACCTGGTGAAGAACTACCGGCTCAACCGGATCGACGCCGTGGCGGTGAACAAGGCGAGGCCGGGCACGCCCGACTACCAGATCCCCGGCGGTTTCCGGCTCCGCGAGCACGCCCGCTCCCGCCAGGCCTGGGAGCTAGGCGCCGGCGACGCGGTGGAGGCGACGGTCGCGTTCCGGGCCCGCACCGGCGCCGCGGCCGCCGCCTTCCGTCTGGGCCAGGAGGTCCCCGGCCACCCCGACCGCCGCCGCTTCCGGGTCCGCCGCTCGGACGCGTTCGCCCGCTGGCTGCTCTCCTTCGCCGGCGGCGTCGTTCCGATCTCTCCAAAGGAGCTGGTCGCCGAGTACCAGGGGCTTGT
>DASUSR010000339.1:0-3763 GCA_036375015.1 Gemmatimonadales bacterium
CAGGGCGGCACAGGTCGCGGCGGCTCCCACCGGCACCGCGACGATGAGGCGGGCCGGGCCGCGGGCGAGGACCGACCGCGCGGCGGCGCGCATGGTGGCGCCGGTCGCGAGCCCGTCATCCACCAGGATCACGGTCCGGCCACCCAGCGGCGCGGGCGGGCGTCCTCCGCGGAAGCGCTGCTCCCGGCTCCGGGCTTCCCCCATCTGTTCCTCGGTGATCTGGCTCAGGTATTCCTCGCTCACCCCCAGTGCGTCGATCACGTCCTGGTTGAGGAAGCGGCCGCCGTCCGCGGTGACTGCGCCGACCGCGAGCTCCTCGTGCATCGGAGCACCCAGCTTCCGCGCCACGGCCACGTCCAGCTCGCCACCGAGTGCGCGCGCGACCGCCGCGGCGACCGGAACGCCGCCGCGGGGGATGCCGAGCACGACCGGGTGCTCGCCGCGGTAGCGCTCCAGCGCCCGCGCGAGCGCGGCGCCGGCCTCGGCCCGGTTCCGGTAGCGGACCTCCGCGGTCGGCGGAAACTTTGATGCAGCTCTCATGATGTCACCTCAGCCCTTGATGACCCCCACCGGCCGGAGCCGCGCCACCTTGCGGGCGAGCCCGGCCCGGTGCACCACGTCCACCACCCGTTCCACGTCCTTGTACGCGGTGGGCGATTCCTCCGCGAGCTCCTGGCTCGAGGGGCAGCGCACGATGATCCCGCGCGCTTCCAGCTCGCGCCGGACCTCCGCGCCGGTCCGGGCACGCTTGGCCGCCCCGCGGCTCATGGCCCGGCCGGCGCCATGACAGGTGCTGCCGAAGCTGAGCGCGAGGGCGGCGTCGGTTCCCGCGAGCACGTAGGACGCCGTGCCCATGCTCCCGGGGATGAAGACCGGCTGGCCCGCGGCGCGGTAGGGCTCGGGGGTCTCGGGATGCGCGGGTCCGAACGCCCGGGTGGCGCCCTTGCGGTGCACGCAGAGCGTCTCGTCCCCGTGCCGCTCCAGCTTGGCGATGTTGTGGGCCACGTCGTAGACCAGCCGCAGCCGGCCCGCCTCTCCGAAGGCGCGGGTGAATACCCGGCGGGCGCTGTAGGTGATGGCCTGGCGGTTGGACCAGGCGAAGTTCGCGGCGGCGCACATCGCCCCGAAGTAGGCCTGGCCCTCGGGCGAGGCCAGCGGGGTGCAGGCGAGCTGGCGGTCGGGCAGCCGGATCCCGTACTCCGCCATGGCCCGATCCATACCGCGCACGTAGTCGGTGCACACCTGGTGGCCCAGTCCGCGTGATCCGGTGTGGATGAGGACGGTGAGCTGGCCCAGGCGGAGACCGTACGCCCGCGCGGCGTCGGGGTCGAGCACCTCGTCCACCACCTGCACTTCGACGAAGTGGTTGCCCGAGCCGATGGTGCCGAGCTGGTCGTGACCGCGGTGCTTCGCCTTGTCCGAGACCCGCGCGGGATCGGCGTCGGGCAGCGAGCCGGCGGCCTCGGTCGCCGCGAGGTCCTCCGGCAGCGCAAGCTCCCGCTCCAGCAGGTAGCGGCACCCGTCGCGGAGCACGCGATCGAGATCGGGGCCCGCGAGGTCCAGCCAGGGATTGCGTCCCGGCCCCGAGGGGATGCTGCGGCTGAGGTCGTGCACCACCGGCTCCAGCCGGGGGCGGACCGCCTCGACCTCGAGGTCGGAGGCGAGGAGCCGGACACCGCAGTTGATGTCGTAGCCCACGCCGCCGGGCGAGATGACGCCATCGGCCGCGCGAGTGGCGGCCACGCCGCCCACCGGGAAGCCGTATCCCTCGTGGACGTCCGGCATGGCGTACACGCAGCCCGTCACCCCCGGAAGGGTCGCGACGTTCACCGCCTGCTCCAGCGAGCGGTCGGCGGCGATCTGCTTCCAGAGCTCATCGTCGGCGTACACCCGGACCGGTACCCGCATGTCGCTCCGCGCGGATGCCGGAATCTCGCGCACCACCGGACCGAGCACCGTGGCCGAGAAGGCCGATCCATCGCCTGTCATATGTCCAGCACCACCTCGCCCGACACACCGCCGGGCACGTCGTCCACCCGCAGACCGTGCAGCGTCGCCGCCTTGACGAGCCCTGGCGCCCGCTCGAGCACCGGCCCGCGGACTCGGACGGTCGCAGACTCCGGGTCCACCCGCTCGAGCTCGAACTCGGTCGCCAGGAGCCGCTCGGTCTCACCGAGATAGATGAGCTCGTTGAGCCACTCGGCCAGGAGCCCGGCGCGGTCGGGCGCGGACACCTCCACCCGTCGCCAGGGACAGGGCTCCGGAGGCACGGGACCGCTCGCCTGGATCTCGGCGAGCGCCCGGCCCGCCTCCGCCAGCAGCTCGCCGAAGGAGCCGGCCCGAAGACGCACCCGAAGCTCCGAGGTGTGGTCCGCGATCTCGTGCGACGCCGGCATAGCCGCAGCCTAGGGATCCGGGGGTGAGAAAAGGCTGAAGCCGGGGTGAAGGCCGGTTCGCCGGGCATTCAGCCGTTGTTCAGAGCCCCAATCGCATTCTAACGGCGGGGTGGTGAGATTCACGACGCTTGGCCCAACAAGGGTGGAGGTGTGACCCTGCACCACGAGCCGCTCACCGCCGAGCTCCAGAGCCTGCTCGACGCCTCCCCGGACGCCGTGCTCATCGCCGATCGCGCCGGCACGGTGGTCGGGCTCAATCGTCGTGCGGAGCAGCTCTTCGGCATCGACGCGGACCGGCTGTTGGGCCGCCCCGTCGAGGTGCTGCTCCCGCAGCGGCTCCGGGAGAGGCACGCCGCGTACCGGTCCGCCTACAGCCGGTCGCCCACGGTGCGGGGAATGAGTAGCCGGCCGGGGCTCATGGCGCTGGGGGCCGACGGCACCGAGTTCGCCGTCGAGGTCTCGCTCACCCCCGTGCTCGGCTCCACCGCCGGGCTGGTGATCGCAGTGGTGCATCCGGTGAGCGAGCGGGCCCGGCTCGAGCCGGTGCTCGGGGGCCGCGCGCCGGCGGCCGACGCGCTGGATGCCCTCACGGACGCCATCCTCATCATCGACGCCCGCGGCCGCGTGGAGTTCCTCAATCGCGCCGCGGAGCAGCTGACCGGATGCCCCCGGAGATCCGCACCCGGCCGGCGGGTGGGCGAGGTACTTTCGCTCGCGGGGCGCCGCGCGGGCGAGTTGCTGGACGACGCGCTCGGTGAGTGCCTCCGCACCGGGGTGACCGGCGGCCACTGCGAGGCGGTGACGGCGCCGGACGGCGGCGAGGAAGGCCGCGCGCTGGACATCTCCACGACCCCGATCCGGGACCCTTCGGGCGCGGTCACCGGCGCCACCATCGTGGCGCGCGACGTGACCCACGCCCGCCTCATCGCCCGGCAGCTCGCCCACCAGGCCACCCACGATGCGCTCACCGGGCTGGTGAACCGCAGCGAGTTCGAGCGCCGGCTCGAGCGCGCGGTGACGAGCGCGGCCGAGGAGCAGGCCGAGCACGCGGTCTGCTTCCTCGACCTCGACGGCTTCAAGCAGGTGAACGACGCCTGCGGTCACCTGGCGGGCGACGAGCTCCTCCGGCAGCTCAGCGACCTGATGCGGGAACGGATGCGCTCGCGCGACACGCTGGCGCGGCTGGGCGGCGACGAGTTCGGGATCCTCCTGGAGCACTGCCGGCCGGCCAAGGCCATCCGGATCGCGGAGGGCATTCGCGATGCCGTCTGCGCCCACCGGTTCGCGTGCGAGGGGAGGACCCACTCCGTCGGCGCGAGCATCGGGATCGCCCCGATCAGAGGCCACGCCGAGCATCCCGGTGACAT
>DASUSR010000340.1:0-19263 GCA_036375015.1 Gemmatimonadales bacterium
AGCGACGCGACCGGGCGCCGGGAAGTGGAGCCGTTCGGACTCTTCTTCCTCAACCAGCACTGGTATCTGGCGGCCCGGGCGCCGGGTGAAGACCTGGTGAAGAACTACCGGCTCAACCGGCTCGACGCGGTGGCGGTGAACAAGGCGAGGCCGGGCACGCCCGACTATCAGATCCCCGCCGGTTTCCGGCTCCGCGAGCATGCCCGCTCCCGCCAGGCCTGGGAGCTGGGCGCGGGCGACGCGGTGGAGGCGACGGTCGCGTTCCGGGCCCGCACCGGGGCCGCGGCCGCCGCCTTCCGTCTGGGCCAGGAGGTCCCCGGCCACCCCGACCGACGGCGCTTCCGGGTCCGCCGCTCGGACGCGTTCGCCCGCTGGCTGCTCTCCTTCGCCGGCGGCGTCGTTCCGATCTCTCCGAAGGAGCTGGTCGCCGAGTACCAGGGGCTGGTCCGCGAGACTCTGGACCACCACTCCGCCGCCCCGCTGTCCCTCTCGTGACCGCCTCCGCCCAGCTCCGCCGCATCCTCCACCTGATTCCCCGCCTCGCGGACGGAGAGCCACACTCGCTGGAGACGGTCTCCCGCCTGACCGGGCTCGACCGCGCGGTCATCCTCAAGGACATCGAGTCCATCTCGGAGCGCTTCGAGGTCCCCGGCGGGTTCATCGAGGGGCTCCAGATCTACATCGAGGCCGACGACATCAGCATCGTTCCGAACCACTTCCTCCGCCCCATGCGGCTCACCCGGAGCGAGCTGCTGGCGCTCGAGCTGGGCCTCGCGATGCTGCGGGGGGAGCGGCCGTCGGAGGAGCATGGCGCGATCGACGGAGCACTCACGCGGCTCCGGCAGGCGGTGGCCAAGCTCCCGCGGGAGGAGATCGCCGACGACTTCCGGGTCGCGTCCCTCTCGCCCGCGGGCGATCTGGAGCACCTGCGCCGGCTCCGCGAGGCGTTCCGGCGGCGACGCAAGGTGCGGCTCGCCTACCGCAAGGCCGATGCGGATCAGCCCTCGCACCGGGTGGTTTGCCCCTACGGGATCGTCTTCGCCAGCGGGATGTGGTACGCGGTGGCGCAGTGCGAGAGCAGCGACGGGATCCGGATCTTCCGGCTCGACCGGGTGGAGCAGGTGGAGCTGCTCGACGCCCGGTTCGACTCGCCCCGCGGGTTCTCGGTGGACGAGGTCGTGCGGGAGGGGAAGGCCTTCCAGGCGCCCGGGGCCGGGACGCTCCGGGTGCGCTACTCCCCGCGCATCGCCCGATGGATCGCCGAGCGGGAGGGGAAGTCGCTCGCGGAGGACGGCTCGCTCACGCTGGAGCACCCCCTGGCCGACCGCGACTGGGTGGTGCGGCATGTGCTGCAGTACGGGCCGGACGTGACGGTGCTCGAGCCGGAGGAGGTGAGGAGCGCGGTGGTGCAGCGGCTCGAGGAGATGGGGTGAGCCTTCCTCCTCATCGCCACCTCCTCGGCGTCTGGAACCCGTCCTACGCCGCCGACGCGATGGACGCGCACCTCGGACTCCTGCTGGCCGGCATCGCGGCCTTCCGTGCGGGGCAGTTCCCCGAGGAGGAGGTCTACGTCTTCTGGGGCAAGGTGCGCTCCTCCCAGCGGCTCGCCCGGCTGCCGCATCTGGACGAGATCCTCGCCATGCACGCGAGCCTCGCCGCCGATGAGGGCCGCGAGCTGCACCTCTACCTCACCGACTACCGCTCGCTCTACGTGGGGCACGTCTACGAGATCACGACCGACGATGTCCGGGCGGACGAGGGGTCGCACGTGCCGGCGTACTACACCGAGCGGGACCTGCAGTGCGACTGCTGGTTCCGGCTGGGCGACATCCGCCGGCTGGTGCTGGACGACACGGTGGCGGTGATCGCCGAGCTGCGCAAGCTCCGCAATACCCACTACGACGACCGCCCGGTGTCGCTCTACGGCGGGATGGTAGACCTGCCGCTGGTCGTGTCCCGTGACGACGGGGCCCGCTACTTCGATCCCGACGTTCGGGAGGCGCTGCTGGAGGGCCAGTACTGGGCCGAGGCCGACGCCGCCCGTACCGGGCTCGCGGCCATCGAGCGGGACCTGCGGGAGAACCTGTTCGGGGCCGAGGCCTGGAACGCGCTCGACCTCACCACCCGCACCTTCATCGCGACCGCCGAGCAGGTGTTCCGGAGCCACAGGGCCGACGCGGGGTTCGACTTCACCGCGGTTACTGCTGACCGACGGGCGCGCGAATGTCGGCATCGCGGAGCCGTCGAGGCTGCTGCACCTCGCCGGGAGCGGGGCGGCACGGCGGGTGACCACGACCTGCTTCGGCTTCGGCCCCCACTACAACGAGGACCTGCTCGAGCCCATGGCCGGCGCCGGCGGGGGGAACTACTGGTATGGGGAGACCGAGGATCAGGTGGCCGGCGTGAGCTTCCCCCAGTCGCATCCCGTCCGGCAGACTCCCGAGCACGGCTGGCGCGTGCTGCTGCACGACCTCTACGCCAACTCGCCCAAGGCGCTCGGGCTGGTCTTCCACGTCGAGGAGGTGCGCGAGCTCGGCCAGGTGCAGCTGGGCGAGGTCCGGGTGGAGGCCGACGTGGTGACCGACACGGGCATCGAGCACCGCACCACCACCATGCCGGTTCTCGCCAACCTCGACGGCGAGGACCACATCGAGCCCGACGTAGAAACGACCTTCCTGTGGTTCGAAGCGGGCCGGGCGCGGGAGGAGGCGGTTCGCCGGGCGGATCGGGGCGACTTCGACGGCGCGGCGGCGAGCCTGCGCTCCGCCGCCCGCGGGCTCGCGGCCTGCCCTCCCTCACCCGGACTGGCGGACGAGATCGAGGACCTCGAGGCCGAGGCGGCGCGGCTGGAGCAGCGGCGGTACGACGCGAGCGACGTCGGTCCCGGCCGAAGTCCTAGCCCGGGGCTCGCTCCCGCGCGTCGAGCACCTCGCGCACCTTGGCCACCAGGGTGCCGGCGGTGAACGGCTTCGCCAGGAAGTCGGTCCCCGGCTCCACCACCCCATGGTGCGCGATGGCGTCGTCCGCGTAGCCGGAGATGTAGAGCACCGAAAGCCCCCGGCGCCGGGCGCACAACTGCTCGGCCATCTCCCGGCCGCTCATGCCGGGCATCACGACATCGGCCAGCAGAAGGTGTATCGGCTCGGCGTAGCCGGCCTCGAGGGTGAGCGCCTCCTCCGGCGTGGCCGCGGCGAGCACCCGGTAGCCGGCCCGCTCCAGCACCCGCCGTGATATGGCGCTCACGGACTCGTCATCCTCCACCAGCAGCACCGTCTCCTCACCGCCTTGGGCGGGCGGCACCAACGGTTCGGCATTCTCGGCCACCGGCTCGCGGCTCCGGGGAAAGTAGACCCTGAACGTGGAGCCGGCGCCGACCTCGCTCTCCGCGTAAATGTGCCCGCCGCTCTGCTTGACGATGCCGTAGGTAGTCGACAGGCCGAGCCCGGTGCCGGCGCCCTGGGGCTTGGTGGTGTAGAACGGCTCGAACGCATGCGCCAGCACGTCGGGCGGCATGCCGACCCCGGTGTCCCGCACCGCGAGCATCACGTGCGGCCCCGGCTCGACGGCGTCATGGTGCTCCAGCGCGAAGCCGGGGTCGAGCTCGACATTGGCGGTCTCGATGGTGAGCGTCCCGCCGGTGGGCATCGCGTCCCGCGCATTGACCGCGAGATTGACCAGCACCTGCTCGACCTGGGCCGGGTCCGCCAGCACCGGCCAGAGCGGCTCCGTCAGCTGCAGGCGCAGCGTGATATCGGCCCGCAGCACCCGGCGGAGCAGTCGCTCCGAGTTGCGGACCGAGCGGTTGAGATCCAGCACCCGCGGGGCGAGCACCTGCTTGCGGGCAAAGGCCAGGAGCTGCTGGACCAGATCCCGTGCGCGCAACGAGGAGCGCACGATCTCCTCCAGCTCCTCCTGCTCCTCGCTCCCGGCGGAAAGGGCCGGGGCCAGCAGCTCGGCGTTCCCCAGGATGGCGGTCAGGATGTTGTTGACGTCGTGCGCCACGCCGCCGGCCAGCCGTCCCACGCTCTCCAGCCGCTGCGACTGGCTCAGCTGCTCCTGCAGTGCGTAGCGATCGGTCACGTCCCGGGAGTTCAGCACGATGCCCGCGACGGCGGGAACGTGCGCCAGGTTGATGCCGGACGTCTCGAGGACCCGGTAGGAACCGTCCTGGTGCCGGTACCGCATCGTGAGCCGGGTCACCAGGCCGGGCGTTCCGGCCAGGAGCGCGAGACGGCTCAGGGCGACCTCCCGATCCTCCGGATGGACCCAGTCGAGGGCGGACCGACCGACCAACTCCTCGGGGCGGTACCCCAGCACCCGCTCGACCGAGGCACCGGCGAAGCGGAAGACTCCGTCGAGGCCGATGACCCCGATCAGGTCCGCTGACCGGTCGATGAGCAGGCGGAACCGCTCCTCGCTCTCCCGCTGCCGGTCCAGGATCCGGTGCCGCTCGACCGCCTGCGCCAGGATGTTGGCGATCGCCTGAAGGAAGAGGATCTCGTCCTCGGTGAACTGCCGCCGCCAGGTACTGTGGGCGCCGAGGACGCCGTACGGGTGGTCCCGCCCGCCGATGACGATGCTGACGCCACTCGCCACCCCGTATTCCCGCAGCAGCGGTGCAAACCGGAACCTCGTCTCCGTGCCCAGATCGAACACGGCCACCGGCTCCTTGGACCGGAGGGTGTATCCCGCCTGGGACTCCTCCCCCGCCCCGACCCGGGCGTGACCCACCACCCCGGGCGGCCAGCCCCAACCGGCCCGCAGGAGGAGCGTCTCGCCCCCCGGCCCACACTCGAGCACCTTGGCATACTCCACGTCCAGCGTCTCGGCGATCACCCGCACGGCCTGGTCCAGCAGCTCCTGAAGGTCGTCGGCGCGGATGGCGCTCTGCCCCAGCTCCGCCACCGCCGACTGCTGCCGCAGCTTGGCCCCGAGCAGCTCCCGGGCCCGGGCGCGCTCGCTCACCTCGACTACCAGCACGGCGACCCGGCCCGTCCCGAGCGGGACGATCCTGGCCTCGAAGCTGCCCTCGCCGGCCGGCGTCGGCAGCGAGTACTCGACGGTCACCTCGGTGCCGCTGTTCCGGGCGCGGGCTACGGCGTCGGCCAGCATCCGGGCCGGCGGATCGGGGAGGACTTCCGGAATCCTGCGGCCAAGAAATCGCTCGGGGGGGACGAAGGGGACGGCGGACGCGCCGATCCGGAACTCGGTGAAGACGGAGTCCTGGTCCAGCACGAAAAGGAGGAGCGGCAGCGCGCCGACGACGGTCTCGAGATCGCCCCGGCTGAGCTCATGCTCCCCGGCAGCCGGAGCCGCACCTTCGGGGTCGTGCGGCTCCGGCTGACTGGTAGACATGTGAGTGCTCCATTGGCCGACCAGGACCCCGGCTCACACCGTGACGCGGAGCGGCAGCACTCCCGGTCGTACGAGTCTGGCGTAGTCCTTGTACGCCAGCTTGATCACCTCGGTCGCCGAGCCGGCGTTGAAGGCGATCTCCTCGTCTTCGGTCAGCTCTTCGGCGACGAACGTTCGCAGACCGAAGAGATTCCCGAAAGGCGGCATCGCGCCCAGCTCGCATCCGGGAAACAGGTCCCGGAAGTCCGCCTCGTGGGCCAGCTCGACTTGGTCGGCTCCCGTGGCGTCGAGCAGCCGGCCGAAATGCACCTTCATGGATGCCGGCAGGACCACCATGGCCATCTCGCCGTCGATCCTGACCATCACCGTCTTCGCCATCTCCCTGCCCGAGACGTGCGCCGCGGCCGCGACCTCCTGGGCCGTGTAGGCAGGCGAATGGTTGATCGTAACGTACTTCACCTGCTCCCGATCGAGAAACTCCTTGAGCATCTGGACTGGCATGGATCCGCTCCTTTCGTGGGACTCGGACAACCTTCAACGGGAGGCATGAAGGAAGCTTGAAGGCGGCCTGAGAAGGCCCTCGTCCACCGGAACCGGCGTCGCCGTCGCCGCGTAGGGGAAGCACACCTCTGCGAGGATGGCCCATGGCGTCGCCGGACAGGCCTGCGCTGGTGCTGGTGCGCTGCATCCTCCCCGTCGTCGCCTTGACGATGCCGGCACCCTCGCGGCCGGGGTCCGAAGCGGGGCCCGGACCCCGGAACGCGCACGCCGCTGTGTACGACCTGCGCGACAGCGGGATCGTACTGTTCGGCGGCGCCACCGAAGCCGAGGTCCGGGGAGATACCTGGCGCTGGAAGGGCGGGGACTGGCGCCGCCTGCCGATAGCCGGTCCGGCTCCCCGGACCTTTCCCGCCATGGCCTACGACTCGGCCCGGGCAGAGGTCGTCCTTTTCGGAGGCAATCGCGTGCTGTTCGGCGACAGCACGAGGCCGGTAGCCTTGCTGGGGGACACCTGGGTTCTGCGGGACGGCGTCTGGCTCCGCATGGCGGTGGAGGGTCCCTCGCCCCGTGCCGAAGCGGCCGTCGCCTACGACTCCGGACGCCGGACCACGGTGCTGTTCGGCGGCTATCACGTGTCGGACAGTGGAGCACGCAGCCGCCTGGGCGACACGTGGGAGTGGGACGGGCGCCGCTGGACCCGGGCGAGCGTCACGGGGCCGTCGCCGAGAAGCGGGGCGGCCATGGCCTACGATCCCGGCCTTGGTGCGGTGGTGCTCTTCGGTGGGAGCGGGGGTCCGCTGGGCGACACCTGGTCGTGGGACGGCCGCGAGTGGAAGCGCCTCGCCGTGCCGCTCGCGCCCGGCCGGTTCAACACCACCATGACGCTCGACCCGGCGTCGCGGCGGCTGGTGCGTTTCGGGGGCTGGACCGGCGAGACTCGGGCGTCCGATACCTGGGAGCTGCACCGGGGTGGGTGGGTCAGGGCGGACGACGGCGGCCCCGCCGGCCGCAACCATGCCACCCTGGTGAGCGCGCCCGACCGCAGCTCGGTCCTGCTGTACGGCGGGCACGACGGCGATCATGTATTCGGCGACCTCTGGGAGCGGAGGCACGGCGGGTGGGTGAGACTGGAAGCTGCCGGGCCGCTCCCACGGGTGCCGAACGGGCACTGACGGCCGGATCACCCGCCATCGGCCCGCCTGACCCACAGGTCGCCCGCGACCAGCACACCCGTCGCCAGCAGCGCCGTGAGCACGAGTGACGGCTCCGGCACCGCGTACCCCTCGAGCCGACCACTCTCCGCGAGCGCGCCGGTCACGCCCTTCAGCGCGAGAAAGTTGTGGAACAACAGGGTACCGTAGAGCTCGCCGATCAGGAAGAAGAACGCGCCGCTGGCGAGCCCGACCAAGGCGAGGAGGCCGATCATCCGCGGGGTATCGAACGGGGGGCTGTGCGCGACGTGGTAGACCCCGAACCCGACCGCCGAGACGATCCACGCCGCGGGCACCGCGACTCGAGGCCGGCCGGTCCGCCTCAGCGTCAGCTCGACGCTTCTGCCCAGCGCCACCCAGCAGACCAGCACCTCCGCCACCGAGACCGTCCAGACCTGCGAGAACGCGTTCAGGAGCGCCGTCAGGCCGAGATCCGCGGGCCGCTGGAGGAGATAGGCACCGGCGCCGAGCCCGAGTCCGAGGGCGACACCGAGAGCGGTGCGGCCGGCCGACCTCAGCCCCAGCCGCGCAGGGGCGGCCTTGCCGCGACCGACCGCGCGCGCCAGCAGCAGCAGGGTGGCGACGGTTCCAACGAGCACGTTGGCCGTGAGGGCGTAGGCCAGGCGAGCGCCGGTGTCCTCCGGGCGCAGCAGCGTGAGCGTTCGTCCCTCGAGGAGGAACGTCGTGAGCGTCCACACCGCGTAGAGCGCTACGGCCGCTGAAACAGAAATGTTTCCTCTTGACGCCCCGGCGCCGGATTCCTAGTGTGTGGCTGCGCGGCGGCCCTCCTGCTTGACCGGCCGCGTAGAGCGAAGCGCATCTGCAGTGCAGGCAAAGCAGGCAAGCGGCCCGCGACTCCACATCGCGGGCCGCTTCGTCGATGGGCCGGGCCCCCGACCGGTGACCGCGCCCGGTCGCGCTACGGGCCGGTGTCGGCGTGGAACGCGCGCGCCACGGCCAGTTCGGCCCGACTGCCATCGCCCTTCTCCAGCAGCCTCAGGTACTCCCGGTACCCTTTCGCGGCTGCGGCACGATCCCCCGCCAACTCCGCCGCCCGCGCGGCCCCGAAGATGCTCCGCGCCCGGCCCGGCTCGCGAACCAGGGTCCCCAGGTACGCCGCGCGCGCCTCCGCGTGGCGCCCGGCGGCCAGCAGCATGTCCCCCTCCAGCTCGCGGGCCGGCAGCAGCTCGCCCGGGGTGACGGGATGCTTGTCGGTCACCTCCTCGGAGTCGGCGGCGGCACGGGCGAGCCTCAGGGCGCCGACCGTGTCTCCCGCGGCGAAGCGGGCCCAGGCCTCGGCGGCATCGCGCTTGATGCGGACGACCCGTGCCCAGTAGGTCTCCTGCTGGGAGTCGAGCGCGCCCGCGATGCTGTCGAGGGCGGCGATCTCGAGGCGGGCCGCGTCCGCCCTGCCGGTTCGCGCGCTTCCGACGGCGCGGGTGAATCGGCGGAGGGCCGCGGCCATGGGTGGCGACCCGTCCGGCGGCGCCGGGAACTCCGCCGCCGCACGCCAGTCACCCCGCTCGAGCGGGATCCGCGCTGCCATGGCCGTTCCGTTGTAGGCTGCAATGAGCGCCCTGGTGTCGGACGCGTGGATCCGCTCCGCCTCGGCGACGGTCGCGCGGGCCGCCGAGTCCTGCCCGCGCTGGAGATAGCCGTAGACGGCGTAGTCGAGCGCGTGGAACTCGTGGGGCGTGGCCTCCGGCCGCCCGGCCGCACGGGCATAGTCGATGCCGGCCCGATACGAGCTCCAGTTGGAGGCGACCGTCTCTTCCCAGAGCCCCAGCCGGACGAAGATGTGTGAAGGCATGTGCTGGGCGTGGGGCGCCGCGGGGGCGATGCGGGCGTACCGCCGGGCCGCGTTCACCCCGAGCGAGGCCAGCGCCGGGGTGTCGGTCGCGTGGATGACGTAGTGGGCCAGGCCGGGGTGGTCCGGGTGCCGGGCGAAGAGGGGGTCGAGTATGGCGATGGCCCGGCGCTGCCGGGCGAAGGTGGTGTCCGTGCGCGGCGCCGTGGCCACCTGCGAGAGGGCGTAGTAGATGCCGATCTCCAGGTCGCGCGGGAAGTCCCGATACAGGCGCGCCATGGTGTCGGCGTAGGCCTGGAGCCGGACGGCGTTGGAGGTGGAGTCGGCGCTCCGATAGAGCGCGGCGGCGGCGGCGATGAACCCGCGCTCGCGGGGCGTCGGGGCCGGCATGGCCGAGGCGCGCACCGCGGCGCGAGCACCCTTGGCGAGGACCTCGCCGGTGGGCCCCCCGGCAAAGGGGTTGCCCCAGGCATTCATCGCGAGCCCCCAGTAGGCCATCGCGCAGCTGGAGTCGGCTGCGAGGACGGCGTTGAAGGCGTCGTCACCTTCCTCCCACCAGAAGGAATGGAGCACCGCCATCGCGTGCTCGAAGCGGCCCTGGGCTTCGGCGGTGCAGGAGACCGGAAACACCACTCGTCCCAGCTTGCCGAGCCCGTGGCCCTGGGCGTGGTCGTGCTGCTGGGCCGGAATCGGTGAGGCGGTGACGAGTGCGAGCGCGAGGAGCGCGCCGAGCCGGGCGGCAGAATGGAACATGGCTACCTCGACAGTCTAGAACGCCATCATCGCGAACTCGGGGGGCTGGCCGCAGTAGACCTGGCCCACCGCCTCATAGCGGTTGGTGGAGAGGAACCCGTGGTGACGCACGGTCTGGGCGTCGCGGAAGTGTCGCTCCAGGGGACTCCGCGCGTAGATGCCCGCGGTCCCCGCGACCCGGTGCATCATTTCGGCCACGGCCGAGGCCATCTCGGCGGCGTAGGCCCCGGCGAGCTGGAGGTCCGCCTTGTGCTCCAGTGTGGCCGGCTCGCCGAGCACGGTCCGTTCCCAGGCGGTCTCCATGGTGTTGTAGTAGAGCAGCCGCGCGGCGCGCAGTATTCCCTCGGCCCGGGCCATCGTCGCCTGTACCTGCGGCCGCTCGGCGAGCGGCCGGGTGAACCCGAAGGAGGTCTTCCGCCGTGCCAGGTCCCGCAGCTCCTCGACGGCGTTCCGGGCCACGGCCAGGGCGACCGGCGCGATGGTGAAGACCGAGGCGCCGATCACAGGGAACCGGTAGAGCGGGCCCTCGAATCCGGGCCCCGGCTCGAAAACCGGCGCCATGGGGAAGGTCCTGTGGGCGGGGACGAAGACGTCGTGCATCACCACATCCTGGCTGTCGGTGCCGCGCATGCCCAGCGAATCCCAGGTGTCCACGATCTCCACCTCGGACGCGCGGAGCACCATCCCGATAACCTCCGGCCGACCGTCGGTCAGCCGCGGTCCGTCACCGTCCATGATCATCCCGGTGAGAAACAGCCACTCGGCCTGGTGGATATTGCTGGCCAGCGCGCCGCGGCCGGTGACGCGATACCCCTCCGGGGCTTCCCGCACCGGTTGCGGCGGATGGAACGATGCGGACATGACCGCGCTGGGGCCGCCGGCGTAGAGCTCCGCGGTGCCCCGGCCCGGCAACCGTGCGGCCCACCAGCCGCCGAGATTTCCGGCCTGGAGCGACCATCCGGCGGCGCTGTCGAACCCCGTGATGATCTCGACTGCCCGGGACAGGGTCACGGGATCGACCTCGAGGCCGCCGTGCGACCTCGGCACCAGCAGCCGGTACATCCCGGCGTCGGTGAGGGCGGCGATCACCCGCGGCGAGAGGCGCCGGTTGCGCTCGGCCTCGTCGGCGTGCTCACGGATCAGGGGGCCGAGGGCCCGCGCGGCGGCGAGGATCGGATCGCCGTCGGTGATGGTGCTTCGGGACACAGAGGATGGCGAAACTGCAGTGGTCATGGTCAGCCTCCGGGTGCTCTGGGGCCGTTTTGCAGGGGAGCAATTCAAGGTACTGCGAGCTGCCGCTGAGCGCACGGGTCGGGGTTCGATTCCCGTCTTGCGCGTTCCGGTCCCGCTTCCTATCTTGGCCCTCCCCGTTCGAGACTGATCGCTCGAACGGATCGGCGAGACCAATCGCGCGTCTCGTCCACGTCGCAGCGGCGCGGCGGCGTGCCGTGCAGAAGGCCGATCCGCGATTCGGCCGGACCTGCAGCGCTCGCACTGATGAACCGGACGGTCGCAAACCGTCCGGGAATCGATGCCGGAGCTCCCGAGGCCAAACCGAAGACGCTTCAGTCAGGCGGTCGCCGAGGGAAGAAGAACGCGGGAGTCAATCCTTCGACTCCGGATAGTCATTGCGCGGGCGGCCCGCCTCTCTCTTGGGAGAGTGCGGGCCGCCCGATTTTCTACCCGGCCATCAGCGTCCGATACGCCGTCGGGGCAAGCCCATAGGCCCGCTTGAACCGCCGGCAGAAGTGACTGTGGTCGGCGAACCCCGCGTCTGCGGCCACTCGCGCCACCGGCATCGTGCTCCGGACCAGCGCGAGAGTGGCTCGCTCCAGCCGGATCCCCTGGAGGTATTCGACCGGAGCCGCGCCCAGGAAGCGGCGGAAGGTACGCGCCAGATAGACGGGGTGAATCCCCTCCTCGGCGGCCAGCGCGGATACCCGCGGTGGATCGTCCGCCCCGGCCCGCAGGCGGTCCACCACCCGGGCAAGCCAACCCGGTGCCGTGCGCTCGTCCGGCCCGCCCGCCGTCTCCTGCAGCTCGAGCACCACGGCCTCCACCTGCAGCGGCACGAGCCGGGTCTCGCCGGCCGGTCGGCGCAGGCGCGCCGCGGCCACCGCGACCCGTCCCCCCTCCGCGGCCGCGCGCCGGAGCGGGCCTCCCAGGCGCTCGAGGTTCGCCGCCATCCCGGGCTCGATCTGCACGTTGAAGCACCGGGCGCCGGCCCGGCCGAAGCGGTCGGCGTGCTCCTCCCCGGCCGGATGAAACACCACGCTGCCGGGCCCGCACTCCGCCGCCCGGGCGCCGAACTGCTCGGTGAAGCCGCCCGCGACGACGAGGCAGAGATAGGGCTGCTCGTGGGCGTGACGTGGTGCCCGGGATCCGCCGCTGTGGACGGTCTCGCTCAGGCCCACTCCGCCGACCTCGCGTCGCAGAATCGTCTCACCGTAGTAGCTGCCGCGGTCGAGCAGGCCGGCCATGGGTCTCCCGGGGTTGGAATCGTTCAAGCCGCGGACCGCCGGCATGCATAAGCTACACGTGACGACTACCGGAGCCTTCTCAGGTGCCACTAGTCCTGCCGCTGATCCTGGCCTCGCTCGCAGGGCTGGCCCTGCCCCCACCGATCCAGACATCGGACGGCCCGACCTGGCGCATGGTTGCACTCGATCTCGACCTGACGGTGGATTCGGCCCGGCAGCGGCTGGCGGTGACCGGGCGGACCCGGCTCCGGCTCGAGGCCGACTCGGCCACCGAGGTGGTACTCGAGGTGAACACCCGGGCGCCGGTCACCCGGTTCCTGGCCGCGGCGATCAAGGGCGAGAGCGCCCGGCCCCGGCTCAACCTGCGCGTCCCGGACGACTCGGCGGCGCTCCGGGCCCGGCTGCCGCTCCGTCGGACGCTGCGCCGCGGCGACACGGTGCTGGTCTCGTTCCGCACCGAGACCCGCGGCCAGTCGTCTCAGCTCGTAACCCGCCGGGGCATCGCACTCGGCTCGTGGGTGGAGCAGTGGTATCCCACGCCCCATAGCGAGGAAGGATTCACCGCCGCGCGGGCCGCGGCTCCCGGCGTCACCCGGCTGGACCTGCCCAGGTCGTGGCAGGCGGTCACCAGCGGCCACCGGGTGGACCGCCGCGAAGCGGGCGGGCGGGCGGTGGAGAGCTGGCGGGTGGACGACGCCCTTGCCCGCTCCTTCATCGCCGCGCCATACACCGCCGCGACCCGGCGGACCGGCGCGCGCGAGATCGGCACGTACCTGCTCGGTGCGGCCGGCACGAGCGCTGAGAGGCAGGCCGACATGCTGGAGCGCGCGCTCGGGGCGCTGGAGACGCGGTTCGGACCCTATCCCTACCGCAGCTACGCCGTGGCCGAGGTGCCGGACAGCGCGGTGGACTGGGCCGCGTCATCGGAGCAGGGGTTCATCATCGCCAAGTCGTCCATCGTGGGCGACACGGTGGGGAATCTGCCGCTCTTCGCCCACGAGGCGGCCCACGGCTGGTGGGGAAACGCCGTGAACACCACGGGACCGGGGAGCAAGATGGGCTCGGAGGCCCTGGCGCAGTACGGCGCGGTCATCGCCATCGAAGCGCTGGAGGGGGACTCCGCGGTGCGCCACTTCCTCCGCTTCTCCCGGCCCGGGTACAACCCGCTGCAGTGCGCGCTGGGCTACTTCCATATCTGGCGGGAGGGCGGCGACCGCCCGCTGGCCCAGCTGGCGAGCGAGCCCTGGGACCACAATCTGGCGGACTCCAAGGGGATGTGGTTCTACCAGATGGTGCGCGAGGAGCTGGGCGAGGAGCGGTTCTACGGCGCGCTGCGCGGGCTGCTGGACCGGTTCCGCGGCGGGGCGATGACCCTGGGCGACATCCGGGCCGCGTTCCTCGCGGCCGCCCCCGATTCCGCGGCACTGGCGCCGGTGCTGGCCCAATGGCTCGACCGGCCAGGAGCACCGGTGCTGGACCTCGACTGGTGGTCGCTTCGCCGGGACGGGCGGCCGGGGGTGGCCCTCCGCATCCGGCAGCGACAGCCGGGCCCGCCGTACCGGTTGCGGCTCGAGGTCGGCGTGCGGACCGCGGAGGGCACCTCCGTCGTGCCGGTCGCGCTCTCGGAGCGGGAGACCGCGCTGGACCTCGACACCGGAGCCCGCCCGCTCGAGGTGACCCTCGACCCGAATCACCGGCTGCTGCTCTGGCGGCCGGAATACGGGCCGCGGCCGGTGCCCTGACGCGTCGGCACCCGAGGCAGCGTTCGCACCAGCGGCCTCGACCGCCGGCTCCGCGCCGGCGTTCGAGGCAATCGTGACGCGTCTGGCCCGTCCATCACCCGAAGTGCGACTGGACACTCGCCGCGTGCCGCGCGCCGCGCATCCCGCCTCCCTTGCGCGCCCGGCTCTCGCCTCGAACATTGTGCGGGTCACGCGCTTCATACACGTCGTCTGCTCCAGCCAAGGCTCCCATGTCCGTAGGCCCCGCCGCGGACCTTGCACCTTTGCAGGACCCGCTTTCGCCTGCCTCGGCCCCTCCCGCCACCGCGCTTCAGCAGGTGGCGGACGCGGTCCGCACCGGCGAATGCACGCTCTTTCTCGGCGCCGGGGTCCACAGTCTCCCTCCTTCCGGGTCCCCGTACACCTACACCGCCGCGGACGCGCCGCCCCGCGGCGCCGACCTGGCCACGGCGCTCGCGGCGCAGTGCGGGGTGGACGCCTCGGTGCTCGGCGACCTCACCGATCTGCGACGGATCGCGCTCTACTATGAGCGGGTGGCCCACGACCGCGGCCGGCTGATCCGGGCGCTCTTCGCCGAGGTGCAGGAGAACCGAAAGCCCTCGCCAATGCTGCGCGCCCTGGCGGCGCTCCCCTTCCGCTACGTGATCACGACCAACTACGACAACCTGTTCGAGCGGGCGCTGATCCAGGCCGGCAAGGACCCCGAGGTGTCGGTCTACACCGTGGCCCGGCGGCACCCGAAGCCGCCGTCCCGGGCGGTGGGGACCGGGCGCCCGTTCGTGCTCAAGATCCACGGCGACTTCGCCGCCGAGGGCGCCGGGTCGGACGACCAGTCGGTGGTCATCACCGAGGAGGACTACATCACCTTCGTCCTCCGGATGCGCGACGCCGACGAGCTCAACCCCGTGCCGCTCGCCATTCGCGCCCAGCTCGCCCGGAACCCGACGCTGTTCGTGGGCTACAGCCTCAACGACTACAACCTGCGCATCCTGTTCCGGGCCCTGCGCTACAGCGGTGACTGGGGCGGGCTCCCCTCGTCGTTCAGCGTCGACCCACGGCCCAATCCGATCATCCGGAAGCTGCTCACCACCGAGTACCAGATCGTGTTCGTCGCGGAGGACCTCTGGTCCTTCGTGCCGGGGCTGTACGAGGCGGTGTGCCGGAAGGCGCTGGCCCCGTGACCGCCGCGCCGCCCGGACTCCGCCGGCTGCCCGCGCCCGGCCGTTTCGCCGAGATCCTGGCGCGCTGCGCCCAGGCGCCCGAGGTCCCCTACCGGGGGATCAGCTCCTACCGGCTGCGCGACGCCGGCGTGCTGTTCGCCCGGGACGAGCAGATCGAGCGGCTCACCCAGCTCATCACGGTTTATCGCGGCGCGCTCGTGTTCGGCGAGTCCGGGGTCGGGAAGACCTCGATGCTGAACGCGGGCTTCGTTCCCGAGGCGCTCGCGCTCGGCTACCTCCCCGAGCGGGTCCGGCTCCGGCGGGACCCGGCGGCCCCCATCGTGATCGAGCACGTGGGCCTCGAGACCTCCGCGAGCGGGCTCACCTTGCCGTCCAATTTCGCGGTGGAGGGGTCCGGCCCCGAGCCGAGCGCCATGAGCACCGCCGAGCGCCTCGGCGCCGGCCGGAGCCTCGCCCTCGGCATCGAGGAATTCCGGGCGCTGCTTGCCGCCCTCGGCCCGGAGCACGGTGCCCTGCTCGTCTTCGATCAATTCGAGGAGCTGGTCACCCTGTTCGAGGACGCCCCCTCCACCGAGGAGCTCCCCGGGTCCCTCGCGCTGCAGCAACGGATCTTCGACCTGCTGGTCGAGGCCCTGACCTCGACCACGCTCGCCGCCAAGTTCGTCTTCTCCATGCGCGAGGACTACCTGGGCCGGCTGGCGCCGTTTCTCAGCCGGGTCCCCGACCTGCGCGAGCGCTTCGTGCACGTGGACGCGCTCCGGGGGAGCGACCTGCAGCGCATCGTCCGGGGGCCGATCGAGCGGTTCGCCGACTCCTACGCCGGCCGGATGCCCGAGGCGACGCTCACCGAGATCGTGCGCCGGTTCCAGGCGCGGGTGGGGGTCGGCGCGGTCAACCTGTCGGAGGTGCAGATCGTCTGCCGCCGGCTGTGGGACGAGCCGGCGGAGCGCGCGCGGCTGGAGCAGGAGGGGATCGGCGCGGTGATCGACGGCTACTTCAGCGAGCAGTTCGCCCGGTCCAGCACCGAGGAGAAGGCCGCCATCAAGGCGGTGATGTCCTGCCTGGTGACCTCGGGCGGCACCCGGAACTGGGTCTCCGCCGACGATCTGCTCACCCGGGTGGAGGAGGAGACCGGGGCCCCGCGCGCGGGCCTCGAACATCTGGTCCGGGAGCTCGACCGGGAGGGCCGCCGCCTGGTGACCAGCGAAGAGCGCCAGAACGTGACGTACTATACCATTCTGAGCGAGTTCCTCGTGCCGCGGATCCGCACCTGGCAGGAGGAGCGTCGCTTCGCGGAGGAGCGCGCCCGGCACGAGGCGGCGGCGCGCCAGGCGCGGCAGCGCTTCCGGCTCATGCTGCTGCTGGCCCTGCTCGCGCTCGCGGTGTACATCGGCTGGGAGCAGTACCGGCGGGCCCGGGAGAGCGACCGGGTGGCGGCCGCCAAGGCCGACAGTCTGGCCGTGCTGCTGGCCCACAGCGACAGCCTCAACGCCCGCGCCGCGCTCGCGAGCGAGCGCGCGGAATCGATCGCCGCGGCCCTGGCGATCACCTCCGACAGCCTGACCCGCACCGCCTCCCGCGGCACCGCGCGGGAGCAGGCGCTGGCGGAGCAGCTCCAGCGGACCCAGGCGGAGCTGAGGCGGGTGCTCGCCCTCAGCGACTCGGCACGCCAGTCGTCCGCCTCTGGCTCGGAGTCACTCGCCCGGGAGAACCAGCTGCTGCGCGAGCAGCTCGCGCGCACCACCGGCATCGCCCGGGAGCTGCGCGGTCTTCAGGGTGAGATCGAGCGGGCCAACCCCAAGGCGGCATCCCTCCTCGGCGGTATCGCCGGCCGGCTCGACCGGCTCTCGCCCCGGGCACCCTCCAAAGCCGCGTACTGACCGCCATGCACCTTCCGCAGGGCCTCGAGGCGATCCAGGCGGCGCTCGACCGGGGGAACACCGCGCTCGCCCGCGACATGCTCTTCCGGCTGAGCGACGCCGACCGTCGCGCGCTCATCACGCTGCTCGGCGCCGAGCCCACGGAGCGCCTCTACCGCTCGGCGCGGCGCAGCTCCCGGGCCATCAAGCGGGGACGGGTGGTCGTGCTCCCCGGGATCACCGGCTCCGAGCTGGTGGCCGACTACGCCGACGGGAAGCGGCGGCTCCTCTGGATCGACTTCCTCAACCTGATTCTGGGCCGTGCTCTCGCCGCACTCGGACTCACGGCCGCCGGCGGACCGGTGGACCCCGCGGTCCGGATCTCGCCCCGGGGCTTCGTGCTGGGCTGGTATCTCAACCTGGTGACCTCGCTCCAGAACGAGTGGGAGGTCCTGCCGGTCTCATATGACTGGCGCCTCGACATCGATCACAGCGCCAACGCGCTCGCCGCGCGGATCGAGCAGTGGGCCCAGGGCACGCCGGTGCACATCGTGGCGCACTCGATGGGCGGCCTGGTCTCCCGCCGGATGATTCAGCTCCACCCCGCGCTGTGGGCGTCCATGGACGATCCCGAGGGTCGGCACCGCGGGGGGAGACTGGTGATGCTGGGGACGCCGAACCGCGGCTCCTACGCCATCCCGCTGACGCTCACCGGCGAGGAGTTCATGGTGAAGCTCCTCGACGTGGCCGACCTCACCAAGGGGCGGCGGAACGTGCTCGCCCTGCTCAACGGGTTTCCCGGCACCTATCAGATGCTCCCTTCGCCGGAGGTGCGCACCGTCCTCGACAACGCGGCGGATGACGACCACGCCCGGCTCTTCGACCCGGCCGCCTGGGGCGACGTGCCGGTCCAGCCCGCGCTGCTGCAGCGGGCGCAGCGCTTCGCGCGGGAGCTGCACGGCGTGGCCGACCCCGAACGGATGGTGTACGTCGCCGGCTACGGCGAGTGGACCCCCTCCGCGATCCGGCTGCGTGCCCCCGGCAAGTTCGAGTACCGGCGCACCACGCTGGGCGACGGCCGGGTGCCGCACGCGCTGGGCCTGCTGCCCGGCGTGCCGGTCTACTACGTGGCAGAGGGACACGGCGACCTGCCCAAGAACGAGCGGATTCTCGCGGGGCTCACCGACCTCCTGCTCACCGGGAAGACCGGCGAGCTGGAGGGCTCTCCGCGGGTGCCCCGGCTCCTGGGACGCCGGCCCGGCGTGCCGCCGATCGTGGCCGGGCGCTGGCACGATCCGCAGGAGTTCGTGGACGAGCGGGCGGTGGCGGAGTTCCGGCAGCTGGTGCGCAACCCGCGGCTCGCCGCCGAGGCGGAGCTGATGGAGCGCCGCGGGCCGACCGACGCGCCCCCCGAGCCGTTGCTCCTGGCCGAGCGGATCCTCGCCGACGCGGCCGGCGGGCCCACAGGAGATGCTGCGATGAGGGACTCGGTGGTGACGCGGCCGGTCGCGCGGCCGCAACCGGACGGCGCGCGAAACCGAAGCCGCACCCTCGTGCTCGCGGTGGAGGTGGTGTGGGGAGACATCACCCGGGTCTCGAGCGACGTCTGCGCCGTGGGACACTACCAGGGGGTGGAGCCGCAGAACGCCGAGCTCGCGATCGATCGCGTGCTCGTCACCGGCGGCACCGCGGCCAGGTTCCGCCGCGGGGACGAGCGGCTGGTGCTCACCCGGCTCACCCACCGGGGAGTGCTGCGCGGGGCGCTGGGCGAGATCGCCTTCTTCCCGACCGCGCGGACCTCGAGCCGCCGGACCGGAGAGGCGTCGGGGGCTCCTCCGCACAGCGTGGCCGTGGCCGGGATGGGATACCCCGGCACCTTCTCCCGCACCGGCCTGCAGCAGCTCACCGTGCAGCTCGCCGACGCGGTCTCCACGCTGCCCGACGCCGAGACCCTCAGCCTGGTGCTGATCGGATCGGGAGAGGGACCGCTCGAGGTGCCCGAAGCGCTCACCGGCCTCGTCGCGGGGCTGGACCAGTGGGCCGCGGCGGACGCCCCCCAGGCCACGCCCCGGCTCCGCCGGGTCCGGATCGTGGAGTACGATCTCGGGAAGGCGCGGGAGATCCACGGCCGCCTGGCGGCGATGCTGGCGCGGGGCGAGCTGATCACGACGGCCCTCCGGCTCGACCTGGGCGGCGAGTTGGTGACGGGCCCCGGGGGCGGGGTGAACGCCGAGTACGCCGCGGCGCTCTACCTGGTGGCGGCGGGCCGCGCGCCGATGTCCCAGGCGGTGCGGACGGCGCTCCGGCGGGCAGACCCCGCCGGCAGCGACGGGCCGCGCCTCGACGAACGGGTGGGCGATGCCCTCGGCGGCCT
>DASUSR010000341.1:0-9788 GCA_036375015.1 Gemmatimonadales bacterium
GATTGGGGGCTCATCGTCCCGGTCATCAAGCACGCCGACGAGCTGTCGCTCCTCGGGCTGGCGCGCGCCATCAACGATCTCGGCGAGCGCGCCCGGGCGAAGAAGCTGAGCCCCGACGAGGTGCAGAAGGGTACGTTCACCATCACCAACCCCGGCGTGTTCGGCTCGCTGATCGGCACCCCGATCATCAATCAGCCGCAGGCGGCGATTCTCTGCGTGGGGACGATCGAGAAGCAGCCCGCCGTGGTGACGCTGGACGGGGCCGACATGATCGCGATCAGAACCAAGGGCATGCTGTCGCTCGCCTTCGATCACCGGATCGTGGACGGCGCCGATGCCGACCGCTTCATGGCCGACGTCAAGCGGGGGCTGCAGGAGTTCCCCGAAGCCGCCGTCTGACGATGGCGCGCGTGCTCTCGGTCTCGCGGGTGAGAGTGCGCGCGGGCGGCGACGCCGAGTACCTGGCCGCGGTGCGCGAGCTTGCCGGGCTGGCCGAACGGCGCGGATGGCATCTGTGGGTGTTCCGCCGGCCGGCCGATCCGGGCACCTACCTGGAGTTCAGCGAGAGCCGGAGCCCGGAGACGCACCGGTCGGCGGGCCCGCGCCCGGAGGACGAGCGCCGGCTCGAGGAGCGGATACGCGCCGTGGCCGAATACGAGCCCGGCGCGTGGGATCTGTGGGAGGAGGTCGGATAATGCCCAGACGCATCATCGAAGTGGACGGCGCGACCTGGGAGGTCGCCGTCAGCGGGCGCACTACCCAGTACCTCAAGGACGAGTTCGGGCTGGTGTTCACGCGGGGGACCGGCCCCGACCGTGAGCGCCGGGTCTCGCGTTATGCGCCGGTCGGGGTCAAGAGTCGCGAGCTGTCGCTGGCCCGGCTCACCGACGCCGAGCTGCGCGAGCTGCTCGCGCATTCGCAGCCCTCATGGACCGCGCCCGAGATGGGTTACCGCCGCTGAGCGCGGCCCTCGAGCCACCGCCCGGCGCAACGGTCGACCTGCACGTGCACTCCACCGCCTCCGACGGCAGCCTGCCGCCGGGGGAGGTGGTGGAGCGCGCCCACCGGGCAGGCCTCTCGGCCATCGCGCTCACCGACCACGACACCATCGCCGGCGTGCCGGCCGCCCTCGAGGCGGGCCAGCGGCTCGGCCTCCGGGTGGTCGCCGGGTGCGAGTTCTCCGCCGCCGCACCCTGGGGCGAGATGCACGTGCTGGGCTACTTCCTCCCGCCCGACAGCTCCGCCCTCGAGACTTTCCTCCAGCGCTGCCGCGCGGATCGGGTGCGCAGGGGGCGCGAGATGGTCACCCGCCTCCAGCACCTGGGCATCGACCTGTCTTTCGAGGACGTGCTGAGCGAAGCCGCGGGTGGTGCCGTCGGCAGGCCCCACGTGGCCCGGGCGCTCGCCCGGCGGGGGCACGTGCCGGTGGCGGGCCAGGCCTTCGATCGCTGG
This sequence comes from Gemmatimonadales bacterium, assembly GCA_036375015.1. GTDB lineage: Bacteria > Gemmatimonadota > Gemmatimonadetes > Gemmatimonadales > GWC2-71-9 > CAVVWJ01. The sequence continues at coordinate 1,453 of DASUSR010000341.1, forward strand.
CTGGGGCGAGGGCGGCCCGCTTTCGTGGACAAGGTGCTGCCCGGCTTTCGCGGGATCGCCGACCTGGTCCACTCTCTCCGCGGGATCGTCTCGGTGGCGCATCTCAAGGACCGGGGTACCCGATCGTTCCTGCAGCGGCTCAAGGAGGAGGGGCTGGACGCGGTGGAAACGCGCCACCCGAGCCACGACCCGGATACCCGCGCCCGGCTCACCGACCTCGCCCTGGAGCTGGGTCTGCTGCGGAGCGGCGGCAGCGACTGGCACGGCGATCCCATGCCCGGCGAGGCGTACGGGGCGCTCGGCTCCCAGGATGTGCCCTCCGAGTGGCTCGACCGGCTCGACGACCGGCGGTCCGGTGTGGCGGCGTGAAGCGCCTCCTGGAGCCGGGCACGCCCGCGCCCGATTTCGCCCTGGCCGGCTCCGACGGCCGGCGCTACGAGCTGTCGGGCCTGCTGGAGAAGTCCCGCGTGCTCCTGATCTTCTACCCGGGCAACGACACACCCGGCTGAAACCGCCAGCTCTCCGCCGTGCGCGATGAGATCGAGCGATATCGGGGCAGCGGGGTCCAGCCGCTCGGCATCAATCCCGCACCGGTGGAAAGCCACGCGGGGTACGCCGCGCGGCTCCGGCTGCCGTTCCCATTGCTCTCGGACCCGGCGCTCGCGGTGAGCCGTGCCTACGGCGCCGTGCGGCCTGACGGGCAGTCCATCGCCCGATCGGTCTGCCTGGTGGACCGGGACGGCATCATTCGGTACAGTCAGGCAGGGGCCCCGGGGGCCGAGATCATCCTGGAATCGCTGAGGCACGCATGAGCGCGCAGAAGTTCGATTTCTCGGGCAAGGTGGTGCTGGTCACCGGCGTGGGCCGCGCGGGGCAGATCGGCAACGCCGTGGCGCTCTCGTTCGGGAAGGCGGGCGCCATGATCGTCGCCTGCGACCTGAACGCGGTGGGGGTGGCCGAGCGGGTGCGCGAGTTCGCCGCCGAAGGCGTGAACGCCCGGCCCTCCGCCGGCGACCTGACCCAGCCCGACATCGCCGCGCTCGCGGTGGAGACCGCGCTCAAGCACTTCGGCCGGCTCGACGTCGTGGTGAACCTCGCGGGCGGACTCACCACCTACGGGCCGATCGACACCTTGAGCGCCGATGCCTTCGACCGCGAGGTGGCGATCAACCTCAAGACGACCGTGCTGGTCTCGCAGGCGGCGATCCCCGCGCTGGCGCGGACCCGGGGATGCATCGTCAACGTCTCCTCCATCGCCTACTTCGACCCGCAAAGCCCCATGGCCGTCTACTCGGCCGCCAAGGCCGGAGTGGCGGGATTCACGCGCAGCCTCGCGCTCGAGCTGTCGGACCGTGGCATCCGCGTGAACGCCGTGGCACCCGGCATGGTCCGCACCAGCGACAATGTGGCCACCGCGGGTGAAAGCGCCGACTACGTGGAGCTGAGCGACATCACCGAGGGGATCATGTCCCTGGCCGCCGCGGACGCGGCCGAGGTGACCGGCCACATCCTGCCCATCGCCCCGCGGGCGTCCTCGGGTCGGGTCTGATGGACCTGGGCGGGCGCGTCGCCCTGGTGACGGGCGCGGGCCGCCGGCTGGGCCGTGCGATGGCCGCCGCCCTCGCCGGGCGCGGGATGACGCTCGCCGTTCATCACCACACGTCGGCCGCGGGCGCCACCGAGCTACGGGACGAGATCGTCGCGGCGGGCGGGCGGGCCGCCTGCTTCGCGGCGGATCTCTCCGACCCGCTCGCCGCGCGGGAGCTCCCCCGCCGGGTGGCCACCGAGCTCGGCCGGCTCGATCTCCTGGTCAACTCCGCGGCCGTCATGCACCGGCTGCCCTTCGAGGACACCACCCCGGAGCAGTACGACGCGATCCTCGACCTCAACCTCCGGTCGGTGTTCTTCTGCACCCAGGGCGCCGCTCCCGCCCTGCGCGCGGCGCGCGGCAAGGTGGTGAACCTGGCCGATCTCGCCGGACTTCAGCCGTGGCCCGGATTCGCCGCCCACTCGGTCAGCAAGGCCGGCGTGGTCATGCTGACCCGGGTGCTCGCCCGCGCGCTGGCACCCGAGGTGACTGTCAACGCGATCGCGCCGGGCGCGGTGCTCGTTCCCGAGGAGTACGATGCCGCCGAGCGCGAACGGCTCGCGCGATCCACCCCGCTCGGGCGCCTCGGGAATCCTGCCGACGCGGTCGCCGCGCTGCTCTACCTGGTGGAGGGCGGGGACTTCGTGACCGGTGAGGTCCTGGTCGTCGATGGCGGACGACTCCTCCGATAGGGTCCGGCTCCGCGACGTCGCCATCGTCGGCGGGGGCTGCTACGGCTCCTTCTATGCCGGGCAGCTCGTGCGAGCCCAACGGGCCGGACGGGCCGAGTACCGCCGCATCCTCGTCGTGGACCGCGACCCGGCGTGCCGCGTCGCCGGCGACCCCGACCTCGCGGTCGGGGTGCAGCTCGTGGTCGAGGACTGGGATGCCTTCTTCGATCGCTGGCTCGGCAGCTCGGCGGCCCAGGGACCGGGCGAGCCCCCCGACACGATCGTGCCGTCGCCGCTCATGCCGCATCTCATGTACGACTGGCTGCTGCGGCGGGCCCGCGGCCGCTGGCCGGGACGCGTGGTGGAGCGGCGCCCGGTCCCGGCGGGACCGGGCACCCCATACGACGTGACCGGGCCCGACCGGACGCGCTATCTCTCCTTCGCCGACTGGACCTGTCCGGTGCACTGCATCGAGCCCGCGATCTGTCCCGTGATCCGCGCGCCTCGTACCTGGGAGATGGGCGAATCGCTTCAGCGGCTCACCGCGACCCTCGCCCTCGCGCGTCCGACCGAGGGCCCGGTGTTGTTCCTTTGCCGGCACCGGTTGTACGGGGTCGGCATGTTCGACGTGGACTCGGTGCTCGAGGGCGACCGGGTGGTGGAACGGGCCGGAACGACCCATGAAGCGGTGGACGTGCTGGTGGGGACGGTCTCGTCCTGCCACGGGGCCGCCGGCATCCTGCATGTGGGCCCCTGACCGGCACTTCCGGGCTCCGCCCCCGGCGCGGGAACCCCCGGACGTTCTATATTTGAGCGGATCGCTCAGAGGCCTTTCACCACTTGCTGCGGGCTGTCGCCAATGCCAGAGACCAAAGAGTACGACGTCGTGATCGTGGGAGCGGGACCCGCCGGGATGGCGGCGGCGCTCTACACCGGACGCGCCATGCTCAAGACCGCGGTGCTCGAGCGCGGGGTTCCCGGCGGCGAGCTGCTCAACACCGAGTATCTCGACGACGTGCCCGGCTTCCCCAAGATCCTGGGCCGGGAACTGGCGCAGAAGTATGCCGAGCACGCTCAGGAGTTCGGCGCGGAGTTCGTGCTGGGGGTCAACGTCGAGCAGGTGCGCAAGCGTCCGGAGGACGGGCTCTTCGAGACGAGCACCAGCGCCGGCGACCTGTACCTGTCGCCCGCGGTGATCGTCACGGCGGGGGGCACGCCGCTCAAGCTGGGCATCCCGGGCGAGCTCGAGTATGCCGGGAAGGGCGTCTCCTATTGTGCGGTGTGCGACGGCGCGTTCTTCCGGAACCACCATGTGGTAGTGGTCGGGGGCGGCGACGCGGCCTGCGAGGAGGCCGACTTCCTGACCCGGTTCGCGTCCAAGGTGACGCTGGTCCACCGGCGCAACGAGTTCCGCGCGTCGAAGGTGATCCAGCAGCGCGTGTTCGACAACCCGAAGATCGAGGTGATCTGGAACACGGTGCCGGAGGAGGTCGAGGGCTCCCCCGCCGCCGGCATGACCGGTCTCAAGGTGCGGGACGTGGTCACCGGCGAGCGCCGGCGGATCGAGGCCACGGGACTCTTCGTCTTCATCGGGTTCCGGCCCAACACCGGGGTGATCGCCGGCCACTACGTGCACGACGCCGGCGGGTACGTGATCACCGATCTCGCGATGCACAGCTCCATTCCCGGGCTCTTCGTGGCGGGCGACATGCGGGCCCAGCTCACCCGCCAAGTGACCACGGCGCAGGGCGACGCGACCACCGCCGCCATCGCGGCGGACCGCTACATCAAGGCGCTCCGAACCGGTCAGCCCGACCCGGTGCGCGCGGTGCTGGGCGACATCGGCGTGCCCCGGCCTGCGGCGCCGGAAGGCGCGGAGTCGGTCGGCGGCGCCGAGGCGTACGGGGTCGCCGCGCCGGTGACCGCGTCGGCCTGATGTCCGAGCTGGAGGTCGTGGCGCTGCCCAACGGGCAGTTCGCCGAGAACTGCTATCTGGTGGCCGATCGGGGAGCTCGCGAGGCGGTGCTCATCGATCCCGGTGAGGAGCCCGCGATGTTCCTGGCGGAGCTCGACACCCGCGCGCTGTCCCTCCGGGCCATCTGGCTCACCCACGGTCACATCGATCACATCCTCGGGGTCGCCGCGGTGCGCGCCGCCACCGGCGCGCCGATCCATCTGCACCCGCTGGACCGACGGCTCTACGACGCGCTGCCCCAGTTCGCCGCGTGGGTGGGGCTGCAGGCCGATCCCCCGCCGCCCCCGGATGCCGAGCTTCGTCCCGGCACGGCGGTGCGGGTCGGAGCCTACGAGTTCGAGGTCCGCTTCACCCCCGGACACTCACCCGGCAGCGTGAGCTTCGTGGGCCACGGCATGGTCTTCGGCGGGGACGTGCTGTTCAACGGATCCATAGGCCGGACCGATCTTCCCGGGGGTGACTTCCCGACGCTGATGGCCACGATCCAGACCCAGTTCCTCTCGCTGCCGGATTCCACGGTGGTCCACAGCGGCCATGGTCCGGATACTACGATCGGGATCGAGCGGCTGACCAATCCGTTCCTGGCGGGGAGCGTGAGGGCGTGACGTCCGCGGGGCAGCGGGGCGGGCGGGCGGCGGGGCAGGACCGATCCGGGCGGCGCACTGACGCGCCCGGTGGCCCTCCGCCGCCCCGCCCCGCCGCCCCCCTGTCCTGCCTTCGTTGCGGTTTTCCCGTCCCTTCGCGCGCCCTCGGCTGCAAGAATCCCTGCGCCAACTGCGGCACCGTCTATCCGCTCGGGGATTGCTCTGACTGAGCCCGCCGCGGGCATCCTGGATCTGCGGCCCGTGGCAACTCCGACGCCCCTCGACATCGCCCGTACCGAGTTGCCGCCGAGACTTCGTCCCGGCGCCGGGCTCGGCGTGCTCGACATTACCGAGTTCTTCGGCGAGACCACCGGAGGAGTGCGCACCTACCTGCTCGAGAAGGCGCACTATGTCCAGCGGCGGCCCCACCTGCGGCAGGTGATCGTGGTCCCCGGCCCGCGCGACGAGATACTCGAGGCCTCCGGCGTGCGCTGCTACCGGCTGCACGGTCCGGCCATCCCCACCCAGAAGCCGTACCGCGTCATGCTGTCCGCGGCGAGCACCGGCCGCATCGTGGCCCACGAGCAGCCCACCCTGATCGAAGTGGGCAGCGCGTGGCTCGCGCCCTGGCTCGCGCGCCGGGCCGCGCGGGATCACCCGGTGCCGGCTGTGTGGTTCTATCACAGCAATTTCCCTCGCATCATCGCGCCGCACCCCGCCGCCGCGGGTCACGTGCGTCTCGCCGCGAGCGCCCTCGCCTGGCGCTATGTGCGCCGCATCGGGAGGATGGTGCAGGCCACGATCGCCCCCTGCCGATCGGTGGCACGCGAGCTGGAGAGTGCGGGGGTTCCTAACGTGGTGCACGTTCCGCTCGGGGTCGATCTCGAGCTGTTCACCCCCGGCCGGCGGGCGCACGCCGGGGAGACCCGCCGCCGCTTCGCGCTCCCCGCCGGACCGCTGGTCCTGTACGTGGGCCGGTTCGCCAGGGAGAAGGAGATCGATCTCGTGCTCGGCGCATGGGGCGAGGTGGAGCGACGGACCGGCGCGCGCCTGGTGCTTGTGGGCGCCGGGCCCGGGGAGCGCGCCCTGCGGCGCGCGGGAGGAGCGGAGCGGGCCATCTGGCTCGGCTACCAGCGCGACCGCGCCCGTCTCGCCGATCTTTACGCCGCCGCCGACCTCTACCTCGCTCCCGGGCCGGCCGAGACCTTCGGTCTCTCCGCCATGGAGGCGCTGGCGAGCGGGCTGCCGATCCTGTCGGTGGATCAAGGCGGTGTGGCGGAGGCGGTGAGCCGCTCCGGCGCCGGGCGGATGTACGCCGCGGGCGATCCGGCGCACTTCGCCGAGGTCGCCGTGGCGCTCCTGGGCTCCGACCTCCCGGCCCTCGGCAACATCGGCCGGCGGTACGCCGAGGCCAACCACGCCTGGGACCGCGTGCTCGACCGGCTGTTCGAGGTCTACCACCGGATTCTGGGCGTGTGACCCTGACGCCGGTCGAGGCGCACCTCCTGTGCGTGGTCCTGGTCGTGCTCGATTTCGTCGCACGGGCCTGGCGCATTCAGTGGATCGTGCACGGGCTGGGGCATCGGCTGGGTTTCCGGGACGCGTTCGTGCTGAACGCGTTCGGGGACGCCGCCTGCGCCCTCACCCCCCTGCGCATCGGCGGCGAGCCCGCCCGACTGGTCGGCATGCTGCGGAGCAAGGTGCCCGCCGTGGCGTCCTTCGTCGCCATCAGCGTCGAGGTGCTCGCGGCCTGGCCGGTAGTCATCGCGGTCGCCGCCTGGCTGATCTGGCGCTATGCTCCGGCCTGGTGGGCGGAGGCGGGGCCGCGGCTCGCGAGCACGGTGGTGGACTCCTGGCCCTGGCTCGCGCTCGTGGTGGCGGTCAGTGTCGTCGCCTACGTCTACGCCCGTCGGGTGGCCGCTCCCGCGGCGCACCACGTGCGCCGGCCCATCCGCCGGGTACGGGTGTACTGGCGGCGGCTGCCCGTCGGGATCCTCGTGGCCACCGCGCCGCTCAGCTTCCTCAACGTCGCCACCCGGGTGGCGATCCTTCCGGTGCTCGCCCTCACCCTCCCGGATCCGCCGTCGATGGGCCCCCTCGCGGTGGGCTCGTTCGCCTTGCTGTACAGCCAGTTGATCCTCCCGACGCCGTCCGGCGCCGGGGCGGTCGAGCTGGGTTTCCTGGGCGGGGCCGCGGGAGAGCTGGGCGCGGCGGAAGGATGGATCCTGCTGCTCTGGCGGTTCTACACCAATGGGGTGGGCGTCGTGCTCGGGCTGGCGCTGGCGGCGCGGTGGTACGGCTGGGGGGCCGTGACCGCCCTAGCGCGGCGGTGGAGCGATCGCCACTAGCATCACCGTGCGCTCCAGCGCCTCGGCCACGCCGTGGGGGACGTCGGCCGGCGCCCAGACGACCGTGCCCGGACCGGCCTCGCGGGTCTCGTCCCCCACGGTGAGCCGGGCGCGTCCGGAGACGATGAGATAGAACTTGTCCGCCCCCGCGTGGGCGTGGACCTTCTGTCCCTGTCCCGGCTCGAAGCAGTTGAGGCCGACGAACATGTGCTCGCCCCGGAAGAGGTCCGCCTTGGCCGCCCTGGCCGGCTCGAACGAGGCCGCCCCCGCGATGTCCCTGAACCACCCGCTCATCTCGTGTCTCCGTCGTGGATGCCGTCCGGCTCAGGGTGACAAGACCCCGTTCGCCGCGCTACGTTAGAGCCCATGACTACCTCCCGCATCGAGCGCGATCCCCTCGGCGAGAAGCCGGTCCCCGCATCGGCGCTCTACGGCATTCAGACGCTCCGCGCGGCGGAGAACTTCCCGATCTCCGGTCTGCGGCCGCTGCCCGCCTTCGTGGACGCGGTGGTCTGGATCAAGCGGTCCGCCGCGCTCACCCACCGGGACACCGGCCGGCTCGAGGCCACGCTCGCCGACGCCATCGTGCGCGCCGCGGACGAGGTGCTCGGCGGGCAGCACCGCGATCAGTTCATCGTGGACGTGTACCAGGCCGGCGCCGGGACCAGCCACAACATGAACGCTAACGAGGTGCTCGCCAACCGGGCCAACGAGCTGCTGGGGTCCACGCGCGGGGCCTACACTCCGGTGCACCCCAACGATCACGTCAACATGGCGCAGAGCACCAACGACGTGATTCCCACCGCCATGCGCCTGGCGACGCTCGCGACCCTGCCCGACACCCTCGTCGCGCTGGAGCAACTGGCCCACTCGCTGCTCGCCAAGGGCGTCGCGTTCGACGACATCATCAAGTCCGGCCGCACCCACCTGCAGGACGCCACCCCCATCCGCCTCGGCCAGGAGTTCACCGCCTACAGCCACACCATCCAGCGGCACCGGGACAAGCTGGTGCAGGCGGCGGACTGGCTGCGCGAGATGAACATCGGGGGCACCGCGGTGGGCACCGGCATCAACGCGGAGTCCGAGTACCCGCGCCTGATGATCGGGCACCTCCAGCAGGTGAGTGGCCTCGAGCTCCGCGAGGGTCGGGACCGGATCCAGCTCATGCAG
>DASUSR010000342.1:0-6513 GCA_036375015.1 Gemmatimonadales bacterium
AGCCGCCGGGACGACAATCCCGCCAAGTTCCCCCAGACGGCGGTGCCCAGGCTGCTCGAGCTCATGGCCCGCGCGGGCGCGAGCCCGCGGCGCATCACCGCGCGGCTCGTGGGGGGCGCCAGCATGTTCGCCTCCCTGGCGGCGCCCGGTACCATCCAGATGGGGGAGCGGAACGTGGTCGCCTCGCGCCAGGTGCTGAGCAGTCACGGCATCCCGCTGGTCTCCCAGAACGTGGGCGGCGATTTCGGGCGCACGGTCCGGCTGCTCGTCGCGTGCGGCACCGTCCAGGTAAGCTCCTTGGCTCATGGCCTCCAGATCCTCTGACCGCTCCACCGTTCTGGTGGTGGACGACAGCCCGTTCTTCCGGCGGCTGCTCTCGGAAGCCGTGGCCGGCGACGGGGAGTTCGAGGTCGTCGGCACGGCGCGGAACGGCATGGACGCGCTCCGCAAGGTGCACGCGCACGCGCCGGACCTCGTGCTGATGGATCTGGAGATGCCGGGGCTCGACGGGCTCGGCGCCATCGGATACATCATGTCCGAGTCGCCCCGGCCGATCGTGGTGGTGAGCTCCTACGCCGGTCCCGGTACGGCAGCGGCGATCCGGGCGCTGGAGCTCGGTGCGGTGGACCTGGTGGCCAAGGACGAGGACCGCTCCGAGGGGGCCACCGAGCGCTTCGCGGAACGGCTGCGCGGCGTGCTGCGCGCGGCGCGAACGGCCGACATCCACCGCCTGCCGATGCTCGCCCGTCCGCCCGAGGGGACGCCCGCGCGCCAGGCCATGTTCGCGCTGCCGGGGCGGGCCCGCTACTGCGTCGCGATCGCGGCGTCCACCGGCGGTCCCCGCGCGCTGGCCGAGGTCGTCCCCCGGCTGGGGCGCGGCGCGGAGGCGGCGGTGCTGATCGTGCAGCACATGCCGCCCCGGTTCACCCACAGTCTCGCGGAGCGGCTGGCCGCGCAGAGTCGGCTGGCAGTGGTGGAGGGGGCGCACGACGCCCCCCTCCTGGCCGATACCGCCTACGTGGCTCCGGGGGACTACCACATGCGGGTCGTGGTCGGCTCCGACGGTCCTCGGCTCGCACTGGACCGGGGGCCCACGGTGTGGGGCGTGCGACCGTCCGCGGACCCGCTCTTCCGCAGCGTGGCGGAGGTGTACGGGCCGCGCGCGGTGGGAGTGGTGCTCACCGGCCTCGGGCGCGACGGTGCGGAAGGCCTCCGCCGCATGCGCGAGGCCGGGGCCGTCGGCATCGCGCAGGATCGGGAGAGCGCCACCATCTATGGCATGCCGGGCGCGGCGGTGCAGGCGGGGGGCGTGACGCACAGCCTGCCGATCGGCCGGATCGCCGCGGCGGTGGACACCGAGCTCGCGCGGATGGCGCGACCATGAGCCGCGGCGCCGCGGCCTGGCTGCTGGTGCGGGCGCGGGAGCGCCTCGTCGGGCTCGCCTTGCCGCGCGTGATCGAGGTGCTCGACCCCGGGGCGGTGCACGCGGTCCCCGCGCTCGAGCCCGCCGTGCGCGGGGTCGCGCTCGTTCGCGGACGGCTGGTGCCGGTGGTGCACCTCGGCGCCCTGCTCGACGGCGCGCCCTGCCCCTCGGCCCGCGGCGAGACCGGGGTGCTGGTGGACGCCGACGGCCGCCGCCTCTGCCTCGAGGTGGAGAACGCGGAGGAGGTGCTGCTGGGCACCGGGCTGGCGGTGCCCGACGGCGCCACCCTCCCCTGGGCCTCGGCGGTGGCGCGGCACGAGAACCGACTGGTGCCGCTGCTCGATCTGGACGCGCTCGGCGCCCGTATCCGGGAGGCGGCATCGGCATGACGACCGGCGAAGACGTGCAGGTGGTGACGTTTCGGGTGGGGCCGCAGGAGTTCGCCTTCGACATCCTGCAGATCGAGCGCATCCTGCGTTACCAGACCCCGTCCCCGCTGCCGCAGGCCCCCGAATTTCTCGAGGGCGTGGTGCCGTACGCCGGGGGCGCGGTGCCGGTGGTGGACCTGCGCAAGCGACTGCAGCTCGAGGCGACGCTCCGGGAGGAGACCCGGCTCATGGTGCTGGACCTCGGCGATCAGCGGATCGGGGTGCTGGTGGACGAGGTCAGGGAAGTGCTCCGGGTGGACAGCACCGCCATCGCCGCTCCCGCGCCGGTGGTGCGCGGCCTGGCGGCGGCGTACATCGCCGGGATCATCAGCCGCCCGGAGCGCACCATCATCATCCTCAATGCACGCAAGCTGCTGTCCTCGAGCGAGCGACTGGCCCTCAGCGGGATGGAGAGCTCCTGAGATGAGCGAGCCGTGGCTCACCGCCCTCCGCGCCGAGGTCCAGGACATCGAGGGCCGGATCGGTGCGGCCGCAGACCCGGGGAGCCGCGAGGCGGTCAAGCGGGAGATCATCGCGCTGTTCAAGCGGGTGGACGGAGCGCTCAACGACCTGGGCCAGGTGAAGGAGGAGATCAAGGGGCTGGTGGAGCGGTACAAGCAGGCGGCGGCCGCCAACCCGGTGCCCGCCGCCGCGGAGCCGGCTCCGGCCCCGCAGTTCACCGGCGAGCGCCCCGCGGTGCACGCCGACCATCTCGGCGCCTCCACGTTCGTCGAGAAGGGCTGGAGTCTCATCTCGCTGGGGGACTATGCCGGCGCGATCCAGTCGCTGGACAAGGCCCTCGCCCTCTCGCCCGGCGCGGTCCAGGCCCAGTCGCTGCTGGGCTGGGCCCAGATGCTCCATGAGGATTACGACGAGGCGCTCGCCACCTTCTCCAAGGTGCTGATGAAGGAGCCGGCCAACGCGCTCGCCCGCATCAACGTCGGCTACATCTGTCTGAAGAAGCGGATCTTCGGTGAGGCCATCGAGCACCTCTCCAGGGCCATCCGGCTCGACAACGACCGCAAGGCCACGCTGTACGCACACTATTATCTTGGACTGGTGTACCTCGAGCGCGAGATGTACGAGGACGCCCAGACCTTCTTCCGGAAGACGCTCACGCTGGGCCCCAATCTGATCGAGGCCTACTTCGAGCTGGGTCGGGCCCAGTGGTTCGCCGGCGACCGGAATGCCGCGCGGGCGACCTGGGAGGAGGGGCACCGGGCCAACAAGTTCAACCCCTGGGCCAAGCGGTGCCGGGAGATGCTCGATCTGGTGGCTGCCGGAGGTGAGGTCCCGCGAAGTCTGCTCGCCTAGTTCTGTTCCTGTTCACAATGGGTTTCCCGCCCGCCCCGGGGCGGGCTGCCGCTCAGGCGCGGGCGGTCCAGGTCGGCTCGATCACGGTCGTGGCCGCGCCAGCACAGCTCCCGCTCGGCATCGAGCTGGCGGAGCGGGCCGCGCAGCCGACCGAGTGGCCGGGGCTGGGGCGCCGGTCGCTCGACTCGCTCCGGCTGATCGTGGTGCGCGACGGAGCGGGGTTCGATTCCCTCACCAGCGGCCGGGCACCCGAGTGGGGCGCGGCGATCGCGCTCCCCGAGGCGGGCACGGTCGCCATCCGGGCAGACGCCACACAGCTGCCCCGGATCCTGCGCCACGAGCTGGCGCACATGGTCCTGCACCAGAACGTCCAGGTACGGGTCCCCCTCTGGTTCGATGAGGGATACGCCGGGTATGCGGCAGGCGAGTGGGACCGCTACACCGCGCTCGAGGTGAATCTGGCCGTCGCCCGGGGCGCGCTGCCCGACCTCCGGGCGCTCGACGGGGCACTGCGGGGCTCCCCCGGCACCGCGGAGGCCGCCTACGCGCTGGCCATGTCGGCCGTGGCGGAGCTCGCCCGCCGGAATCCCAGCGGGACGCTGTCCCCTCTGATGGACCGGCTGCGCGGGGGCGAGGACTTCGAGGCGGCGGTGCTCGCCACCACCGGACTCTCGCCGGGACGCTTCGATGAGGCCTGGCAGCAGGCGACCCGGCGCCGCTACGGCCTGGCAACCTGGCTGCTGGCCGGCGGCGGGTGGCTCGCGGTGGCCGCTCTCGTCCTCGGCCTCGTCCACTTTCGGCGACGGGCCGATCGCGCCCGGCGGGCCGCCCTGGACGAAGGCTGGGAGGTAGAGCCGGAACCTCTAGGCGGATCGGAACTTGACCCGACCCGTCCGGGGTGATAGGCTCAAGGCTTATGTCAACGATCCGGCCGGCGGCTCCGCCCCGGCGGCACCTGCTCGCCCGTCGCAACCTCGTGATACTCGCGGCCGCACTCCTGGTCCTGGCAGCTGGCTACATCACGCTGCGAGCGGGGTATCCGAGCGCGGCCGCCGTGATCCTGGTCCTCGGATACTGCGTGCTCTTCCCGCTGGGAATCGCGTTGTAGGAAAGGTGTTGGCGGTCACGGCACGGTCCCTGCGCAAGGTGGTAGTCCTTGGGGCCGGGACGGTTGTTCCGGGCGAATAGCTCAGTCTGGTTCAGAGCGCCTGCCTTACACGCAGGATGTCGGGGGTTCGAATCCCTCTTCGCCCATCCGAGCCCGCGTGCCGAGCGCGGCGTCGCTGGTCCCTCGGGATCGATCCTTTGTGGAGGCTTCAGGCATGTTCCTGGTCCGTCTCGTTCCGCTCATGGCCCTTGCCGTCGGGCTCACCGCGCCGCTGGCCGCGCAGGGGATCCCACGCAACGCCCGCACGAGTACCCAAGTGACGATGGCGCCCCGGTTCATGGTCGCCAACCCCTTCGCGTTCGCCGCCGTCGACTCAGCGCCCGCCGTGACGATCGGCTCCGCGGTGCGCGAGGAGATGAAGAGCGTCGTCGGACGCGACTACCAGGTCGTCGAGCAGGCCCAGATGAACGACGCCCTGACCCAGTACGGCTATCCGAAGGACGCCATTCTGAGCCCGGCCCTGGCCTCCACGCTGGCCAAGAACATCCAGGCCCGCTTCCTGGTGAGCTCCACGATGTCCAAGGGCGAGGGCAACCGCTACACGGTGAACGCCCGGCTCACCGGCGTGAACGACGACGCCGGCAACATGGTGACGCTGACGCAGAACTCGGGCGAGAGCCCCCAGGCCTTCGGCAAGCGGCTGGCGGACGCGCTCGAGCCCGCCGTCGAATCGCTGGACGAGGCCAAGGCCTGCATCGAGCAGCGCACCAGCAAGCCGGACAAGGCGGTCGAGGCGGCGGAGAAGGCGATCAAGCAGCTCCCCGACCACGGCCTGGCGCACTACTGTCTCGCCCTGATCACCCAGGACAAGAAGGGTCCCCGCGAGGAGGTCGTGAAGCACCTGCGCGCCTCCGTAAAGGGCGATCCGCAGAGCCTGCCCGCCTGGACCGCGCTCGCCACCCAGTATCAGCAGTCCAACGATACGACCAATACACTGGTGGCGTTCAAGGAGATGCTCCGGGTCGCGCCGACCAACCAGAAGCTGCGTGAGGAGCTGTTCAAGTACTTCCTTCAGACCGGGCACCCCGAGACGGCGCTGGAAGTGGCGGACGAGGGACTCAAGATCGACCCCTACAACGCCGACCTCTACGACCTGAAGAGCAACGCCTGCCTCTTCCTGAGCAACTTCAAGTGCGCGGTGGACGCTCTCGAGACGATGTACGCCACCGACTCGACCAAGGCGGACACGCTCTTCTTCACCAAGATCTCGGCCGCGGCGGCCGAGGGTGAGCAGCCCGATACCACCCGGCTCCTGAAGTGGGCCCAGATCGGCGTGCGCAAGTATCCCGACAACCCGACGCTGCTCGGCTACCTGAACCGGGCCTACAGCATGACCGGGCAGGTGGACAGCGTCGTGGCCATCACCAACCGGATCATCGCCAAGGACACGACCGCCATCGGGCCGGCTCTCGCCGCAGCCCAGGTGCTGATCAACCCGCCGGCCACGGCGGGTGGGGCCACCGCCACCCGTCCCGATACCGGTGCGGCCGGCGGGCAGACCGCGCCGACCGATACCGCGGCCGCCGGCGGCGCGCCCCCCGACACGCGGCGCGGCCGGCCGAAGGAAGCGCTGCCGTTCATCGAGTACGCCATCCGCTACGGCGACGCGCAGGCCAAGGAGAACGCGGCCGCGCTGCTCTACACCGGCGCCGCGCCGCTGCTCCAGCAGCCGCAGGACCTGCCGGGCGCGTCGGAGCTGCTCCGGCTGGCGGTCCAGAACGCCAGCCAGAGCGGCAAGGTGTATCCGGCGGCCAACTACCTGCTGGGGCTGGCCACGCTCTTCCAGGTGCCGCAGATCGATCCGCAGGCGGAGAAGGAGAAGTCCTGCGATCTGGCCAAGCAGATGGAGACGCTGCTGACCGAGTCGGAGACGGCGCTGACCGCCGGGCGGACCGTCAACCCGGAAGCGGCCGACAAGAATCTGAGCATCATCAAGCAGTACCGCCCGCGGGTGGCGTCGATGCAGAAGGCCTACTGCAAGTGAGGCGTCTCCGGGCTCGGCGGGCCTAGACGATGCCCATCACCGGGCCTATATTGCGCCCTCGCGTTCGGGGGCTGTAGCTCAGCTTGGTTAGAGTGCCGCACTGTCACTGCGGAGGTCGCGGGTTCGAGCCCCGTCAGCCCCGCTCCTCGAGCGACGCACCCCGTCCGGCACCGGACGGGGTGTTTCGTTTGCGGCT
>DASUSR010000343.1:0-41752 GCA_036375015.1 Gemmatimonadales bacterium
AGCCGGTGCCGGGCGACGCCGTGGTGGGCTATGTGACCCAGGGCCGGGGCATCTCCATCCACCGGGCGGACTGCCCCAATCTCCTCACCCTCGTCGCCGACGAGCGCCGGGTGGACATCGACTGGCAGGAGACCGCCGGCGAGGCGTTCGCGGTGCGGCTCGCGGTGACGGGAGAGGATCGCCGGGGGCTCTACGCGGACATCATGGAAGCCGTGAGCCAGACCGGCACCAACATCCGGGGCGCCGACCTGCACACCAAGGACGGCACCGTGTTCGGCACCATTTTCGTCGAGGTGGACAATCTGCCGCACCTGGCCAAGGTCATGAAGGCGGTGCGCCGGGTGAAGGGCGTGACCGAGATCGAGCGACGGGAGGCCCCCGGCACCTGACGACGCCGTGTGTGACGCCTGTCACACACCATCCGCTCCCCCCTGGTCATCTTAGCTCGTTCCGGTCGTCCGCACTCGGCAAAACGAACTCGTCATCCTTCCGCGATGGGGCACCCATGGCCGGCATCCTCGACGTCCTCGGCTCCCGGCTCGACGGGAACGCCATTCAGCAGATCAGCGGCCGCCTCGGGGCGGACCGCGACACCACCGGCACCGCGATCTCGGCGGCGCTTCCGCTCCTCCTCGGCGCACTCGCCCGCAACGCCAGCGACCCCAACGGAGCCCGCGAGCTGCACGATGCGCTCGCCCGCGACCACGACGGCAGCCGGCTGGACCAGCCGCCGCCCGCGCCCGGCGGGGAGGGCGACGCGATCCTGCGCCACGTGCTGGGAGACCGCCGGGAAGTGGCCGAGCGGGGGGTCGCCAAGGCGTCCGGGCTCGATCTGGCCAAGGTCGGGCCGCTCCTGGCGATGCTCGCCCCAGTGGTGATGGGCGCGCTGGGCCGCACCCGGCGGGAGCGCGGCCTGGGCCCCGAGGACCTGGCCGTGCTGCTCGGCGGGGAGCGCGACGCGATCAACGCCGCCTCGCCCGGCGTGATGGGCATGGTGTCGCGGCTGCTCGATCGCGACGGCGACGGCTCGATCGCGGACGACGTGGGCGGAATGCTCGGCACGCTGTTCGGCCGGCGGTGAGGCGGACAACCAGCACAGGAGACCATCATGCCAGACCCGAAAAAGCCGAAGGCCGACTTTTCCGACGTGGAGAGCGGCAGCTCGTCCACCGCACCGGAGGCGCCGCCCCCGGCGGCGGAACGCACCTACACGGTGGTGAAGGGCGACAGCCTCTCCAAGATCGCCAAGCGGTACTACGGCGACGCCCAGCAGTGGCGGCGGATCTACGAGGCGAACCGGGACCAGATCAAGGATCCCGATCTCATCCACCCGGGACAGACGTTCCGGATCCCCGACTGAGCCATACCCAGGAGGTCCCGCCGATGCACCCGCACGGTCGCAGGTTCTTCGCCCTCGCTCTCGGTGTCGCCGCGCTGACGGCGGCGTGCAAGAAGGACGCGCCTCCGCCGCAGGACCAGGCCGCCGCCCCGGGCGCCGCGGCCCCGGCGTTCACCGTGTCCGCCGTCGAGCTCGGCAGCAGGGTCGGTCCGGACAAGCGAGTCACCGCGGCCACCACCAGCTTCACGCCGAGGGACACGATCTACGTATCGGTCGCGACGGAGGGCTCGGCCCCGAGCACCACCCTCAGCGCCCGGTGGACCTACGAGGACGGCCAGGTGGTGCAGGCGGATTCGCAGACCATCGCGCCGACCGGTCCCGCCACGACCGAGTTTCACATCGCCAAGCCGAGCGGCTGGCCCGCCGGCAAGTACAAGGTCGAGGTCGCCGTGGACGGGCGCCCGGTCGAGACCAGGGATTTCGAGGTGAAGCGGTAGCGCAGGCCGTCGGACTCTACCGGCCGAACGCGTCGCAGGCGTCCGGCCGGCCCGCCTGCATTCCCGCCTGGAACCAGCGCATCCGCTGTTCCGAGCTGCCGTGGGTGAACGCCTCCGGCGACACCCGTCCTCCGCCCATCCGCTGGATCCGGTCGTCGCCCACCGCCGCCGCGGCGCCGAGCCCTTCCTCCACGTCACCCCGTTCGAGGAGGTCGCGCTGGGCCGTGCTGTGGGCCCAGACGCCCGCGTAGCAGTCGGCCTGCAGCTCGAGCCGGACCGACAGCTCGTTGGCGAGATCCGGGCGGGAGCTGCGCAGCCGGCGCACTTCGCCTTCGGTCCCGAGCACGTTCTGCACGTGGTGGCCGATCTCGTGTGCCAGCACGTAGGCCTGGGCGAAGTCGCCGGGAGCGCCGAAGCGATCGTGCAGCTCCTGGTAGAACCCGAGGTCGATGTAGACCTTCTCGTCCGCCGGGCAATAGAACGGCCCCGTGGCCGATTCGGCGAAGCCGCAGGCCGACTGGATGGCGTCGCGAAAGAGCACCAGGCGAGCCGGCCGGTAGGCCGCGCCGTGGGCAGGCAGGACGCTGTCCCAGACGGACTGGGCGTCGTCCAGCACGAAGGAGACGAACTCGACCAGCCGCTGCTCCTCGGGGGTGGTCTCCACCGGCGCGCCGGCCGGCGCTTCCACCGGGGCGCCGCCCGCGCCCCCCACGAGCTGGAACATGTCCTGCTTGAAGATCAGGCTCAGCACCAGCAGAATCACGACGGTGCCGAGGCCCATGCCGCCGGCGCCGCGGATGAAACGTCCGCCGGAACCGCGGCGGTCTTCCACATTGGCGCTCCGATGTCCCGGGCTCCAGCGCATCTGCGATCTCCGTAGCGAAGTGAGACTGCGTGACAGCCGTCACGGACCCGAGCACCCGGTCCGGAATACGAATAGGTGACAGTCCGGCCCGTCCGGCAAGCCGTGCCGTCACGGCGCCGCTGCCGGGTCGGTCCTACTTCTTCCCCAGGAGGCGTGCATGTCGAGGGTTGCGCGGGTGCTGGTCGGAGCGGCCGTGTTCGCCGCCGGGTGCGGAGGGCAGTCGGATCGATCGGCGGGCACGGAGAGCGCAGCGGCCGACAGCGTCGCAGCCCCGGCGCCTGCCCCGCCGGCCGACGAGCTTCAAGTGGCCGGCGTGATGATCGGCAAGCGGATCGGGGAGAACAATCTGATCACCGAGCCCACCTTCCAGTTCGCGCCCCAGGACACGGTCTACGTCTCGGTCGGCACCACCGGCATGCCGGACAGTGCCGTCCTCACGGCGGTCTGGCAGTTTCAGACCGGCAGCACGGTGGACTCGACCTCTCGGACCATCACTCCGCAGGGGCCGGAGAACACCGAGTTCCACGTCGCCCGCCCCAAGGGCTGGCCGGTCGGCACCTACAAGGTGACGATCTTCGCCGACGGCGATTCGGTGGACGCGCGGACCTTCGCCGTCCGCAAGCAGTAGGTCCGCGGCCTCCTTCCGCACGGGCTGGCCCCGGTTACCTTGGGGCCATGCCCAGCTACTGGATACTCAAGACCGAGCCTTCCGAGTACTCCTTCGCCGACCTCCGCCGGGACGGCCGCGCCCGCTGGGACGGGATCACCAACGCCCTGGCGCTCAAGCACCTGCGCTCCATGCGGCCGGGCGACCGGGTCCTCATCTACCACACCGGCGACGAGAAGCGCCTCATGGGTCTCGCCACTGTGGCGGGCGAGCCCTACCCCGATCCCGCCGGTGACGAGCGCCTCGCGGTGGTGGACATCGAGCCGGGCGAGCCGCTGCCCGCGCCGGTGACGCTCGCCCGGATCAAGGCCGATCCCGCCTTCTCCGAGCTCGGCCTGGTCCGCATGTCACGGCTGTCGGTGGTACCGGTGCCGGAGCCGCTCTGGAAGCGGCTGCTCGACATGGCGAAGACCGGGGACTGAGCCGCTCAGCTGGAGAACCCGACGCCGAGGCGGTCGAGCAGCCGAAGCAGGAGACCGGGGCGCGCACCGGCGTCCACCTGCCTGAGCGCGCGGGTGACCGCCCGGACGGCCCACGAGCGCAGCGGCTCGGGCGGGTAGGGAAGGGGAGGGCGCCGCACCAGGGCGAGATCCAGCAGGGCGTCGTGGCGGTCGAGCGCCAGGTGCGCCAGAATGCGTCCTGCGATTCGCGTGGTGCCCAGTCCGTGCCCGGTGAACCCGAGCCCGTACAGCACCCGTCCCCGGAGCGCCCGCCCGAAGAACGGCGTCAGCCGGGTGGTGGAGCAGATCGGACCGCCCCAGGCGAACGGGAACTCGAGCCTCCAGAGCGGTGGGAAGTGCCGCCTGAAACTCTCCCGCAGGGCGGCGTAGTGTTCCGGCGAGTGGTCACAGGCCGGGGCGACGCGGTTGCCCCGGTAATACGCCGCCTCGCTGGTGCCCCACAGGATCCGGTCGTCCCGCGTGAGCCGGTAGTAGTTGAAAAACGACCGCCCGTCGGTCACCGCCTGCCGGCCCCGCCACCCGATCGCCTCCCGCTGTTCCGCCGTGAGCGGATCGCTCACCAGGATGTAGTCGTAGAGAGGGATGAAGCGTCGGGCCAGCGAGGGGAGCAGGTGGTGGCTGTAGGCGCTCGTGGCGAGCACCGCGCGTCGGCCCCGCACCTCCCCCCCGTCCGAGCGAACCCGTACTCCAGCTCCCACCGGCTCCACCACGCGCACCGGCGTCCGCTCGAATACTCGCACCCCGAGCCGCTCCGCCTCCGACCGGAGACCATCGACCAACTTTGCCGGATCCAGGATCCCGCCCGCGCTCGCCGCCACTCCGCCCAGGTAGAGCGGCGAGCGGATCTCCGCGGTCACCGCGTCGCGATCCAGCCGGCGGTAGGAGTCCACGCCGAGCCGCTGGGCGGTCTCCACCATCCGGCGGGACTCGGCCAGGTGCGCCGGCGTCAGCGCGACGATCAGGCGGCCGGTCGGCTCGTAGTCGCAGGCGATGCCGCGCCGCTCGAGCTCAGCAATCATCTCCGCCACGTTGGTCTCTCCCAGCCGCGCCAGCCGTCGCGCCTCCGCTTCGCCGAAGTGCCCGACGGCCAGGGCGTGCCCGTGGTCCACCGTCTCGGAGAGGATCCCGGCGTTACGCCCGCTCGCGCCGAAGGCGGCGGTCTCCTGCTCGACCACGACCACGTCGCGCTCCGGCGCCAGCTCCTTGAGGAAGAGCGCGGTCCACAGGCCGGTGAGCCCGGCGCCGATCACCACCACGTCCGTCGCCTCGATCGTCCGCTCGAGCGGCGTGACCGGTCGCGGCCCCCGTCGGGCCAGCCAGTAGCAGGCGCGCTCGATCGGCGGCGTCACCCGCCGCACCCGGGGCGACCCATCCCGAACAAACGCCGACAGACGCTGTTATATTCCACCGATGGCATCCCCCCGCTTCGAAGTCCGCGCGCCCTTCCAGCCCGCCGGTGACCAGCCCAAGGCCATTCGCGAGCTCCTCCAGGGGCTCGTGCGGGGCGACCGATACCAGACGCTGCTCGGCGTGACCGGCTCGGGCAAGACGATGACGCTCGCCCACACCATCGCCGGCTACGGCAAGCCGACCCTGGTCCTCTCCCACAACAAGACCCTCGCGGCCCAGCTCTATGGCGAGCTGCGCCAGTTCCTTCCGGGGAACGCGGTCGAGTACTTCGTCTCGTACTACGACTACTATCAGCCCGAGGCGTACGTCCCCGCCACCGACGTGTACATCGAGAAGGACGCCTCCATCAACCAGGACATCGAGAGTCTGCGGCTCCGGGCCACCTCGAGCCTGATGGAGCGGGAGGACGTGGTCATCGTCGCCACGGTGAGCGCCATCTACGGCCTGGGCGATCCGGTCGAGTACCGCAAGCTCATGGTCACCGTGCGCCGAGGCGAGCAGCGGGGCCGCGACGAGATTCTCGCCGAGCTGGTGCGCATCCAGTACGGCCGGAACGACGTCGCTTTCGAGCAGGGCACCTTCCGGGTGCGGGGCGACTCGATCGAGGTCTTCCCCGCCTACGCGGAGCAGGCGATCCGCATCGAGCTCTGGGGCGACGAGGTGGAGCGGATCAGCAAGATCAACCCGCTCACCGGCGAGACCATCGCGCAGCTGGAGCAGTGCGCCATCTACCCCGCCCGCCACTTCGTCACCGAGCGGCCCAAGATCGAGCGCGCCGTGCACGCCATCCGGGCCGAGCTGGCCGAGCGGCTCGGCGAGCTCAAGACCGCGGGCAAGCTGCTCGAGGCCCAGCGGCTGGAGTCGCGCACCAACTTCGACGTGGAGATGCTGCTCGAGGTCGGGACCTGCGCCGGGATCGAAAACTACTCCCGCCACCTGAGCGGCCGCCGTCCGGGCGAGCGTCCGGCGTGCCTGCTGGACTACTTCCCGCCGGATTACCTGGTCGTGGTGGACGAGTCGCACGTCTCCCTGCCGCAGGTCGGCGGCATGTTCAACGGCGATCGCGCGCGGAAGCTCACCCTGGTGGAGTACGGCTTCCGGCTGCCGTCCGCCCTCGACAACCGGCCGCTCCAGTTCGACGAGTTCATGGGGCTGGTGCCCCAGATGATCAACGTGTCGGCCACCCCGGGCGAGTACGAGCTGCAGCTCTCGGGCGGGGTGGTGGTGGAGCAGATCATTCGGCCCACCGGTCTCATCGATCCCGAGGTGGACGTGCGGCCGGTGCGGGGGCAGGTGGACGACCTGCTCAACGAGATCCGGCTCCGCGAGGCCCGCGGCGAGCGGGTGCTGGTCACCACCCTCACCAAGCGGATGTCGGAGGACCTGACCGACTACCTGCAGCAGGCCGGCGTGCGGGTGCGCTATCTCCACTCCGATATCGACGCCATCGAGCGGATGGAGATCCTCCGCGGGCTGCGTCTGGGCGATTTCGACGTGCTGGTGGGGATCAACCTGCTGCGCGAGGGACTCGACCTGCCGGAGGTCTCCCTGGTGGCGATCCTCGACGCCGACCAGGAAGGCTTCCTCCGCTCCGACCGGAGCCTGGTGCAGACCATCGGGCGGGCGGCCCGGAACGTGAACGGCCGGGCGATCCTCTACGCGGATCGGATCACCGGCTCCATGCAGCGCGCGCTGGACGAGATGACCCGCCGCCGGGAGATCCAGACCCGGTACAACGCGGCGCACGGGATCACCCCCCGCTCCATCGTGAAGTCCATGGAGGAGGTCCGCCTCTCCACCCACGTGGCCGACGCGCGCACCGAGCGGCCCGAGCCGAAGCTCGCGGTGCAGGAGCGGGTGGACCTGCACGATCCGGCCAAGCGCGCCGCCATGATCCAGGCGCTGGAGCGGCAGATGCGCGAGGCGGCGGCCAACCTGGAGTTCGAGCTGGCCGCCATGCTGCGTGACCAGGTGAACGAGCTCCGCGCGGCCTCCGCTCCCGACGTGCGGCGTCCGGCGCCCCCCAGGATGCGGCGCCGGGCGTGATCCGGGCGCTGCGCCAGGACGAGCTCGAGGCGGAGGGAGAGACGCTCGGCCGCTCGCTGCCGCCCGGCGCGGTGCTGGCATTCGAGGGCGAGCTCGGCGCCGGCAAGACCACCCTGATCAAGGCCGTCGCCCGCGGGCTGGGCGTCACCGGGCCGGCGAGCAGCCCCACCTACGCGCTGGTGCACCGGTATCTGGGCCGGCGCGGCCCGGTGTTCCACCTCGACTGCTTCCGCCTCCGGTCGCCCGAGGAGGCCGCGGACCTCGACTGGGAGGGCCTCCTCGGCGAGGGCGACGCGATCCTGGTCGAGTGGCCGGAGCGCGCGGGGCCCTGGCTGCCGGAGGTCACCCGCCGCTTCCGGCTGCACCACCTGCCCGACGGCGAGCGGCGGGGGCTGGAGTCGCTCTGATGTGGCTCGCCATCGACACGGCCAGCGACCGCGCCAGCGTGGCGCTCGGCACCGGGCCGGCCGATGCGGTCGGCGAGGAGGTGGTCGGAGCCCGCCGCCACGCCGCGGCGCTCCTGCCGATGGTGGAGCGCCTGCTGGCGCGCCGGCGTGCCACGCTCGACGACGTCACGGCCCTTGCGCTGGCCGACGGGCCGGGCAGCTTCACCGGTCTGCGGGTCGGCGCCGCGATGGCCAAGGCGCTCGCGAGATCGCGGCGCCTGCCGCTCTGGGTCGCACCGTCGCTCATGGTGCGGGCCGCCGGAGTGGCGCGGGAGGGGGGGCTGGTGCTCGCCGTCGCCGACGCGCTGCGGGGCGAGGTGTACGCCGGGCTCTACCGCTTCCTTCCGGGCCGGGTCGAGACGCTGCTCCCGGCCAGGGTGCGGAGGCCGGAAGAGCTCGCGTCGGGCGCCCCGGTGCCCGACCTGCTGGTGGGAGAAGCGCCCGGCCCGGTGGTGCGCGGGCTGGAGGCCTGGGCCGGCCGCCCGATGATCGGCCCGCCGGCCGGCGCTCCCCAGGCGCGGGTGCTCATCGGTCTCACCGCGCTCGACGGCGGCGCGGCACGGGTCGAGGCATTGGACGGCTGGCAGCCGGAGTACGGGCGGCCCGCCGAGGCGCAGACACGGTGGGAGGCGGTCCATGGACGCCCGTTACCGGATCCGGTCGGCGATCCTCGCTGACGTCGGGTCCATGGTGGACATCGAGCGCCGTGCCTTCGGCGACCCCTGGAGCGAGGCCAGCTTCCGGGAGGCGCTGACCTCGCCCTGGACCTTCGGATTGGTGGGGCTGTCCAGCCGCGGCATCGCGGGGTACCTCATCGCCCGGGAGGTCGCCGGCACCGGCGAGGTGCTCAACCTCGCCGTCGCCCCCGAGGAGCGTCGCAAGGGGCTCGGGAGCGCACTGCTCAGCGCGGGGCTCGCCGCGCTGCGCCGGCGCCGGGTCACCGAGGTCTTCCTCGAGGTGCGGGAATCGAACCGGTCCGCGCAGGCGCTCTACCTGAGTCATGGATTCCGGCCGGTGGGGCAGCGCGCCGCCTACTACCGGAACCCGCGGGAGGACGCGCTGGTGCTGCGGCTGGCGATCGAGCAACCTGCGTAGCGTCGGTACCCGGGGCGCGCCTTTGATTGAACCCCGGCGTCGAGCGGTCTACATTTTGAGCGGGTCCACAACGGTGGGCCCATCGCACGAACCCTGGAGGTGCATGTGAGCCGGAGTCTCAACAAAGTCCAACTGATCGGGAACCTCGGCGCGGACCCGGAGGTCCGCAGCACCTCGAACGGGTCCCGGGTGGCCACCCTGTCGCTGGCCACCAGCCGGCAGTGGAAGAACCAGGCCGGAGAAAAGCAGGAGAAGACCGAGTGGCACCGCGTGGTGCTGTGGAACAACAAGGGCTCCACCCTCGCCGACATCGCCGAGCGCTACTGCAAGAAGGGCGACAAGGTGTACGTCGAGGGCAGCATCGAGTATCGCTCCTGGCAGGACCGCGAAGGGCAGACCCGTTACACCACCGAGATCACCGCCCGGGAGCTCATCCTCCTCTCCGGCCGCGGAGAGGGGTCCGAGTCCTTCAGCTCCGCCGGCAAGGTCGCGGCGGCCGGCGCGGCCGCACCCAAGGGCAAGGAGCAGTCCTTCGACGACTTCCCCGAGGCGCTCGACGGCGAGGACGACGACCTCCCGTTCTAGCCCGGGTCCCACCGCACGTCAGTCCACCGAATGGCGGCCGGGTCAGCACCCGGCCGCCATTCGTCGCTTCCACCCCGTCGCACGGCCGGTTCGGGCTGCAACACTGTGCGCCCGCGCAATCGTGCGGCGTCCTCCGGTCATTCTCCGTCACACGCCTCCCCGCGACCGGAGCGCTTCCCATGTCGTATTCCCTCCCGCGACTCGTGGTGGTGGGCCTCCTGGGCGCCGCCGCCTGCTCCAGCCAGGATGGCCCGAGCGGTCCCGGCAGCGCCACGCCGAGCCGGGCCTTCGGCATCTGGCAGCCCGGCTCCCACGACACCTGCACCCAGGAGCAGCACGACGCCTACGCGGTCGTCGGACCCGACGGCAAGGCGTATCCCACCTGGCATCCGCCCACCGGTCCGGGCGGCTGCAGCTTCGGCCACGAGCACGGCCGCGACCCGCGCGGCTCGGATCTCTACGAGGCGGGCGAGGGGGTCGCCTTCGGGTACGCCAACGAGGTACTGGCACTCGCCGACCCGGCCAACCCGCGGGATGAGGACCACGTGGGGCACAAGATCGAATGGGAGAACGACCTCGCGCTGCCCGTGGCGGAGGGAGGGGCGCCCGCCGTGTGCGACGTGCTGTTCAAGCTGCACCAGGGCACCCACTCGAGGGACGCGCTCACTAACAACCTGCACGAGCTGGTCTACCGGCTGCGCTGCGAGGACGGCGCCGAGCTTCGCATCACGATGCTGGCGGCCATCGGCTACCCGGGCCAGTTCGCGCGGGCCTGTACCCAGACCAACTACGTGAACGTCGGCCCGCCGACCCCGGCCAACTCGCCGATCGGATACGGGGCCCGATACATCCCGGACCGCACCTGCGTCGAGCAGCACATGCTGGTGGCGCCCGGGGCGAATTCCAACTACGGCTCCGCGCTCAACGAGAGCTGGAACACCTTCATCGCGGTGGACCGGGCGGACGGGAACGTCCTCGCGTTCTTCAATCCGTGGTTCCAGGTCGAGCTGCCGAGCCGGTTCCACGATCCGGCCCATCCGTCGGCGCTGGGTCGTCCGATCGACGTCTGCTACGAGGAGCTCGAGGCCGGCCGCCGGGCTTCGGGCGGCGCATGCGCGGCCTCCACGGGCGACGGCGCCATCCGCGACGTGCCCTTCGACGATCCGCGTTCCGTGTTCAAGGGAGTCGCCCGCTCCATCGAGCTCAACGTCACCCGGATCACCAACGCCGCCGGTCCGGCGGTCTGGTACACCGACGCGTTCGGCCATCGGGCCAGCCGGGAGCCGTTCCCCGGATCGATCCGCCAGCGGATCGCCTCGGTGAATCGGGAGCTCGGGCTCGATTTCGTCGGGCCCTCCATCGGCCGAGGCCGGGAGTACGACGGCGCGGGCGTGCGCGCGCCGAACTGAGGGGCCGCCGTGTCGACAGCACGGGAGGGGCCGAGTACCATTCTCCGCGATGACCTCCTCCTCCGGCTCCGATCGGGACTGGCAGCAGTGGGGCGAGCAGGATCCCTACTTCGCGGTGCTCACCGACGAGCGGCTGCAGCGGGACCGGCTCACCCCCGAGGCACTGGCCGCCTTCTTCCAGTCGGGAGAGGCGCACGTCGCCCGCGTGCTGGGCACCATCCGGCAGCATCTCGATCCGGGATTTCATCCCCGCCGCGGTCTCGATTTCGGCTGCGGCGTGGGGCGGGTGCTGCTGCCCCTCGCCGAGGCGGCCGAGCAGATGGTGGGGGTGGACGTGTCCTCTGCCATGCTCGAGGAGGCGCGCAAGAACGCCGACGCCCGGCACCTCGCGAACGTCGAGCTGGTGCGTTCGGACGACGGGCTCTCGCGGGTGTCGGGCCGGTTCGACTTCGTCCACTCGCACATCGTGCTGCAGCACATCCCGGTCGCCCGGGGCGAACGGCTCCTCCGCCGGCTCCTGGAGCTGCTCGAGCCCGGCGGGGTGGGGGCGTTCCACGTCCCATACCGCCGCTCGGTGGGTCCGGTGCGGCGGGCCGCCGGGTGGGCCCGGCGCACCGTGCCCGGGGTGCACGGCGTGCTCAACCGCCTGCGGGGCATGCCCTGGGGCCGTCCCCCGATGCAGATGAACGTGTACGACCTCGGCCGGTTGTACCGGCTGTTCGAGAGCGCGGGCGTTGCGCAGGTGCACAGCCGATTCATGCGGGACGGCGAGTACCACGGCGTCATGCTCTACGTGCAGAAGGCCGCCGGCCCGTAGCCCCCGCGCGTCGCGGCGTCTCGATCTCACTGCGGTCCCGACGCGCCCCGCCGCGATGAGATACTTCCCGCTCCTCGCGCCAGTGGCACTGCTGGCCTGTCACGACGCGTCCGACCCCGACAAGCAGCGGGTCGTCGGACTCATCGATCCGGGGAGGAGTACGCCCCCGGTCCTGGTCGCTCCCGCCGAGGTGGCGGTCCACGAGCGCTTCATCGTCACAGTCCACACCGTGGGCAGCTCCGACTGCACCCAGCCCGACGGTGCCTCGGTCGTGGTCGAGGGGGATCTGGTTCGCATCGTGCCCTACGACATCGTGCCGATGCCCGGTCACACCGACGTCTGCCGGGAGGACTACGCTCCCCACGCACACCCGCTCCCGCTCACCCTCTCGCGCGCGGGCACCGCCCGGCTTCGGGTGGTGGGCCGGCGCCCGGCCGGCCGCGACGGGGTGCCGGATTCCGTCGAGGTCGGGGTGACCGTCCTCCCCTGAGCCACCTTCGTTTCTCCACCCCGGCGTGCCGTCTGCCAGACCCGACCCCCGCGTCCCCGTCGGCGGCTCCCAGCTAACTCGCTACGACACAGAGGTTTAGATCGTGTCGTCCAGCCGCCCACCGGGTGGCGTCGAAATTGCGCCTGCAGGCCCGGAACCGACTATCCCGGTTTGCTGGACCATCTCCATACTCGACACCGTCGTCGCTGGGAGATCCCGATGCCGCGTACGTTCCGCTGGAACTGGCTGGGCGCGCTTGCCCTGGCCGCCTGCCCGACCATCGCGCTCGGACAGGCGTCCGAGTCCCACACCGTGCGCGAGGGCGATACGCTCTGGGATCTCGCCCGCCAGTACCGCGGCGATCCGTTCCTGTGGCCCGATATCTATCGGCTCAACACCAGCGTCGTGGAGGATCCGCACTGGATCTACCCCGGCGAGGTGCTGCGCCTGGCGGCGTCGGAGGGCATCGCTTCCGTGCCCTCGACCGATACGCCGCCGCCGTCCGACACCACCGCGGTCGCGGAGGCGCCGTCGAGCGAGCCGGAGCCGGCCGCGCCCGACCCGTCCACGCCGCCCACCAGTCTCGCCACGCTGGTCGAGCAGAGCGCGTCGGCCGAGGACGAGATGGCGCCGCTCTTCGGGCCCCGGCCCGGGGAGACCATGCAGGAAACCATGCGGGCCTATGTGGAGCAGCCCTACCGCCCGCTCCGGCGCAGCGAGTTCTATTCCTCCGGCTTCCTCACCGAGGGTGACAAGCTCCCCTTCGGCAAGGTGCTCGGCATGGTCACCCCGCCGCAGATCAGGGCGGAGGCGCGCAACGTGAGCGCGCTGCCGTACAGCATGATGTCGGTGCGGGCGCCGCGCAGCGCCGGCTATCGGGTCGGCGACACCCTGCTCGTGGTGCGGACCGGCCACGAGGTACGCTCCTTCGGCGACGTGATCGTGCCGACCGGGCTGGTGCAGGTGGTGGACACCGCCGACGGCAAGTACCTGGCCGAGGTGGTGGCCATCTACGGCGCGATGCGGGCCGGCCAGCAGGTGCTCCCGGCGGAGAGTTTCGGCGGCACCGGCAGTGTGCGTGCGGTGCCGGTGGAGCAGGGGCTCGAGGCCCGGCTCATCGGCGGTCCGAGCCGTCAGGACCTCAAGGCGCCGCAGATGGTCGTCTTCCTCGACAAGGGCCGCCGGCACGGCGTGGCCCCCGGCGATCTCTTCGAGATTCGCCGCACGCCCGAGCGGCTGCCCGACGGCGCCATCCGGGTGGACGAGGTCATGGCCACGCTGCAGATCGTGC
Organism: Gemmatimonadales bacterium; assembly: GCA_036375015.1. Lineage (GTDB taxonomy): Bacteria > Gemmatimonadota > Gemmatimonadetes > Gemmatimonadales > GWC2-71-9 > CAVVWJ01. The sequence continues at coordinate 13,419 of DASUSR010000343.1, forward strand.
ACGTGCGGGAGCGGAGCGCCACGGCCCGGGTGCTCAACGTCATCTCGCCCGACATCCAGCCCGGCGCCAAGGTGCGCCAGGTCGCCAGGCTGCCGCAGTAGCACCGGCTCGCACGAAGTCGGCGGCCCTCCGGTCTCCGCATCGGAGGGCCGCGGGCTTTTCGGCTTAACCCCGCTGCCCCGCAGCCCCTCTGTCCCCCTATATTGCTGCCTGCTTCCCGGGCACATCCGCAACCATCCGCAGGAGCATTCATGGTCGAGAACCGGCGTACGAGCGGGCGAGTGCTGGTGACCGGCGGCGCGGGCTTCATCGGCTCGCACATCGCCGAGGCGTACCTGGCGGAGGGATGGGAGGTCACCGTGCTCGACGACCTGTCCCGCGGCCACCAGCGGAATGTCCCCGCCGGTGCGCGCTTCGTGAAGGCGGACATCCGCTCGCCCGAGGCGCGGCGGCTGCTCGCCACCGGCGGATTCGACGTGCTCAACCACCACGCCGCCCAGATCGACGTGCGGGTATCGGTGGACAGCCCCGCGCTCGACGCCGACATCAACCTGGTGGGCTTCATCAACCTGCTGGAGGGAGCGGGCGAGGGCAGGGTGCGGCGGGTGGTGTTCGCCAGCAGCGGCGGCGTGGTCTACGGTGATCCCGACGTGATCCCCACACCGGAGCCGTCGCCCAAGGGGCCGATCTCGCCCTACGGCGTGAGCAAGCTCTCCGGCGAGTACTACCTGCGGGCGCTCAGCGCGCTCCGTGGGTTCGAGGGGATCGCCATGCGCTACGCCAACGTGTTCGGGCCGCGGCAGGATCCGAAATCCGAGGCGGGGGTGGTGTCGATCTTCGTCTCCCGGCTGCTCGAGGGGCAGAAGCTGATCGTCTTCGGCGACGGTCGGCAAACCCGCGACTACGTGTTCGTGCGGGACGTCGCCCGGGCCAACGTGCTCGCCAGCCGGGTCGAGGTGCCGGCCGGCTCCGACATCGACGCCACCGCCTTCAACATCGCCACGGCGGTCGAGACCAGCGTGCTGGAGCTGGCCGACAAGGTCGGCCGGGTGATGAACACCAAGCCGGAGCTGGAGTTCGCGCCTCCCCGGGCCGGTGAGCTCTTCCGCAGCTCGCTGGATACCGGCAAGGCGCGCCGGGTACTCGGGTGGACCCCCTCGGTCGCGTTCGAAGACGGTCTTCGCGACCTGGTCGCATGGTTCCAAAAGGAGGTCAGGTGATCCTTCAGACCGGGGGAGCCGTCCCGCGGACCCCGATCGAGCTGGTGCTGTCGGCCGGCCTCGAGACCAAGCTCGTCCTCGTCGTCACCGCCGTCTTCTCGCTGGTTTCCTGGTTCATCATCATTCTGAAGTGGTGGCAGTTCCGCCGGCTCAACCGCCAGGCCGACAAGTTCTTCGCGGAGATGGAGCGGACCACCCGGCTGCAGGAGGCCTACCACGCGGTCATGAAGCAGCCTCCCTCCCCCTACAACCGACTCTTCCGGGAGGCGATCACCTTCTACTCCGAGCTGCGTCCGGGCTCGTTGCGGGAGGAGCGGGGGGCCGACCGGAGCTCGCTCACCATGACCCAGCTCGAGGCGCTCAAGATGGTCCTGGGCAAGGAAGTGGCGGCCGAGCGCGACCTGCTGGGCCACTACATCCCCTGGCTCGCCACCATCGGCTCGGTGAGCCCGCTGCTGGGCCTGCTCGGGACCACGATCGGCATCATCAACGCCTTCACCGGCATCGCCACCAAGGGCTCCGGCAACCTGGCCGCGGTGGCGCCCGGGGTGGCGGAAGCGCTGGTCGCCACCTTCGCCGGACTGGCCGCCGCCATCCCGGCGGTGATCACCTACAACCTCTACGTCAACCGGGTGCGCCTGTTCGCCGGCGAACTGGAAGGGTTCGCCAACGAGCTGATCGGCACCATGGCGCGGGAAGGGCTGGTCTAGATGGCCGCGAGTCTGGGCGGCGGTCTCGGCAGCCAGCGCGGCGAGCTGCCGCTCATGGCGGACGTGAACGTGACCTCGCTGGTGGACGTGATGCTGGTGCTGCTCATCGTCTTCATGATCACGGCACCGATGATGCAGGGCGGGGTCGACGTCGAACTGCCTCGGGCCGAGGCGCGGCCGCTGTCTCCCAAGGAGGGGATGGTGGTGTCGGTCAACCGGGACGGCCGCATCTTCGTGGATCAGACGCCCGTCAGCTACAACGATTTCAGGGTCACCTTCCGCTCGCTCGTCGCCACCCGAAAGCCGGCCGGGGTGTACCTCCAGGCGGACACCCGGGTGCCCTACGGACAGGTCGTGCGGGTCCTCGCGGTCATCCGCGGGGCCGGAGTCCAGAACGTGGGGCTGGTGGCGGCGGAGGAAGAGACGCCGTGAACCTGGAGTTCCGCGCCCGCCGGACGCCGCCCGGGAGGGCGGCAGGGGCGATCGGTACGATCGTCGTCCACGCGGCGGCCGCGGCGTTCCTGTTCAGTCAGGTGAAGGCCTCGAGCCCGAGCCCGCCGGTGTACGCGGTGGAGCTGGTCGCGGCCCCGGCCCCCACGCCGCGGCGGCGGATCGCCCGTGAGGCGGTCCCCACGCCGCCGCCGGTGGAAAAGCCGGCGCCGGTCAAGCCCAAGCCTACGCCGGCGCCTCCTAAGCCGGCGCCGCCCGAGCCCAAGCCGCCGCCCCGCACCGAGCCCGACCGGGAGCCGCCGCCGCCGACGGCCGCGCCGGTGACCCCGGCGCCGGGCGAGACCCCCAGCACCGGCACCGACGTCGCCACGATCAAGACCCCCGGGCTCGAGTTCCCGTTCCCCGAGTACCTCCGCAACATCGTGACCCAGATCTATACTCGGTGGGATCGGGAGGCGGGGCGGGAGAACAGCTACGCGGAGATCAGCTTCTTCATTCTCCGGGACGGCTCCATCCGCGACATCCGCTTCGTGACCCGCTCGGGCAGCTTCGGGTTCGATCTCAGCGCCCAGGGGGCGATCGAGGCCGCGGGCAACGCGCGGGCGTTCGGCCCGCTGCCGGACGGCTGGGAGGCCGACGTGCTGCCCGTGAGCTTCTACTTCAAGCCGACTACGAGATGAAACGACTCCTGCCGATCGCCGCCCTGCTCGCCGCCACCCCGCTCGCCGCCCAGGACACCACCCAAGTCCAGGACGCCATCCGGCTCGGCATCGAGTACCGCCCCGGAACCCGTCCCAAGCTGGTCGTGGTCCCGGGGGCGGGACTCGACTCGCTGCGCGCCATCGTGCGCCGGGACCTCGACTACAGCGACCGGTTCGAGATCCTCGCGGCCGGTGAGCCTCCGCCGGAGTCCACCCGCAGCGTGGCGGAAGGCGGCTCGATCAACTACGGCATCTACAAGCTGATGGGGGCGGAGTTCGCGGTGGAGCTGAGCGCCGCGGCCGGCGGGGTGAGTGCCCGGCTCCACGACCTCAACCAGTCCCGGGTCCGCAATGAGCAGGTCCTCGGGATGCCGCCCGAGTCCGATCCGGGATTCCGGATGGAGGCCCATCGGCTGTCGGATGAGATCACCCGCTGGGCCACGGGGACGGCCGGCGCGGCCGCGACCCGGCTGCTGTTCGTCTCCGGGGGCCGGGTGTACCGGGCGGACAGCGACGGCGCAGCGATCACCCCGCTGTCGCCCGCCGGCACCACGGCGCTCTCGCCCGTCTGGGCGCCGGACGGGCAGCGGTTCGCCTACAGCCGCCTCGATGCCGGGCGGGGCCCGGTGATCGTACAGTCGCTGGTGAGCGGGGCCAGCCTCACGGTGCCGGGCTCCCAGGCGGCCCTCAACTTCACGCCGGCCTTCGCGCCCGACGGCCGCACACTGGCCTACGCCCACGCCGACGAGAACGGAACCGACATTTACACCGCCAACGTCGCGGAGCAATGCTGCACGCAACGCTTGACCGTGGGACGCTTTGCTGACAATTTGTCACCAACATTTTCGCCAGATGGGCGGCGCATCGCGTTCGTGTCGACGCGGTCCGGACCGCCGCAGATCTACGTCATGGCCGCGGACGGGACCGACCAGGAACTGCTGGCGCCTTTCGACTACGGCGCCACTGGGAGTTCGAATGCTCCCGAATGGTCCCCGGACGGGGCCAACGTCGTATTCCACCGCGATGTCTCCCGCAGCCCGCAGCTCTTTCTGGTGGATGTCGCGGGCCGCCGGGTCCGGCAGCTGACCTCGGCCGGTCGCAACGAGGACCCGACCTGGGCGCCCGACGGCCGGCATGTCGCATTCATCTCCGACCGCAGCGGGCGGCGGCAGATCTGGATCATCGATATCGAAACCGGTCGGGTGCGCCAGCTCCACACCCCCAACGCCGCCCGGCTTCCGGCGTGGTCCCGGCGCATGGGCCGGACCCCGGTCTCCACGACTCCCTGAACTGCACCCAACCCCGAACTCGGAGAGATGATGCGCGCTTCATCCCTGCTGCTCCTGGTCTCAGCCCTACTCGCCGCCGCCTGCGGCGGGAGCCCTCCGCCGGAGGAGCCCGCGCCCGAGCCCACGCCCGCTCCGGCGCCCCCGCCACCGGCGCCCGCGCCCGTGGACGACAGCGCCGAGCGCGAGCGGATGGAGCGCGAGCGGATGGCGCGCGAGGCCGCCGAGCGCGCCCGCGCCCTGGCCGCCGAGCTCGCGACCATGATCAATTTCGATTTCGACATGTCGACCATCCGGGAGCCGGATATGGCGACGCTGGACCGCAAGGCCGCCATCCTTCAGGCCAATCCGAACGTGCGGCTCCGGATCGCCGGGCACGCCGACGAGCGCGGCTCCGACGAGTACAACCTGGCGCTCGGCAACCGGCGCGCCGCGTCCGCCAAGCGGTATCTCGAGAACAAGGGCATCGACGGCAGCCGCATCGAGGTGGTCTCCTACGGTGAGGAGCGCCCGCTCAGTCCGGGCAGCGACGAGACCGCGTACGCCCAGAACCGGCGCGATGAGTTCGAGATCGTCGCCGGCGGCGATAACCTCGTCGCGCCGCAGTGAGCTCCGCCGTCCGAGTCCTGACGGGCCTGCTGGCCCCCGCCCTGGTGGCGGGGGCCGGTCTGGCGGGGTGCGCCTCGCGGGGCGACGTGCAGATGGTGCAGGGCGAGGTGGCGCTCCTGCGGGCTGAGGTGGCGCGGCGCGACTCGGCCCGCGCGGCGCAGCTGGGCGAGGTGATCCGGGTGCAGCAGGGGATCATGGACTCGCTCGCCCTCACCAACCGCGCGGTGGCTCGGCTGAAGGGCGACCTGGCGCCCGACCTGTACAACATCCAGCAGCAGCTGGTCCAGCTCCAGGAGCTGACCGGGCAGAGCCAGCAGCGGCTCACCGAGCTGCGGACCCGTCTGGAGGCCCGTGGCGCCCAGATCGAAGCCGGCCCGGCGCCGGGCGACACGGCCGCTCCGCTTGCCGGCGCCGGCGCCGGCACCGCCTCGGCCGACCAGATGTACGAGGCGTCGCTGGCCCAGCTCAGGCGGGGAAGCCTCTCCACCGCCCGCCTCGGCCTCCGGGAGATGCTGCGGGCCCATCCGGGCAGCGAGCGGGCCCCGGACGCGCTCTACTTCATCGGCCAGAGCTACGCCTCCGAGAACCCCGATTCCGCCGCGGCCTACTACGCGCAGGTGGCGGAGCAGTACCCCCAGTCGCCCCGCGCGGCCTCGGCCGTGTACAACCTGGGGTTGCTGGCCGAGCGGCGCCGGGACACCGCGCGCGCCAAGGAGGCGTTCCAGCGGGTGGTGCAGTCGTACCCGCAGTCCGATGAGGCCGCGCTCGCCCGCGATCGATTGAAGGCGCTCGGGCGGTAAGCCCGGGCGCGCTCCGCCATGAACGGCCCCGCTGGCGAGATGCCCTTCCTCGATCACCTCGAGGAACTGCGATCCCGCATCCTTCGCGCCCTCGGCGCCGTGGTGCTCGCGTTCGGGGTGGGGCTGTGGCTGGTCCAGCGGTTTCAGCTGGTCAACCTGCTCAAGGTCCCGATCGCGCCCTACCTGCTCGACGGTAAGCTCATCGTCACCAGCCCCACCGAGCCGGTGATGATCGTCTTCAAGCTCGGCTTCCTCGTCGGGCTGGTGCTCGCCTCTCCGATCATTCTGTGGCAGACCTGGGCCTTCCTCGCCCCCGCGCTCTACGAGCGGGAGAAGAAGGCCCTGGTGCCTTCGCTCTTCATCGGCCTGCTGCTCTTTCTCACCGGCGCCGTGCTGGCGTTTCTCTACGTGGTGCCGCAGGCGCTCCGGGTGCTGTTCAGCTTCCAGAGCGAGGCCATCGCGCCGTTCATCACCTACGACGCGTACTTCGGGTTCGTGCTGCAGGTGGTGCTCGCGCTGGGGATCTCGTTCGAGCTGCCGCTCATCATCATCATCCTCTCCTGGCTGGGCGTGGTCGGCCCGACCGAGCTGAACCGGTTCCGGCGCTACGCCGTGGTCTGCGCGTTCATCGCCGGGGCGATCCTCTCGCCCGGCGCCGATCTCCTCTCGATGGTGATGATGACGGTGCCCCTGCTGCTGCTCTACGAGGTGGGCGTGGCGGGGTCGGTCATCATCACCCGGCGCCGCCGCCGCGCGGCGATGGTCTCGCTCCTGCTCCTCGCCCTGGGCGCCGGGGCGGTGCCGGCCGAGGCGCAGGTCACCCAGGCGCAGCCCGGGCGCGCCCGAACGGACACGGTGGGCCGGCAGGCCGTGGACACCAGCCGGATGCGGGCCGGCCAGCCGCTCGACAGCGCCACCGCCCAGCGGATGGGACTGCCCACCTCGCCGTCCCGGAGCTTCGCGCCGGCGGATTCGGTCATCACCGAGCTGCTGCAGCGGCGGGGCTACGAGTCCACCCGCTACCGGGCCGACTCCGCCACGGTGTTCGTGGAGGAAGAGCGGGTGCGGCTCGAGGGCGAGGCGCTCACCGAGCGCCGAGGCGCGCTGCTCGAGGCCGACACGATCAGCTACCGGCAGGAGAGCTGCATTCTCGAGGCGAGCGGCGACCCCCGGCTGTTCGACAGCGGGCAGGTCATGGTGGGGCAGGGGATCCGCTACGACACCTGCCGGCGCCGGGGCGTCATCGACGACGCGCTGACCAACTTCAACGAGGGGTCCACCGTCTGGTTCCTGCGCGGCAACGTCGCCCAGGACTCCAGCTCGAGCCGGATCTTCGCCGGGTCGAGCGAGATCACCAGCTGCGATCTGCCCAACGCGCACTACCACTTCTCGGCTCGTGAGGTGAAGTGGATCTCGCGCACCGTGCTGGTGGCCCGCCCGGTGACCCTCTATGTCCGCGACGTCCCGATCCTTTGGCTGCCCTTCATCTTCCAGGACATGCGCCCGGGGCGCCGGTCGGGCATCCTGATCCCCCAGTTCGGGATCAACGACCTGGTCCGGCCCAGCAGCGGCTACAACCGGCAGGTCACCAACGTCGGCTACTACTGGGCGCCGAACGACTACATCGACCTCACCGCCCGGCTGGACTGGTTCGCCAACCGGTACGTGCAGTACGGCGTGACCGGGCAGTACCGCTGGCTGAACCGGTTCCTGAGCGGCACCCTGGGCTTCAACGAGCAGCGGGAAGTCGGCGGCGGCTCGGGGCTGGCGGTGCGCTGGGATCACCGCCAGACCTTCGACGTCTCCACCACCCTCAACCTGAACCTGAACTACGCGAGCAATACCCGCGTGGTCCGACAGAACGCGATCGACCCGCTGCAGAACACCCAGCAGATCACCAGCTCGCTCAACTTCTCGAAGCGCTACGGATGGGGGACGCTGACGCTGGGCGGCAACCGGCGGCAGAACCTCTCGGACGGGAGCGTCCAGCAGCTGCTTCCGGCGCTCACCCTCTCCCCCGTGCCGATCGCGCTGGGGTCGGACATCACCTGGTCGCCGGGGCTCAGCTTCACCAACAACACCACCTCGCGCACCCGGCTGGACAGCCTGCTCGTGGTGCTCCCCGGCGGGCTGCTCGACACCATCGCCCAGACCGGCAGCAGCCGCACCACGGCGCTGTCCTTTCAGACGCCGGTGCGCTTCGGCTCGTTCAACTGGTCGAACTCGCTGCAGATGACCGACGCGACCACGACCGGCCGGCAGACGATCCAGTTCCGGGAAGACGATCCTTCGACGCCCGACCCGAACGATTCGCTGACCGTGATCCGGACCTTCCCGGGCAGCTTCGAGAGCTCGCTCGACTGGGACACCGGCATCAACCTGCCGGTGCTCTTTCGCGGATCCTGGAAGCTGCAGCCCGTGCTCGGCATCGCCAACGTGGCGGCCGGGCAGCCCTTCGCGCTCCGGAACCGCAACACCAACGGCGACTGGGTGCTCCAGGGCAAGCGGCTCCGGTTCGGGGTCAGCTCCTCGCCGACGCTGTTCGGCTTCTATCCCGGCATCGGGCCGCTGAGCCGGATCCGGCACAGCCTCTCTCCGGTGATCAGCTACAACTACGAGCCGGCGGCCGACGTGCCGGAGGAGTTCGCCCGGGCGCTGGCGCGCCCCGGCGAGCAGCTTCAGCTCCGGAGCCTGGCACGGCAGCTCCTCAGCGTCTCTCTCTCGCAGACCTTCGAGGGGAAGCGCCGTCCGCCCTCCGGCGACACCGCCTCCACCGATACCCCCAAGCTCCGCATCCTGAGCATCAGCACCAGCTCGGTCACCTACGATTTCGAGCAGGCCAAGGAGCCGGGGCGTACCGGCTGGGCCACCCAGACGCTCTCGAATTCCTTCCTGAGCGATCTTCTGCCCGGGTTCAACCTGAGCCTGACCCACGATCTGTGGGCCGGCCAGGCCGGCGTGGACACGTCGGACTTCGACCCCTTCCTCCAGAGCGTGAGCGCCAGCTTCTCGCTCTCGGGAAACACCTTCCGCTCGATCGGCTCGATCTTCGGTCTGGGAGGCGGGGCGCGCGAGCGGCGGCCCGACGACGTGGTACCGCCCTCGTATGTGGCGGAGAGCGGCCGGCGTACCCGCCCGGGCTCCTTCTACAGCACCTCGCAGGCGCCGTTCAGGGCCGGTGGCAGGGCCTTCACCGCGGCCTTCAACTACAGCCTGAGCCGCCAGCGTCCGAGTGCGCTGGTGCCCGACCCGGACGACACCCAGAACCTCGGGTTCAGCACCAGCTTTTCGCCGACCCCCTTCTGGTCGCTGTCCTGGTCCACCCAGTACAACATCACCGAGAGCGAGTTCGAGTCGCACGTGGTGCGGCTGGAGCGGGACCTGCACGAGTGGCGGGCAGGGTTCAACTTCGTGCGGAATGCGAACGGGAACTTCGCCTTCTACTTTTCGATCTACCTGACCGACTTGCCGGACCTCAAGTTCGACTACGATCAGACGACATTCGAGGATTAGTTGTCCCCGTCAGGGGACAACTAATCCGGGCCGGGCGGCGGGGCGGCGGGGCGGCAGCGCGATGCCGCGCCGCCCCGCTGCCGGGCCACCCCCTGGCATCTGTCCTGCAACAGCGCCCCGTATTCCCCAACGGAGACTGCGTATGCGCGGCTGGTGGATTCCGGTTCTGGCACTCGCGGCGGCCTGCTCTGATAACGGGACCGGCCCCGGCGATGCCCCCGACACCCCGGCGAGCCTGACGAGTACCACGCTCGACGGCGCCATCGCGCTCGTCTGGTCGGACAACGCCTTCCAGGCCGATCCGTCCAACTTCCAGAACTACCGGATCTACAGCACGGGGTACGATCTCGACCAGGATCTCTGCGGCAGCGACTGGACCCTGGAAGGGACGACCGTGGCCCCCGAGTTCCTGGTCGGCGCGCTTACCAACGGGGTACCCCGGTGCTTCCACGTCACCGCGGTGAGCATCGACGGATTCGAGAGCGGCCCATCGCCGCTGCGCTCCGACACGCCCCGGCCGGACGCGCGGAACGTGGTGCTGTTCGCCCTGCAGAGTCAGGTGGCGGGGAGCGGCTTCCGGTTCTGGGACGACCTCAACGGCGACGGCGGCGTCCAGAGCAGCGAGCTGGGCCTGGTCCGGGACGGGACCTCGAGCAGCAACGACTTCTTCGTGGACCGCGACGGGGCCGGCGACCTGTTTCTGACCCCGGTGCGCGCGGGCACCGGGGTGGAGTACTACGACGAGACCGATCCCGTCGAGGATCTCACGAGCATCGACTTCGCCGAGGACCGGGACTACCGAACCTCGGGCATCCTGGCGATCCCCGGGTACGGCTACGTGTTCGAGATGGACGGCGGCGACGGCTTCCTGCGCTACGGCGCGCTGCGGGTGACCCACGTGGGCCAGACCTTTCTCATCATGGACTGGGCCTTCCAGACCGACCCCGGGAACCCCGAGTTGATCGTGAGGAGCGGGCTGGCGCTGAAGTAGGACCGAGGGGGCTTCGGCGGCCGCGCCCGAAGGGGTTGTATCGCGTAGCGCACCCCGCCAACTTCGGGCGATGCCCTCCCCACAACTCACGCTCGACGGGCAGTCGCTCGCGATCGGGGATGTCGTCCGCGTGGCGCGCGAGCCGGGGCTCCGCATCGGTCTCGACCCGTCGGCTCGGGACGCGCTGGTGCGGAGCCGCGGCCTGGTGGAGCAGGCGATCGCCTCGGGCCAGACCATTTACGGGATCAACACCGGGTTCGGCAAGCTCGCCAACGTCCGGATCGCGCCCGACCGGCTGGAGCAGCTCCAGGTCAACCTCATCCGCAGCCATGCCGCGGGCGTCGGCGCCCCGCTGGCCGCCGGGGTCGTCCGCGCGGTCATGCTGCTGCGGGCCAATGTGCTGCTCCGGCCCACCAGCGGCGTGCGTCCCGAACTGGTCGAGGCGCTGGTCGCGCTGCTGAACGCCGGGATCGTTCCGGTGGTGCCGGAGCAGGGGAGCGTCGGCGCGAGCGGCGATCTCGCGCCGCTGAGCCACATCGCGCTCGCGCTCATGGGAGAGGGCGAGGTGCTGTCCTCCGACGGCACGCGCGGCGCGGCCGAGGCCCTCGCCGGCGCCGGGCTGGCGCGGTTCAGGTTCGCCCCGAAGGAGGGGCTGGCCTTCATCAACGGCACCCAGGCCCAGACGGCCATGCTCGCGCTCCTGGTCCACGACGCCCGGGTGCTCTGGCGCACGGCGACCGCCGCGGCGGCCCAGAGTCTCGAGGCGCTGCGGGGCACCCCGGCGCCGCTCGATCCGCGGATTCACGAGGCCCGGCCCCACCCGGGGCAGGTCGCCGCCGCGGGGCTCATGCGGACGCTGCTGGAGGAGAGCGAGATCCGCGAGTCCCACCGCGAGAACGACCCGCGGGTGCAGGACGCGTACAGCCTGCGCTGCGCGCCGCAGGTGCTGGGCGCCGTGGCGGACGCGATCCGGTTCGCCGAGGAGACCGCGACGGTCGAGCTGAACGCGTCCACCGACAACCCGCTGGTCTTTGCCGACGGCGAGGTGATCTCGGGCGGGAACTTCCACGGGCAGCCGGTGGCCCAGGCGCTCGATGTGCTCGCGCTCACGCTGACGACCCTGCAGGCCATCGCCGAGCGCCGGGTGGAGCGGCTGGTGAACCCGGACCTGTCCCAGGGGCTCCCCGCCTTCCTCACCGGTGACCCCGGACTCTGTTCCGGCTACATGATGGTGCAGATCACGGCGGCCTCTCTGGTCGCGGAGTCCCGCGCTCTGGCGATGCCGGCCAGCATCGGCTCCATCCCGACCGATGCCAACCAGGAGGATTTCGTCCCGATGGGCATGGCGGCCGCGTACAAGGCCCAGCGGATCCTGGCCAACGCCCAGCGGGTGGTGGCGGCCGAGCTGCTGTGCGGGGCCCAGGGCCTGGAGTTCCTCCGGCCCCTGCGCCCCGGGCGCGGGGTGGAGCGACTCTGGCGTCGGATCCGGGCACTCACGCCGTCCGTCTCGCCTCTGGCGGAGGACCGCCCGCCCGCCCCCGATCTCGAGCGGCTGGCGCGTGCCGTGGCATCCGGAGAGCTCGATCCCGAGGCCGCATCGTGAGCCGCGGCACCGGCCGAACCGGCCCCGCCGCGGCGTTCTTGCCCGGGCTACACCAGCCCGGTATCATTCGGTCGTTCCAAGCCTTAGCTCCCTATCTTCCCTTTCCAGCCCGAGCCGCATGAATCTGGAAAAGCTGAAGGACTCGGCGCGGAAGTTCGAGCAGAAGGAGGACTGGCGGCGGGCCATCGAAGTCTACCTCAGGGCCATCCAGCAGATCGAATCCGGCGCCGAGAGCTCGCCCGATCTGTCGCTCTACAACCGCGTCGGGGACCTCTACCTCAAGACCAACGACACCGCGGCGGCGGTCCGCTCGTACGAGCGGGCGGTCGATCTGTACGCGGACCAGGGCTTCTTCAACAACGCGATCGCGCTCTGCGGCAAGATCCTCCGGGTGAACCCCGGCCGGACGCAGACATATCTCAAGCTGGCGCAGCTGCATGCGCGCAAGAACGTGGTCATCGAGGCCAAGCGGAATCTCATCGAGTTCCTGGAGCGGATGAACGCACTGGGCCAGCTCGACCAGGCGTTCCAGTCGGTCAAGGAGTTCGCCGACCAGTTCTCCGGGAGTCAGGAGATCCGCATGATGCTGGTGGAGCTGCTCCGGGCGGCCTCCCGCGAGGACGAGGCCCGGGAGCAGCTCGAGAAGCTGGCCGGCCAGCTCGAGGCGCGGGGCGGGCGGCGCAGTCTCGACCGGGTCGCCGCGGTGGACAGCGATGAGCCGGCCCAGCAGCACACCGCACCTCCCCCTCGCGCGGGCGGGTTGGTCTTCCTCGACACCGGGTTCGAGGCCGCCGCAGCGCCCCCGGCGCCGCCGGCGCCCGAGGAGGCCGCCACGGCCGCCCCGGACGGACTGATGGTCACCGAGCCGGTGGTGCCCGAGGGCGAGGTGCCGACGTCCGACGTCCTGATCGAGGAGCTGCCGACGGAGCCCGAGGACCTCACGCCGCTGCCCGGGCTCGAGCCGGCCGAAGAGCTCGAGGTGAGCCTGTCGGAGGACGCGGAGCCCACGGCGGGCCTGGAACAGGTGGAGCCCGTGGACCTGGAGTTCGCGGGAGAGCCGCTCGAGGGCATGGACGAGACCATTCTGGGCGATGTCGCTGAGCCCCTCCCTGACGAAGGGTACATCGGGGACGAAGCGCTGCTGGTCGAGGCCGATCCGGCCATGTCCGCTTCGACGGCGGGACTGCCGCTCATCGAGGTCGCCGCGCCGGGGCCCGAGGTGGCGGAGCTGGAAGGACGGGTGCTGGACGAGCCCGACAACCCGTCGCTGCACCGTCAGCTCGGCGAGGCGCTCCTCGGCACCACCGACGCGGGTCGCGGCCTCGAGGAGCTGGAGCTGGCCCTGGAGGGCTACGAGCGCGAGGGGGCGTGGCCCGAGGCGAGCCGGGTCGCCGAACGGCTGGTGGCCGCGGCGCCGGACACCATCCACTATCACCAGAAGCGGGTCGAGCTGGCCTATCGGGTGGGGGACCGCGGGCCGTTGCTCGACGCCTATCTGGCGCTCGGCGACGCGCTCGCCCGCGCCGGCGCGACCGACAAGGCGCTGGCGGTGTACAATCGGGTGCGGGAGCACGATCCGGGCAATACCCACGCCCAAGCCGCGCTCGCCGGGCTGGCCGAGACGATGGAGGAGCCCGCGGCGCGGGCCCCAGCTCCCGCCCGGCCCGCGGGGGCCACGCCCTCTGGCGCGCCGCCCGCGGCAGCGCCCCCGGAGCCTCCGCCGCCGGCGGAGCGGGACGACGCCTTCGTGGATTTCGGCTCCATGGTGCTCGACCAAGAGGCCGCGCGCGACACCCGGATGCGGATCGAACGGCGCGAGCCGGAGGACACCGACGAGCAGCGCGAGTTCCAGGAGATCCTCGAGCAGTTCAAGCGGGGGATCGAGCAGAACCTGGAGAGTGACGACTATCAGGCCCACTACGATCTCGGGGTCGCGTTCAAGGAGATGGGACTGCTCGACGAGGCGATCGCCGAGTTTCAGAAGGCGCTGCGGGCGCCGGAGGGCCGGCTGCGGACCTCGGAGGCGCTCGGGATCTGCTTCTACGACAAGCAGCAGTTCGCCATCTCGGAGACGGTACTCCGGCGCGCGGTGGACACGATCGACGGGGGCGACGAGGCCAAGATCGGGCTGCTGTACTGGCTGGGGCGTGCGGCGGAGGCCCAGGGCAAGGACGCCGAGGCCATCGGGAGCTATGAGCGGGCCCTGGCGGTGGACATCCGGTTCATGGATCTGGGCCCCCGCATTCACCGACTCACGGCGGGACGGCGCGAATGAGCTCACAGACGGCCCCGGTGTCCCTCGCCGATCTCCAGCGTCCCCTGCGGCCCCGGCTCGAGCTGGTGCAGCAGGAGCTGCGGCGGATCGTCGAGGCCGACTTCGGCCTGATCGCCCAGGTCAACGCGCACCTGTTCCAGATGCAGGGCAAGCTGTTCCGGCCCACGCTGCTGCTCCTGGCGGACGAGGCGACGGGGGCCTCGGATCCTCGGGCGACCACCCTCGCGGCGGTGGTGGAGCTGATCCACCTGGCCACCCTGGTGCACGACGACTCGGTCGATCACTCGGTGCTGCGCCGGGGCATGCCCACGATCAACTCGCTGTTCAGTCACCAGGTCTCGGTGATCATGGGGGACTACCTCTACTCCCGGGCGGTGATCGAGCTGGTGAAGCTGGACGACCTGGAGCCTCTCCGGGTGCTGGCCCGGGTGACCAACGAGATGACCGTGGGCGAGATGCGGCAGCTCCTCGCCCATGAGCCGCTCCACTTCTCCGAGGAGGAGTACGACCTTCTCATCAAGGCCAAGACCGCATCGCTGCTGTCGGGGGCCTGCGAGGTGGGGGCACTTCGGGCGACGCCGCGCGAGCGCGAGGCGCTTCGGCGCTACGGCGAGGCGCTCGGCATGGCGTTCCAGATCGTGGACGACCTGCTCGACTACGTGGGCGACCCGAGCGTCACCGGCAAGCCGGCCGGCTCGGACCTGCGGGAGCACAAGGTCACGCTGCCGCTGCTGGCCTCGTTGCCCCGCATGGGGGCGGCGGAGCGCCGGGAGGTCGAGTCGCTGATGCGCACCGCGGAGCCGGCGGACTCCCAGATCCAGGCGGTGGTCGCGGCGGTCGCGGAGGCGGGCGGCCTGGACTATGCCCGTGAGCGAGCCCTCCGGCTGGCCCAGCAGGCCGACGCGGAACTGGACCAGCTCTCCCCGTCGCCCGCGCGGGAGGCCCTCCGGGCCAGTATCGCCTACGTGGTCGAGCGGCGCCGCTGATGGCCACCGGCCCGCACCGCCCGGGGTTCTACATCGGGGTGCTGATCGCGGGCTTCATCGCCGGCGGGGCGCTGACCGCCCTCCTGCGCCAGACCCTCCCCGACAGCGCGGCCCGCACCTTCTTCACCAGCACCTGGACTGCCAGCTTCGGCCCTATCTCCGCCGATCTTCTGGTGATATCGTTCACCTTGGGACCCGTCGGGCTGCACGTCTCCCTGTTGAGCCTGATCGGGGTCCTCCTGGCATACTTGATCGCGCGCTCGCTTTTCTAGGGGGGCCTGTGGCCAATCTCGGCGTCACCGAAATCATGCTCATCATGCTGGTCGTCCTGCTGCTGTTCGGCGCCAAGCGGCTGCCGGAGGTCGGCGCGTCGATCGGGAAGGGGATTCGGGAGTTCAAGCGCAGCCTGACCGACACCCAGGAAGCCATCATGGGGTCCGACGAGCAGCGCAATCTGGCGTCGCGGCAGCCGGACGCCCCGCCCCAGACCACCGCGTCCTCGGGCGAGCCCAAGCGGCTCTCCCAATGAGCAAAGCGACGAGGGCCCGCACTCCGGTGCGGGCCCTCGTCGCCTTGCTCCACCCCTCGTTCAGATGGCGGGTATGGGGGGCGGCGGCGCCGCCTGCTGCTGCTCCTGCAGCCTGGCCCGGTTGTCCACCACTTTGGCGGACTCCCGCAGGGCGCCGAGGTAGCCCCGCACCCGATCCTGCCGCGCCAGCTGGATGACCCGCGCCCGGTAGGCATCCAGCTCCTTCACGAACGCGGCCGAGTCGGCCTCGATCCGCTCGAGCGACTGCAGGACGTACAGTCCCTCCTCCGTGTCCAGCAGGCCGCTCCGCTCTCCCTCGTCGAGCCCGAACGCCGTGCCGACCACGAGCGGATTGGTGAGCGGCGGGTTCACCCGGCTGAAGGGGCCGAACTCGCGGTGCGGCAGCCCCATCCCCTCCGCCGCCTTGGCCATCGTGGTCCCGCCCTCCACCCGCTTGAGGTAGTCCTGCCCGATCCGGCGGGCCTGCTCCCGCTTCTTGCCGTCGCGCACGGTGGCGGCGACCACGCTGCGGATGTCGGCCAGCGGGGGAACCCCGGCCTCCTGCAGACTGTCGAGCCGGAAGACGTAGTAGGCGATCGAGCTCTCGATCACCGGGCTGGTGGATCCGGACTTGGCCTGGAAGGCCCACACGCCCGCGTCAGGTACCACCAGGTTCCCCAGCTGGACCTTGGTGCCCTTCTGCACCGGGCCGGTCCGGCCGAGCGGCAGCTTCAGGGCCCGCGCGACGGTGTCGAGCGCCGCCGGGTCGGTGCGCTCAGCGGCGAGCCGTTCGAGGGTGTCGGCCTTGGCGTCGAGCTGGTCGCGGTGCGGCCCGTCCAGCTCGATGGGGATGAGAATGTGGCGTCCCTTGACCTTCTTGCCCTTGCGGCTCGTGACCTCGATCAGGTGGAAGCCGAACTGGGACAGGACCGGCTGGGACACCCGGTTGAGCGGCAGGGCGAACGCCGCCGAGTCGAACGCCGGGGCCATGGCGCCGCGCTCCCACTCGCCCAGCTCGCCGCCCTGCGCCGCAGAGGCGCTGTCGGCGGACTCCCGGCGCGCGACCTCCGCGAACGGGGCGCCGTCCAGGATCTCCTGCCGGGCCGAGTCGGCGCGGGCACGGGCGAGCGCGGTGTCGGAAGCGTCGGTGAGCCGGGGCAGCGCCACGAAGCTCATGTACGCCGTCGCGGGCCGCTCGAACTCGTCCTGATGGGCGCGGTAGTAGGCCGTGATCTCCTGGTCCGTTGCCGTGATCGCGGAGTCGGGCACCACGTTGCGGGGGATGATGGCGGTGAGCGCGACCTTCACCTGCTCGTGCTCGTCCCGGTACTGCTCCCAGAGGGCATGGTCCGACAGGTAAAGGTCCGCGGTGACCACCCGGAGCAGCTTGGATCGCAGGATCTGATCGCGGTACTGCGCCTCGAGCGACGGGAGGTACTGCGTGGCGACGCTGGAGGTGAGCCACCGCTGGTACTTGCCCAGGTCGAACTGGCTGTCCGTCTGGAACTCGGGGACGTTCATGAAGTCCGCGGGGGGGGAGTTGCGGATTGCGGTGACGATCTCGTCCTGCGAGACCGTGATCCCCCGGCGACGGTACTCGGACTCGAGCACGCCGCTCTCCACGAACTGCTCCCAGACCTGGTCCTCGATCCGGGCCCGATCCTCGAGGCCCATCGGAGCGGCGCTCTGCCGCTGCTGGTTGTCGATCGCCTGCTGGACCGCTGCCTGGAAGGTGCGCACATCCACCGTCTCGCCGTTCACTTCGCCTACGGTGGTCGTAGTGCCGAGCCCCTGCCAGTCGACGCTGGTGAGGACGAAAACCAGCATGAGCAGCGCGAAAATTGCACCGGCGATCTTCGCGCTGTTGCGAAAGGCTTGCATCATAGGACAGACCCGGCTCCCGACTGGTAATGGCTGGTGATGAGAAGGACATGTAGTCTACCCGTGCGGGCTCCGAACCTCAAGGCAGGGCACCGGTTAGCAGTTGACAGGCCGATGACGGCTCGCTACTCTCGGGGGACTCACCCCCGTCATCGACACACACGTCGGCTCACGCAGCGGATCAGCCTCGAAAACCGGGATCCGGATGGCACTTAGCGAGATCGAGAAGCTCGAGCGCCGGTACGCCGAGAACCCTCAGGGACTCACCTTCGCGCCGTTGGCGGAGGTCCATCGCAAGTCCGGGGACGTAGCGCGAGCCCTCGAATTGCTTCGCTCGGGCCTCGAGCTTCATCCCGACTACATCCCGGCCAGCATCGTGCTCGGCCGATGCCACCTCGACATGGCCGACCTCTCCTCGGCCGAGGCGGCGTTCTCCCACGTGCTCGCGCTCGACGGCGAGAACGTCATCGCGCTCAAGGCGCTCGCCGATATCAGCGAGCGCCAGCACCACTTCGATCAGGCCGAACGGTGGCTGCAGACGCTGCTCTCGGTCGATCGCAGCAACGACGAGGCGCGAGCCCAGCTGGAGCGGATCGAGCTGGCGCGGCGCGACTCGGCGGCGGCACCGGCCCCGCCCTCTCTGGGCGAGGAGCCCGCCGTGACCGAGGAGCCCACTGCGCTGGTGGCGGAGCCGGAGGCCGGCGAGGAGGAGACCTCGGCCCCCGCCGAGCCGGCCTCCGCGGTCGAGGAGGAGCCGCTGCTCGGGCTCGCCGACCTCGAGCCTGCCGCACTCTCGGACGACGAGCCGGAGGAGCCGCCGCCCGGGCTTCAGTTCGAGGAAGCTCCGGCGCTGGAGGAGCCGGTGGAGCCGCTCGAGGGTCTCGTCGGACGGGACGTGGACGAGACCACGCCGGTATCTGATTTCCGGGTGGAGCTCAGCGAGGACATCGTGCTCCGGAGCTCGGGCGGCCAGGAGTTTCAGGTCCCCGACGCCGCCCTGGAGCTGTCCGACCGGATGCCGCCCCCGCCGGTGGCGAGCCCCTTCGCGGAGGAGTTCGTTCCGGAGATCGCCCGGGCGGAGGAGTCCGCTCGTCCCCCGGTGCCAGAAGAGCCGGTCGAGGTTTCCGCCCTCGCCGCGGAGCCGGCAGCCGAGCCCGTCACCGCGCCGGAGGCCTTTCCCGAGCCGCGGGTCAATGAGCCGGCGGTCGAACCGCCTGTCCCCGTCGAATCCCCGGTCGAGCCGTCCGTCGCCCTCGAGCCCCCGGACGAGCCCGTGACGGAGCCGGTGCCGGCGCACGCGGCGGCCCCCGAGTCCGCGCCGGAGTCCGCGCCGTCGCGGCCTGCCGGAGTGATCGTGCCGCCGGAGCCGGAGCCGGTGGTCACCGAGACCATGGCCGAAGTGCTGCTGCAGCAGGGCCATTCCGTGGAGGCGCTCAGGGTCTACCGCGAGCTCGAAGTGCGCAACGCCGGCGATCCCCGGCTGCTGCAGAAGATCGCGGAGCTCACCGAGGCCAGTCGCACGGAGCCGAGCCCGGCGGCACGGCGGGTGTACACCGCCGCCGAGGCCGGCGGGCAGTCGGTGGGCGACTTCTTCCGCGGCCTCCTCGGTGCGCGGCCGCCTGCTACGGCCTCCGCGCCGCCTGCCGCGCGTCCGGCGCCGGCCGCCGACCGGGCCGGAGCCCCAACCCGCCCCGCCGCCGACGCGCTGTCGCTCAGCTCGGTATTCGGCGACGACGCCTCGCCGCTGCCCCCGGCGGTGCCCGCGGCCGGCGCGCCGCCTGCGGGCGGTGTGTCCTTCGACGAGTTCTACGGCCCCCCGGCCACGGGCTCGTCCGCCAACACCCGCGCACCCGACCCCAAGAACGACGATCTCGACCAGTTCCATGCCTGGCTGCAGAATCTGAAGCGCTGAATGCGGATCGCTGTGCTCAACGGCCCCAACCTCAACCTGCTGGGGCAGCGGGAGCCGGAGCTCTACGGGCGGACTACTCTGGCCGAGATCGAGGCCATGGTCCGCGAGGCGGCGCGGGGGCATGGCGCGGAGATCGACTGGCTGCAGACCAACCACGAAGGCGCGCTCGTCGACGCCGTGCAGGGGCTCCGGGGACGAGCCGACGGTGCGCTGATCAACGCCGCCGCCCTGACCCACTCCAGCCTGGCCCTGCGGGACGCCCTGCTGGCGGTGAAGATACCCTTCGTCGAGCTCCATCTCTCCAACATCTTCGCGCGGGAGCCGGCGCGGCGGCATTCCGTCATCGCGGACCTCGCCGTGGGACTGGTGACCGGCTTCGGGCCGCAGAGCTACCTGCTCGCGCTGGACGCGCTGGTGGGCCGTCTGCGTGCCGGCTGACCGCCGCCTCGAGCGGCAGGGGGCCCTGCGGTCGTCGCTGGAAGCCGAGGGGCTGGACGCGCTCCTGGTCACCCACCTGCCCAACATCCGCTACCTCACCGGGTTCACGGGCTCGGCCGCCCTTCTGGTGGTGGGCACGGCGCGGACGGTGCTGGTCACCGATTTCCGCTACGCGGTTCAGGGACCGGCCGAGGCGGGCGCCGCCGCCGACGTGGAGGTGGACCAGAAGAACGTCTGGGACCGGCTGGGGAAGGTGCTCGGCGGCTGGCCGATCGCGGCCCTCGGCATCGAATCGCACGCGCTGACCGTGCGCGATGCCGAACGACTGAGCGGCCTGGTCCGGCACCGGATCGTGCCGACGACCGAGCTGGTGGAGCGGCTCAGGATGGTCAAGTCACCGGAGGAGGTGGCGGCGATCCGGGCTGCGGCCTCCCTGGCGCAGGAGGCCCTCGCCGAGGTGCTGCCCGGCGTGCGGGTGGGACAGAGCGAGCGGGAGATCGGCGCCAGTCTCGAGTCGGCGCTCCGGCGGCGGGGCAGCGAGTGGCACCCGTTTCCCACCATCGTGGCCTCGGGTCCGCGCTCCGCGCTGCCCCACGCGCGGACCAGCGCACGGGAGGTGGGACGGGGTGAGTGGCTGCTGCTTGACTTCGGCGCGCAGGTGGACGGATACTGCGCCGACCTTACCCGGACGGTCGTCGTCGGCGGCAGAGCCGACGACCGCCAGCGCACCGTGCACGAGCTGGTGCGGAGCGCGCAGACCCGCGCACTCGAGCACATGCGGGCGGGGATGACCGGGCGCGAGGTGGACGCGCTGGCCCGCGAAGTCATCGCCGCCCGCGGCTTCGGCGAGGCGTTCGGCCACTCGTTGGGGCACGGGCTTGGGCTGGAGGTGCACGAGGCGCCCCGCCTGTCGCCGACCGCGGAGAGCCCGCTGCCCGCGCATGCGGTGGTCACGGTGGAGCCGGGTGTCTATCTTCCGGGGTGGGGCGGCGTTCGGCTGGAGGACGACGTGTATCTCGGGCCCGAGGGGCCCGAGCGTCTCTCCGACGGCCGCACCGAGCTGGTCGAGCTGGCGTAGGCCGGCGGCCCGACATCCCAACCATGTCTGCGTCTCGCTTCCCGAACCCAACGGTCCCGCGGACCACCCCCCAGGCCCGCGCCACTCCGGAGCTGCCGTGCCGCCGCGTCGAGGAGGGTCCCGTGAACCCGATCGTCCGCCCCACCAATCCGTGTCCGACTCGAGTATGACGCCCCAGGAGATGAAGCAGCTCGCCGAGCTGCTGCAGACCGTGCCCGGGATCAAATCCATCGATCTGAAGGACGTGAAGGGGCTGGCGCAGCTGCTGCGGGAGTCGCCCGAGATCGGGTCGATCGAGCTCAAGGGCTGGTTCGGCACCGGGGTGGTGATCACCCGGACCTCCAACGCGGGGGCCCACGCCCCTCCTCCCGCGCCGATGGCATACCCGGCACCGGGCGCGTCGCCGGCGGAGCCCGAGAGCCGGGAGACCGCCCGTGCAGTCCCTGCGCTCAAGGAGATCAAGTCACCGATGGTCGGGACATTCTACCGGGCCCCCGAGCCCGGGGCCGAGCCCTACGTGAAGGTGGGCACTCGGATTACGAGCGGGCAGACCGTATGCATCATCGAAGCAATGAAGATCATGAACGAAATCGAGGCCGAGATCACCGGGACCGTGCGCGAGGTGTGCGTGGAGGATGCCCAGCCCGTGGAGTTCGGCCAGGTCCTCTTCCGGGTCGATCCCAATGGCTGATACCACTCCGTCGCCGTCGCCCGCCTCGGTGTTCAACTTCAAGAACACCATCGGCCAAATGGTGCAGCGTAACGCCTCGGACCTGCTGCTCAAGGTGGGCCGCCCGCCGACGGTGCGGGTGAACGGCGAGTTGCTCAGCCTGGAAATGCCGCCGCTCAAGCCCGAGGACCTCAAGGCGCTCGCCGAACAGGTGATGACGCCGCGGCAGGTGAAGGAGTTCGCGGAGAAGAAGGAGGCGGACTTCGCGATCGGGGTGCCCGGCGTCGGCCGGTTCCGGACCAACATCTACCAGCAGCGCGGGACGCTGGCCTTCGCCTTCCGGGCCATTCCCTACGAGGTGAAGACGATCCAGGAGCTGCACCTGCCGCCGGTGCTGGAGGAGATCTCCCTCAAGCCCCGCGGGCTGATCCTGGTCACCGGCATCACCGGCTCGGGCAAGTCCACCGCGCTGGCGTCGATGATCAATCACATCAATCAGCACCGGCGGGTCAACGTCATCACCATCGAGGATCCGATCGAGTTCCTCCATCGCGACGTGCAGTCCAACATCTCCCAGCGCGAGGTGGGGAGTGACACCCTCTCCTTCGCCTCGGCGCTGCGACACGTGCTGCGGCAGGACCCCGACGTCATCCTGATCGGCGAGATCCGCGACATGGATACGCTCGACACCGCGCTCAAGGCGGCCGATACCGGGCACCTGGTCTTCTCCACTCTGCACACCACCGACGCCACCCAGACGCTCAACCGCATCATCTCCTTCTATCCGCCCTACCAGCACCAGGAGATCCGGATGCTGCTCGCCACCGCGCTCCAGGCGGTGGTGTCGCTCCGTCTCGTCCCCCGGGCCGACGGGCGGGGGCGGGTCCCCGCGGCGGAGGTGCTGATCAACACCGCGGCGGTGGCCGACAACATGCGGGACATCGAGAAGGCGCTGAACATCCCCGACCTCATCGCCGAAGGCACGGTGAGCTACGGGATGCAGTCGTTCGACCAGTCGCTGATGCGCTGGTACAAGGAAGGGATGATCTCCTACGAGAGCGCGCTCTTCTACTCGTCGAACCCGAACGAGTTCGCGCTGCGCGTCTCGGGCGTGGACTCGGCCTCGGACCGGAAGTTCACGGAGATCACCAACGACACCAGCCCCTCGCGCGCGCTGGACCTGACGCCCTGATGCCCGCGACGGTGCCCGACGCCGACCTCGTATCCCGTGTTTAAGAAGGTCCTCATCGCCAACCGCGGGGAGATCGCCCTGCGGGTCATCCGGGCGTGCCGGGAGCTGGGCATCGCCACGGTGGCGGTCTACAGCGAGGCGGACCGCTAGTCGCTGCACGTCCGCTTCGCCGACGACGACGTGTGCATCGGCCCGCCGCCCAGCCGGCAGTCGTACCTCCGGATCCCCAACCTGATCGCCGCGGCCGAGATCACCGGGGCCGACGCGATCCATCCCGGCTACGGCTTCCTCGCCGAGAATGCCGAGTTCGCCGACACCTGCCGGGCCTCGAACATCACCTTCATCGGTCCCACCGGCGAGCAGATCCGCCGGATGGGCGACAAGGCCTCGGCCCGCCGGCTGGCCCAGGAGGCCGGGGTCCCGACGGTGCCGGGGTCGCCGGGCACCATCGAGGAGCCCGAGGACGCGCTCGCCTACGCCGAGGAGATCGGCTTCCCGGTGATCATCAAGGCGACCGCCGGCGGCGGCGGCAAGGGGATGCGCATCGCCCTCGACGCGGACCAGTTCGTCCAGGTCTTCGGTCTGGCCCAGAACGAGGCGCTCGCCGCCTTCGGCAACGGCGCGGTCTACGTCGAGAAGTATCTGCAGCAGCCGCGGCACGTCGAGATCCAGGTGATGGGCGACTGCGCCGGCCGGGTGGTGCACATGGGCGAGCGCGACTGCTCGGTGCAGCGGCGCCACCAGAAGCTGGTCGAGGAGAGCCCCAGCCCGGCCGTGGACCACGAGCTGCGCCGGCGGATGGGCGCCGCCGCGGTGGCGCTCGCCTCCAACATCGGCTACATCGGCGCCGGTACCGTCGAGTTCCTGCTCGATGCCGACGGCAACTTCTACTTCATGGAGATGAACACCCGGATCCAGGTGGAGCATCCGGTCACCGAGATGGTGACCAGCTTCGATCTGGTGAAGGAGCAGATCCGGGTGGCCGCGGGCGAGCCGGTGAGCTTTCAGGGTGACGGGACCCGGCTCCGCGGCCATGCGATCGAGTGCCGCATCAATGCCGAGGACCCCTACCGGAACTTCCAGCCTTCGCCGGGTCTCATCACCGCCTATCACCCGCCCGGCGGTCCCGGCGTCCGGGTGGACACCCACGTCTACGCCGGCTACACCGTACCGCCCTACTACGATTCGCTCCTGGCCAAGGTGATCGTGCACGGCAACGACCGGAGGGAGGCGCTCAACCGCATGGGGCAGGCCCTCGACAGCTTCATCCTCGAGGGCGTCACCACCACCATCCCTTTCCTCGCCCGCGTGGTGCGGCACCCGGCGTTCGTGGCCGGCACGGTCGACACCCGGTTCCTGGAGCGGGAAGCGCACCTGTTACGGCCGGACGCATGAAGCTCGACGTGGTCTTCACCCCGGCCGGTCTCACCTCGATGGAGGTGCAGGGTCGGACGGCGTTCGTCATCGACATCCTCCGCGCCACCACCGCCATGTGCGCGGCGATGAGTCACGGGGCCAAGGCCATCATTCCAGTGGCGTCCACCGAGGAGGCGCTGCGTCTGGCCCAGACCATCGGGAGCGCGGACCTCCTGCTGGCGGGCGAGCGGAACTGCGTCCGGATCGCCGGGTTCAACCTGGGGAACAGTCCCCTCGAGATGACCGAGCCGGTGGTGCGGGGCAAGACCATCATCGTCACCACCACCAACGGCACGAAGGCGCTGCTGGCTTGTCAGGGAGCCGCGGGGGTCTATCCCTGCGCGGCGGCCAACCTCAGCCTCGCCGTCGAGAAGGCCCGGGAAGCGCTCGAGCGGGACGGCGATCTCCTGGTGGTGTGTGCCGGCCGAAACGGCGCGTTCTCGCTCGACGATGCCTACTGCGCCGGCCGGCTGGTGACCACCCTGCTGGAGAGCCGGAGACCACGGCGCGGCATGAACGACGGGGCGATCGCGGCGGTGGATCTGGTGCGTCGCTATGGCGACAACTGGGAGCGGCCGCTCGCGCGGAGCCGGGCCGGACGGGAGCTGATCCGTCTCGGGTTTCGCGACGACGTCGCCGACGCCGCCAGAGTGGACGGCTATCCGGTGCTGCCCCATTTCCACGAGCGCCGCGTGACGCTCGCGCCGGTACCGGTATGAGCGGCGACTCGCGCCGCCGGCTGGGCGCCATCACGGCGCTCGTCACCGGCCTGTTCCTGGGCCTCACGCTGCTGCCGCTGCCGCTCACCGGCCCGGTCGGGGCCTCGCTGGGACACCTGCTCTGGCACTACCTCGGCGCGGGCGCCCTCGGCATCCCGCTGCTGGGCGTGGGGCTCGCGCTCGCGGGGTTCGACCGCCTGGGCGGGCTCGACATGAAGCGCTCGGCGGTGCTCATCGTGGGCCTGAGCCTGCTCATCCCCTACATCGTCGGCGTGCTGACCCAGGTGCGCCATGTGGACCTCGACCCGGCGGTGGACCAGCGCACCCTCGTCGCGCGCGCGGTGGGCCTGGTGCCGGGGTTCTTCGCCGAGATGATCGCCGACACCATCGGGGTGGCCGGGGCCGTGCTGGCGGGATTTCTCGCGCTGTCGGCCCTGACCCTCGCCACGTTCGCGTGGCACCCGCTGTGGCGGCTGGAGCGGGGAGCCGGCGTCGTCCCGGGGAGCGGGCCCTACGGGCAGGAGGACGAGCCGCCGGCGGGCGAGCCCAGGCGGCGCAAGCGGCTCATGCCGGTACTGGTGGCCGCGGGCTCCGGTCCCGAGCCGGAGGAGCCGGAGGCGCCGCCGGAACGGCTGGCCCGGGGCCGGAAGGAGAAGGAGCCCAAGTCCCGCAAGGCGGCCGCGGACCGGGCCGCCGCTGCGGACGAGGAGTCGGGCCGGCCGCCGGTCACCGAGCTCAATCCCGCGCCCACCCGGAACCTGGACGCGGGCGAGGCGCAGCTCGACCGCCTGGGACAGTCGCTGCTCGACACGTTGCGGACGTTCAAGGTCGACGCCACCATCGCCGGCCGCACGACGGGCCCCGTGGTGACGCAGTTCGAGGTGGTGCCGGGCTCGGGCGTGAAGGCCGGCCGCATCGTGGCCCTGGCGGACGACCTGGCCATGGCGATGCGGGCACCCTCCATCCGGGTGGCGCCGATCCCGGGCAAGGGCGCGGTGGGCGTCGAAGTCCCCAACCCCACGGCCCGGATGGTGACCATCCGCGAGCTGTTCGAGAGCCACGAATGGTCCGAGGGACGGGCCACGCTGCCCATCGCGCTCGGCCGCGACCTGGAGGGCAAGCCGGTCATCGCCGACCTGGCCAAGATGCCCCACCTGCTGATCGCGGGCGCGACCGGCACCGGCAAGTCGGTCACCATCAACACCATCATCACCAGCCTGATCTACAGCTACCCGCCCAAGGAGCTGCGGCTGCTCATGATCGACCCGAAGATGGTCGAGCTCTCGATGTACAACACGCTGCCCCACCTCAGGCACACCGTGGTGACCAACAACCACGACGCCGCCAAGGTGCTCAAGTGGGCCGAGTTCGAGATGCAGCGCCGGTACGAGCTTCTCCAGGCCAACGGGGCGCGCAACCTGGCCGACTTCAACCGCAAGGTGAAGGAAGGGAAGCCGCTCCGGAACCCGCCGCGCCCCAAGCCCACGCTCGCGACCGTGAGCGCGGAGGCGCCCGACACGCCGCCGGAGCCGCCGGTGGACGAGACCTACGCCGAGGGCGTGCTCCCGTTCATCGTGATCATCATCGACGAGCTGGCCGACCTCATGATGACGGTCCAGGCCGAGGTGGAGAGCCCCCTCGCCCGGCTGGCGCAGAAGGCCCGGGCCATCGGCATCCATCTCATCCTCGCCACCCAGCGTCCCTCGGTGAACGTGATCACCGGCCTGATCAAGGCGAACTTCCCCAGCCGGATCGCGTTCCGGGTCGCCTCGAAGGTGGACAGCCGCACCATCCTGGATCAGAACGGCGCCGAAGCGCTGCTCGGCAACGGCGACATGCTGTTCCTGCCGCCTGGAAAGAGCGAGCCGATGCGGCTCCAGGGGGCCTTCATCTCCACCGAGGAGACCGAGAAGGTCATGCACTGGTACCGCGACCGGCGGGAGGAGCGCCGGGCCGCGGCCATGGCCGAGGCGCAGGAGGCCGACATCCTGGAGATCGTGCGGGCGCAGGAGGGCGAGGGTGAAGGCGGCGGCGAGCCGCAGGAGGGGGAACGCGACGCCCTCTTCCGCGAGGCCGCCGAAGCGTGCATCCAGAATCAGGGCGGCTCCACGTCGTTGCTCCAGCGCCGGCTCAGGATCGGCTACGGCCGGGCCGCGCGCATCATCGACCAGCTGCACTACGCCGGTATTCTCGGCCCGCCGGACGGAAGCAAGCCGCGTGAGGTCCTGGTGGGCTTCGATCAGCTCGATGAGTACTGCCGCTAGGCTGCTCGCGGCCGGCATGCTGCTCGCGGCACCGGTACGGCTCGCCGCGGCGCAGAACGAGTCCGCCGACAGCGCCGCCATCCACGAGCTGGGCCGCCGCTTCTCGGCCGCGTACCTGCGCGGGGATGCCGCCGCGATGGCCGGGCTGTACACCACCGACGCGGTGCTCTTCCCGGAGCGGTCCGAGATGATCACCGGGCTCGAGGCGATCCGGCGCTACTGGACGCTGCGGCCGGGCCGGCGGATCACCCGCCACGTCGCGACTCCGTCCCGCATTACGGTGGATGGAGACCACGCGTACGACTACGGAGTGTACGAGATCGCCGGCGAGAACGCCGGCGAGTCCTGGGGCCCGCACCGGGGCAAGTACGTGATCGTCTGGCGGCGCGCGCCCGCGGGCTGGCGCATGCAGCTCGACATCTGGAACAGCCGGCCCGAAACCACACCCTGACGGCGGCCGGCCACCGTCCCGCTCCCGGAGGCGCCGTGCGCTTCAGTCGTGCTTCCTTGCTCATCGCTCTGGTCCTGACCCAGGGCACACTCTCCAGCCGCGCTGCCGCTCAGACCGAGGAGGCGACCCGCCTCGTCGGTGCCATGCTGGGCGATACTCCCCTGGCGAAGGATCTCGAGGCCCTTACGGACCGGATCGGCGGGCGGCCCACCGGCTCCCCCGCCAACCTGCGATCGGTGGAGTGGGCCCTCGAGCGGTTCCGCGCCGCTGGCGTGGAGGCCCGCCGCGAGCCGTTCCGCATGCCCGGACTCTGGCTCGAGCGCTCCGCCTCGGCGTCGGTGCGGGGCGACGGGGTGGGTTTCTCGCCGCGGGTCGCGGCGCTGCCCTTCTCGACGGGCACACCCGCCGCCGGCGTGACCGCTCCGTTGGTGGAGGCGGGCAAGGGGAGCGAGGAGGAGTTTGGCACTCTGGGCTCGAGGGCGAAGGGCGCGTTCGTGCTCATCGAGACCGCTGAGCTGGAAGACCTCGAGGGGCTGTTCCACGAGTACACCGAGGGGCGCAACATCGAGGAACGGGCCATCGCGGCCGGCGCCCGGGGGCTGGTCTACATGTCCTCGCGGCCGAACAACCTGCTGGCCCG
>DASUSR010000344.1:0-20714 GCA_036375015.1 Gemmatimonadales bacterium
GATGATGTAGCCGAACACGATGTGGAGCCCTCCGAAGCCCGCTGCCATGAGCGGATCTCCCCAGTCCCGCGGGCCGAACAGCGCCGCCGTGCCCAGGCCCATGAAGCAGAGCCCCATGAGCGGGACGATGCGAACGGAGTACGCACCGCCCGTGACCACCCCGGTGCCGTAGAGGAGGAGCCACGTGCCGGGCAGCGTGGCATAGTCGCCGTGCCGAACGAGCGCGGTGGTGAGCAGGCCGCCGACCACGATCGGGGGCACGTAGCTCAGCACGAATCGGCGTCCCGAGTAGGAAAACACCGTGGTGCCGCCCCGCCGCGCCTTCCGGACCATCGCCCACCCCCCGATGCCGAGCGCCACGATGGCGGCGGCGAGCCAGGTCGTCAGCCAGCCGGAGGCGGGCCGTCCATGGGCCAGAAGCGCGGCCCCCAGGGCGACGAACCCCATGAGGACACCGCCCCAGCCGGGCACCGCGGTGAACGCGCTGGCCCGTTCCATGGTGTGGCGGATGAACGAGAGATTGTCCATGGCCCGGGCGTGGAGCGCGGGCGTGTCGGGCGGCGAAGGCCGGAGCCGTTGGGGGTAGGCCATGAGCCATAGTACAGCAGCGCCCAGTTTTCAGCAAGTACTTTACATCATAAAGCGCTCTCCCCGAGGCGGCCGGACGCCCGACGCGGGTGGAGCCGGCAGCGACAACCCGAAGCGATCGGCGTCCCGGGCGGACCGGCGCCGATTCGACCTTCAGGCGGCGCGCAGGTCCGAGGTGCAGTGCGGACACCGGACCGCCGCCACCGGGATCGCCATCCGGCACTGCGGGCAGTCCTTGGTGCTGGGTGCGGCGGCCGCGTCGGCCGGTTGCATCCGGTTGGCCGCGCGAACGATGAGGAAGACCGCGAAGGCGATGATCAGGAAGGTGATGATGCTGTTGATGAAGAGCCCGTAGTTCACGGTTACCGCGCCCGCCGCCTGGGCCTCGGCCACAGTGGCGTACGGCGCCGCCGCCTTGGTTCCCTGCTTCAGCACCACGAACAGGTTGGAAAAATCCACGTTGCCGAGCAGCAACCCGATCGGCGGCATGAGGACGTCGTCCACAAGCGACTTCACGATGGTTCCGAACGCTCCACCGATGATGATACCCACCGCCAGATCCAGCACGTTCCCGCGCATCGCGAAGGCCTTGAACTCCTTGAACATGCGGCCCGCCTCGTCGGTTGATCAGTTGATGGGAATTGCGGCCGGCCTGCGCCGGTTCGCCTTTATACGCCGAAATGTCGCGCACCGGAAGTGGCGCGGCGCCGCGGGACGCCGCTACCGGAGAACCCGGAAGTAGCCGGCGAACATCTTCTTCGCCGTCGGTGTGAGCCGGCCCCGCCGCCACGCGTCGGCCGCCTTGCGGAAGACCTCGGCCTGGGTGGGATACGAATGGATCGCTGCCCCGACCCGCCCCAGTCCGAGACCGTTCGTCATCGCCACCGTGAGCTCACCGATCATCTCGCCCGCGTGCTCCGCGACCAGCGTGGCGCCGAGGATGCGGTCGGAGCCCTTCCGCAGGTGCACCCGGAGGAAGCCCTCCTCCCGGCCGTCGAGCACGGCGCGATCCACGTCGTAGAGCGGTACGGTGATGGTCTGCACCTCGTGCCCGGCCTCGAGCGCCTCGTGCTCCCCCAGGCCGACGTGGGCCACCTCGGGCGACGTGTAGGTGACCCAGGGGAGAACCAGCCGGCTCACCCGGCCCCCTCCAAGCCCGAAGAACAGCGCGTTGCCGACCACCAGCCGCGCCTGGGCGTCTGCGGCGTGGGTGAACTTGCGCGCCGAGCAGATGTCGCCCACGGCGAAGATCCGGGGATTGCTGGTGCGGAGCCGGTCGCTCACGAGCACGCCCGTGCGGTCGTGGCGCACCCCGGCCTCTTCGAGCCCGAGCCCCTCGACGTTGGGCGCTCTGCCAACCGCGACGAGGAGCTGGTCGCCGGTCACCTCCTCGGTTCGACCGTCGCGCTGCACGCCGACCATGCGCCGGTGGCCGTGCAGCTCCACGCGGACAGCCTCGGCTCCATGGAGGAAGCTCACCCCGTGCCGCTCCATCGCCTGCTCTACCACCCGAGCCGCATCGGCATCCTCCCGCGGCAGGATGCGCGGCTCCCGGTTGATCACCGTCACCCGCACGCCCAGCCTGGCGAAGGCCTGGGCCAGCTCGCATCCGATAGGGCCCGCGCCGAGCACGACGAGGTGCTTCGGCGGCTCCGTGAGGGAGAAGACGGTCTCGTTGGTGAGGTAGCCCGCCCGCTCCAGACCGGGAATCGGCGGAACCGCCGCTCGTGCGCCGGTCGCGATGACCGCGCGGCGGAACCGCAGATTCCGTCCGTCCACCCGGACGGCATCGCCGGCGGTGAAGCGCGCCTCGCCGAGGAAGACGTCCACCCCGAGCCCACGGAACCGGTCCGCGCTGTCCACCCGGCTGAGCCCGGCGCGCAGGCGGCGCATGCGCCGCATGACCTCCGGAAAGCTGCCGGTGCCGGCCACCTGTGGGCCGGCGAACTGTCCGCTCGCCTCGGCGGCCGCCTGCCACGCGCGGGCTGCACCGATCATCGCCTTCGACGGCACGCACCCGACGTTGAGACAGTCCCCGCCCATCAGGTGCCGTTCCACCAGCGCCACCCGCGCGCCGAGCCCCGCGGCGATCGCGGCGGTCACCAGCCCACCCGTGCCGGCGCCGATCACGGCGAGATGGTAGCGGTCCCTGGGCTCCGGGTTCACCCAGCCCGGAGGGTGCACGTTGGCGATCAGCTGCCGGTTGTACTGATCGAGCGGCTCCACGCGCGGGGCTTCGCCCCGTTCAGTCGGGGTCACGGCTGCCATCGGTGGCCTCCTCGAGCGCGCGGCGGGCGGTGCGGGTGACTATGGTGGTCACCACGATCGTGGCGACGAGGCCGAGCGCCAGCACCGCGTAATAGCCGGTGCCCTTCTCGACTCCGGCGCCGCCGGCCAGGCGGGCCACGTCACCCGCCACCTTGCCGTAGTAGACGTACAGCAGGGTGCCGGGCAGCATGCCCACCGACGCGGCCACGAAATCCGGAAAGCGCACCCGGGTTAGGCCCAGGGCGTAGTTGAGCAGGTTGAAGGGAAAGACGGGGCTCAGCCGCAGGAGGATGACGATCCTGCGGCCCTGCTCGCCTATCGCCCGGTCGATGGCCGCGAAACGGGCGTTGCCCGCGAGCCGGCGCTCGATGGCCCCGCGCGCGACGTAGCGCGAGATCAGGAACGCGGCCGACGCTCCGACCGTGGCTCCGACCAGGACCAGCAGGGTGCCCTGCAGCAACCCGAAGATGGCGCCGGCTCCGAGAGTGAGCAGCGAGCCCGGTACGAAGGCCACGGTGGCGACGATGTACCCCAGGACGAAAACCACCGGGCCCCACGCGCCGAGCCCGTCCACCCACGCGGCGAACCGGGGGAGCAGCGCCGCCCCCTCGCGGCCGGCCACGGCGAGCAGGATCACCCCGCCGATCACGAGCAGCAGTCGGGCGACGGGAAGCGTGCCCCGGGCCCGGCCGCTGGTCCGACTCACTGTCGAGGGACTCTCACGCATCCGCCGCCTCCTCGGTGGCCAGCGGAAGTCGGAGCCGGGCCCGCGCTCCTCGACCTCGCTCCCGCTGCTCCAGCACGAGCGATCCTCCGTGCGCCTCGGCGATCTGGCGGCTCAGTACGAGACCGATGCCCGAGCCGTTCGCCTTCGTGGTAAAGAACGGCACGAACAGGTTGCCCGGATCCGGTAGCCCGGGGCCTTCGTCCTCCACCAGCAGCTCCAGCAGTCCCCCGGTGGCACGCCACTTCACCTCGACTCCACCGCCGGTCTCGAGCGCCGCATCGGCCGCGTTGCGGACGAGATTGATGAGCAGCTGGTCGAGCTGGTCGCCGTCGGCCCGCAGTACGATCGGTGGCCCGGGGCTCAGCCGTACCGGCAGCCTCGTCTCCAGGGCGGCGACCCGGCGGACCCACTCCACCACGGGAACGGGCCCGAGGCGCGGCTGCGGCAGGCGCGCCAGCCTGGCATAGGCCGTCATGAACCGCCCCAGCGCCTCCGCGCGCCCCTCGATCACCTGGAGACCCGAGGTCAGGTCCTGCTCCCAGTCGGCGGCGCGGCTGGAGCGGGAGGCGAGACTGCGCAGGCTGCCGGCCAGCGACTTGATGGGCGCCAGGGAGTTGTTGATCTCGTGGCCCAGCACCCGGACCAGGCGCTGCCAGGCGGAGCGCTCCTCCGCGCGGAGGATGCGGCTCAGATCGGAGAGCACGAGGAGCTGGTGGGGCAGCCCGTCCTGGCGGAAGGTACTGCTCCGCACTTCCCAGCGCCCCACCGCGCCGGGAAACGCCGCGTCCACCGGCCGGGGCGATTCGCCCTGCAGGCAATCGGCCAGTCCCAGCGCGTCGGCGGGTCGGCCGAGGAGCCGCTCCGCCGGCTGGGCCAGCAGCCGTTCGCCCCCGCGGTTCACCAGCCGGAGCCGCCGCTCGCCGTCGAAGGCGAAGACGGCGACGTCGATCTCCTCCATCACCCGCCGCAGCAGCGCGCCGGCTTCCAGCTCCCGCAGCCGCTGGCCCCGGAGGGTCTCGCTCAACGCGTTCACCTCGAGCAGCGCCAGCCCCAGCGCGTCGTCGGGTCCCGCGCCCCGGGCGCGGATCGAGTAGTCTCCCTCGCGGAGGGCGGCGAGCAGGTTGGAGATCGTCTGCAGCGGGCGCACCACCCGTTCGCGCACCACCAGGGCGCCGATCAGCCAGGCCCCGACCGCGAACAGCGAGAAGGTGAGGCGGACCCTGAGCGGGTGGTCCCCGGTCCACAGCAGCCAGCAGCCCACCGCGACCGCCGGCAGCCCGCCGAGCAGGGTGGCGGTGAAGATCCGCGATTCGTGAGTGGCGCGGCGCTTCCGCTCAGAGCCCATGGTGCTGGAGCCGGCGATAGAGGGCGCTCCGGCTGAGGCCGAGCGCCTTCGCCGCCTGGCTCACGTTCCCGTCGTGCCGCTCGAGCGCCTTCCGGATGAGCACCCGCTCCACCTCCTCCAGCGTCAGCTCGTCCAGCCGCACCGGCCCGCCACCGCCGCGGAGCCCGAGGTCGCCGGCGCGGAGCAGCGGCCCCTGGGTCATCAGCACCGCGCGCTCCAGCGTGTGGTCCAGCTCGCGCACGTTGCCGGGCCACGGGTGCGTCTCCAGCGCGGCGAGCGCCTCCGGCTCGAACCCCGCCAGCGGCTTGCGGTAGCGCGCGGCGTAGCGGGCCAGGAAGTGCGCCGCCAGCGCGCGCACGTCTTCCGGGCGCTCCCGCAGCGGGGGTAGCCGGATCTCGATGGTGTTGAGCCGGAACAGGAGATCCTCCCGGAAGCGGCCCGCCGCGACCTCGGCCGGGAGATCGGCGTTGGTGGCCGAGAGGATCCGCACGTCCACCCGGCGCGAGCGGGACGCGCCCACCCGCTCCACCTCGCCGGTCTCCAGCACCCGCAGCAGCTTGGCCTGCTGGCGCGGCTGCAGGGTGCCGATCTCGTCCAGCAGCAGGGTCCCGCCCTCGGCCAGCTCGAAGCGGCCGATCCGGTCGGTGCGGGCGTCGGTGAACGCGCCCTTCACGTGGCCGAACATCTCGCTCTCGAAGAGCCCCTCCGACAGCCCGCCGAGGTTGACCGCCACCAGGGGCCGGCCGGCCCGGGGGGAGGCGGCATGGAGCCACTGCGCCACCACCTCCTTGCCGGTGCCGTGCTCCCCGGTGATCAGCACGTTGGCGTCCGAGGGCGCCACCCGCTGCATGAGCTGCAGCACGGGCCGCATGGCTGCGGAGGCGGCGATGAGGTCGGGCGCCCCGTCCCTGCGGAGCAGCCGGTTCTCTCCCTCGAGCCGCTGGCTCCGGCGCAGCGCTCGGCCCAGCTCCACCTGGGTACGCAGGGTGGCGAGCAGGCGGTTGTTGTCCCACGGCTTCTCGATGAAGTCCCGTGCGCCGCGCCGCATCGCCTCCACCGCCTTCTCGACGCTGCCCCAGGCCGTCATCACCACCGTGGGCAGGGTGGGATCGAGCGCCTGGAGCTCGGAGACGAGCTGCAGTCCCTCCCGGCCGGTGGTCGTGTCGCGGGCGTAATTGAGATCGAGGAGGACCGCGTCGTAGTCGGCGGACTGCACCGCGGCGAGCACCGCCGCGGGCGACGCGACCGTTTCCACGGCGTACCCCTCGCCCTTGAGGAGCAGGCGCAACGCCTCGCGGACGTCCGGCTGGTCGTCCGCCACGAGCACGCGTGGGAGCTGGGATTGGGTCGACAACGGATCCTGGTCGGGAGCGGTGCGGAGAATCTAACGGCGGGCGCGCCCCGGGGCGCGCCCGCCGGCCCTCGCGCTTCAGCCGCCGGCGCGCGCCCCCTCCGCGGCCGGCGCCGGCTCGGCGATCCATCCGTCCTGCAGGTGAATCGTGCGGTGCCCGTAGGACGCGTTCTTCTCGGAGTGGGTCACCTGGACGATGGTCGTCCCCTGCCGGTTGAGCCGGGTGAAGAGCTCCATGATCTCCTCACCCTGGGCGCTGTGCAGGTTCCCGGTGGGCTCGTCGGCCAGCAGGAGCTTCGGGCTCGCGATCACCGCCCGGGCCACCCCGACGAGCTGCTGCTGCCCGCCGGAGAGCTGGGACGGATAGAGATCCTTCTTCCCCACGATCTGGAACCGGTCCAGCGTCTCCGCCACGATCGCGGCCCGCTCCTTGGGCTTGATGTCCCGGTAGGAGAGGGGGATCTCCAGGTTCTCGTACACCGTGAGGTCGTCGAGCAGGTGGTACTTCTGGAACACGAAGCCGATGTAGCGCTTGTTGAGCTCCACCCGCTTGCGCGGCGCCAGCGCATGCACCGGCTGCTCGAGGAACCAGTACTCCCCGCTCCAGGCGCTGTCGAGCATGCCCAGAATGCTGAGCAGGGTGCTCTTCCCCGCCCCGGACGGGCCCATGATGGTGAGGAACTCCCCCTCGCGGATGTCCAGGTTGATCCGCCGGAGGACGTAGGTGCGGGTCGGGCCCGCCTGATAGTAGCGCTCGATGTCGGAGAGTCGGATCACGGTGGCTCGTCCCGGTTGGAGGGTCGGGTCAGTCGATGCGGAGCGGCGCCCTGGGCTCGACGCGCGCGGCCCGGCGGGCCGGCAGGCCGGTCATCATTCGCTTCGGAGCGCGAGCGCCGGGTCTACCCGCGTCGCCCGGCGGGCCGGCACGTAGCAGGCGAACAGGGCCACGCTGGAGAGCAGTATCGCGATGAGGCCGAAGGTCAGCGGGTCGGCCGGCCGCACCTGATAGAGCAGTCCGGCGATCAGACGGGTGACCAGCAGCGAGCCCGCCAGCCCGACCGCGATGCTGGCCAGCACCAGCCGCATGCCGCCCAGCACCACGTTGCGGCGGGTGTGCCCGGGGTCCTCGCCCAGCGCCAGCCGGATGCCGAACTCGCGGGTCCGCTGGCTCACCGAGTAGGAGATCACCCCGAAGACGCCGACCGCGGTGAGCAGTAGGGCGATCGCGCCCAGCACCGACATCAGCACGAAGCTGAAGCGGGCCTGTGCCATCCCCTCCGAGAGCAGGTCCCGCATCGGCATGAGGCGGCTCACCGGCAGGTCGGGGTCCAGCTCCGCCACCGTGCGGCGCACCGGGGCCGTCAGGCTCACCGGATCCACCGAGGCCTCCACCACGACCGTCATGACCGCCGGGGTCCCCTGCCCGATCGGATAGTAGATCTGGTGCAGCACGTCGCGGGTGAGGTCGTGCTGCCGCATGTGCTCCACCACGCCCACCACCTCGGCGAAGGCGTTCGGCGTGCCGGTGGGCTGGAGCTGCAGCTGCTTGCCGACCGCGCTCTGCCCCGGCCAGGCCAGCGCCGCCAGCGTCGCGTCCACCATGATGACGGGCGGCGTGCCCACCGAGTCCTGGCTGGTGAAGGTGCGTCCCGCGATGAGGCGCGCGTCCATGGCCTCGAAGTACGCGGCGGAGACGTTCCGGCCGTCGGCGGTCACGCTCTCGAAGTTGCGCGCGGTCTCCTCGTCGTACGCGAACGGCGAGAGCGGGCCGCTGCCGGTGAGGGGCAGCTGGGAGACCAGGCCCACGGTCTCCACACCGGGCAGCGCCTCCAGCCTGCTGGTCAGCTCGCGAAAGAAGGCGCGGCGCGCCGCTCCGCCCGGATACTTGCCGAACGGCATGGACAGCTCGAAGGTGAGCACGTCGGACCCGTCGTAGCCGGGGTTCACCCGTTGAATCGCCAGAAAGCTCCGGATGAGGAGCCCCGCGCCGACCAGCAGCACCACCGAGAGCGCCACCTCGGCGCCGATCAGCAGGCTCCGGGCCTTCCGCCGGTCGCCGCCGGGCCCGCCCCGCCCGCCGGACTTGAGATGCTCCTGCGGATCGACCGACGCCGCGCGGAGGGCCGGCACCAGCCCGAAGAGCACCGAGGTCGCGACGCAGACCGCGACCGTGAACGCGAGCACGGTGGTGTCGAGCCGGACGTCGCCCAGGCGCGGCAGGTTGGCCGGGTGCAGCGACCGGAGGACGGCGAGCGCCGCGACCGTGAGCCCGACGCCGAGGGCGCCGCCGGCCGTCGCCAGCACCAGGCTCTCGGTCAGCACCTGGCGCACCATGGCCCGGCGGCTCGCGCCCAGCGCGGTGCGGAGGGCGAACTCCGCATGCCGGGTGGTCCCCCGCACCAGCAGCAGGTTGGCCACGTTGGCGCAGGCGATGAGCAGCACCAGTCCGACCGCACCCAGGAGTATGAGCAGCGCGGGCCGCGCGTGCTTGACCACGTCGTAGTGCAGCGGGACCGCGCGGATCCGCAGGTTGGACGCTTCGTGCTCCTTGAACTCCCGGCGGAACTGCTCGGCGATGCGGTCCATGTCCGCCTGCGCCTGCGCGAACGTCACCCCCGGCTTGAGCCGGCCGAACACGGTGAAGAAGGTGAGGTTCCTCGGCAGCGGCTGCCCGTAGTCGAACTGGATCGGCGCCCAGACGTCGGCGTCGCGGACCTGGAACGCCTCCTTCGGGAGCTGGAGCCGGAAGTCGGCGGGGAGCACGCCCACCACCTCGTGCGCCACCCCGTCCACCTGAATGGTCCCACCCACGAGGGCCGGGTCCCCGCCGTAGCGCCGCCGCCAGAGCCGGTGGCTCAGCAGCACGACGTGGGGTCCGTTGACCACCTCCTCGGCCTCGAGGAACTGCCGGCCGAGCATCGGCTTCACGCCGAGCAGGGGGAAGAAGTTGGCGGTGACGGTCACCAGGGCCACGCGCTCCGGCTCCCCCTCCCCTGTCAGGTTGCCCCGCAGGTTCGCCACGTCCGACTCGGCCGCGGCGGCGAAGGCCTCGAAGGTGCGGCTCCGCTGCTGGTAGTCCCGGAAGTCCAGCGGGGAGACCGCCGGCAGCGACTGCGCCCCTTCGCCGAGGTCGTTCCAGATGTTCGCGATGCGGTCGGGCGCGGCGTAGTCGAGCGGGCGCAGCAGCACCCCGTTCACGACGGTGAAGATCGTGGTGGTCGCGCCGATGCCGAGCGCGAGCGCGGCGATGGCCGCCGCCGTGAATCCCGGGGTCCGGCGGAGAGACCGCCACGCATAGCGCAGGTCGTGCCCGAACGAGCTCATCGAGGCTCCGAGATGGGTGGAGGGGCCGGTCACTCGCCCCGCAGCGCCAGGGCGGGATCCACCCGCGTGGCCCGGCGGGCGGGCAGGTAGCAGGCCAGCATGGCGACCAGCGCGAGCAGGACCGCGATGGCGCCGAAGGTGAGCGGATCGGCCGCCCGGACGCCGTACAGCAGGCCGGCGATGTACCTGCCGCCGGCGAGCGCGGCGGCGAGGCCGAGGCCGATGGCGAGCGCCACCACCCGCATGCCCCCGAGCACCACGCTGCGGCGGGTGTGCCCGGGGTCCTCGCCCAGCGCCAGCCGGATGCCGAACTCGCGGGTCCGCTGGCTCACCGAGTAGGAGATCACCCCGAACACGCCCACGGCGGCGAGCAGCAGGGCGATCCCTCCCAACGCCGCCATGAGGATCAGACTGAACCGGCGCTGCGCCGCGTTGGCCGAGACGTAGTCCGTCATCGGGGCCAGGCGGGACACGGGCAGGTCCCGGTCCAGCTCGGCCACCGCCTGCCGCACCGCCGCTCCCAGCGCCGCCGGCTCCGTCGCCGCCTCGATCACGTAGGCGACCGACGACGGCGCGGATTGCCCCAGCGGCCAGTAGATCTGCGGCAGGGTCTGGCGGCTGAGATCGTTCATCCGCAGGTGCTCCACCACGCCCACGATCTCCACGAACGGCTCCTCGCTCCCGGTGGGCTCCACCTGCAGCCGCTTGCCGACCGGGTTCTCCCCCGGCCAGGCCAGGCGCGCGAGGGTCTCGTCCACCATCGCCACCCGGGGCGCGCCGGCCGCGTCGCGGTCGGTGAACGCGCGCCCGGCGACCAGCCCGGCGTCCACCGCGTCGAAGAACCCGGGCGACACCACCCGCTCGTCGGCGGTGACGCTCTCCCAGTTCCGCGCGGTCTCCTCGTCGAAGGCGAACGGCTGCAGGGTCCCGCTGCCGGTCAGGGGAAGCTTGGAGACCTGGGCCACGGTGCGGACGCCGGGCAGGGCGCGCAGCCGCTCGTCCAGCCGCTGGTAGAACGCGAGCTGCGCGGTGTCGCTGGGGTACCGGGCCGCGGGCAGGGCGAGCTGAAAGGTGAGCACGTCGTTGGCCTCGAACCCCGGCCGCACGCCTTGGAGCGCGAGGAAGCTCCGCATGAGCAGCCCCGCGCCCACCAGCAGCACCACCGAGAGCGCCACCTCGGCGACGATCAGGACGTCGCGGATGCGCTGGCGCTCACGCCCGCCGGTCCCGCGAGTGCCGTGTTGCAGGGCGCCGTGGGGATCGGCGCCGGCAGCGCGGAGCGCCGGCACCAGCGCGAAGACGACGACCGTGGCGAGCGAGACCAGGAGCGCGAAGCCGAGCACCGTCGCGTCCACCCGGATGTCCGCCAGACGGGGGAGGTTGGCCGGCCGGAGCGCCCGCAGCAGGGCCATCGCCCAGAAGGTCGCCCCCAGGCCCAGTGCCCCGCCCGCAACTGCGAGCACGCCGCTTTCGGCCAGGAGCTGGCGCGCCAGCGCCCTCCGGCCGGCGCCCAGCGCCGCGCGCAGGGCGAATTCGCCCTCCCGGGCCGCGGCCCGGGTGAGCAGCAGGTTGGCCACGTTGGCGCAGGCGATGAGCAGCACCAGCGCCACGGCTCCCATGAGCACCAGCAGCGCGGGCCGGGCGTGCTTGACCACATCGTGATGCAGCGGGACCACGCGGATGCGGAGGTTGGAGCCGGCGTGCACCGGATGCTCCGCCCGGAGTTGCGCCGCGATCCCGTCCATCTCTGCGCGGGCCTGCTCCCAGGAGGCGCCCTCCGCCAGCCGGCCGAACACCGTAAACCCGGTGAAGTTGCGGGGCGGCGCCCGGCCGTAGTCGAACTGGAGCGGCGTCCACACCTCGGCGTCGGTGAGCAGGAACGCTTCCGCCGGCAGGTGCAGCCGGAAGGTCTCCGGCAGCACGCCCACGACGACGTGCTCGATACCGTCGATGGCGATGGTCCGGCCCACCAGCGAGGGATCGCCGCCGTAGCGGCGCTGCCAGAGGCGGTGGCTCAGGAGCGCCACCCGCGGGCCGTTCGCCTGTTCCTCCTCCGCGGTGAAGGTCCGGCCCAGGATCGGAGCCACGCCGAGCAGGGGAAAGAAGTTCGCGGTGACCGGCGCCAGGTCCACTCGCTCCGGATCGCCCTCGCCGGTGAGGTTGCCCCTGAGTCGCACCACGCTGGGTCCGGACGCGGCAGCGAAGTCCTGGAAGGCACGGCTCCGCTCGCGGTAGTCGAGGAAGTCGAGCGCCGAGACCGCGGGGAGCGACTGGGCGCCCTCGCCCAGGTCGTTCCAGATCATGGCGACCCGCTCCGGCTGCTCGTACGGCAGCGGCCGAAGCAGCACCCCGTTCACCACGGTGAAGATGGTGGTCGTGGCCCCGATCCCGAGCGCCAGCGTGCCCACCGCGACCGCGGTGAAGCCCGGCGTGCGCCGCAGCGTGCGGAGCGCCAGCGCGAGGGAGCCGTTCATTCCGACCTCAGCGCGTCGATCGGATCCACCCGGGTAGCTCGGAGCGCCGG
Source organism: Gemmatimonadales bacterium (assembly GCA_036375015.1). Taxonomy (GTDB): domain Bacteria; phylum Gemmatimonadota; class Gemmatimonadetes; order Gemmatimonadales; family GWC2-71-9; genus CAVVWJ01. The sequence continues at coordinate 12,128 of DASUSR010000344.1, forward strand.
GATCGCCGAGGCCGCCGCCGCCACGAGGGCGAGCAGCACCGCAGTGCCCGCCAGGGTGAGCGGATCGGTCGGGGCGATCCGGAAGAGCAGATCCCCCAGGACCCGGGTGAGCGCGAGCGCGCCGACCAGGCCGGCGGCGATGCCCAGCACCGAGAGCCAGGTGCCCTGCCGCAGCACCAGCCGCAGGATCTCGACCGGCACCGCGCCCAGCGCCATCCGGATCCCGAACTCGCGGGTGCGCTGCGCGACGAGGTGCGCCATGATGCCGTAGATGCCCACCGCCCCGAGCAGCAGCGCGGTCAGCGCGAAGGCGGTCACCACCATCATCGTGAGCCGCCGCTCCGCGGCCCAGGTGCCCAGCGCCTCCTCCATGGTCTGGACCTCGGCCAGGGGCACGTCGGGATCGAGCCCCGCCACCGTCGTATGCAAGGCCGTCGCCAGCGAGGCCGGGTCTCCCGAGCTCCGCACCACCACGTAGAGCGAGCGCTGCGGGGTCCCCGTGCCGGCCGGGAACTGCTGGTGCGGGAGGTACATCTCGGGCCGGGGATCGGCACTGAGACCGCGGTGGCGCACGTCGCCCACGACGCCGACGACGGTGCGGTAGATCGAGTCGGTGCCGCCGCCGCCCAGGAGGATCCGCTGTCCGACGGCGTCACCGGCCGGCCACACCTGCCGGGCGAGCGTCTGGTTGATGACCACGGCCCCCGGCGCGCCGATGCGGTCTCCATCCTCCACCCCTCGGCCCTGGAGCACGGGGATACCCATGGTGCGGAAGTACTCCGGGGTCACCACCTGCCAGTCGGCCGGAGTCCACTCGGTCGGCAGCGGCGGGGACGAGAACCGCCCCTCCTGCAGGAACGACCAGTCGCCGATCTCGAGCTGCCCGGTCATGGGGAGCGCCCGGACCGCGGCGGCGGAGCCGACACCCGGCAGCTCCTCCAGCCGGCGAATCAGCTCGTCGTAGAACCGGCGGATCTGGTCGCTGCGCTCGTAGCGGACCGGTGACAGCTCCACCCGAGCGGTGAGCACCCCCTCGGGGTCGAAGCCGGGGTCCACCGCCCGGAGCCGGAGGAAGCTCTGGACCAGCAGTCCGGCGCCGGCGATCAGCACCAGCGCCAGCGCGATCTGCGCCACAACCAGCCCCCGCCGGAACCGCTGGCGCGCCGCCCCCGCCGTCCCCCCGCGCCCGCCTTCCACCAGCGCGCCGGTCAGGTCGGGGCGCGCGGCGTGCAGCGCCGGCGCGAGACCGAACACGATCCCGGACGCGATCGCCACCGCCGCGGTGAAGCCGAGCACCCAGCCGTCCACCGCGATCGAATCGAGCCGGGGCAGACTGGGTGGCGCGGCGAGCACGAGGGCCCGCAGCGCCCAGACCGCGAGCAGGAGCCCCAGGGCCGCGCCGGCCAGCGCGAGCACCACGCTCTCCGTGAGCAGCTGGGTCACGAGCCGCCGGCGATCGGCGCCCAGCGCGGTGCGCAGGGCCATCTCCCGCTGGCGCGCTTCGCCCCGCGCCAGCAGCAGGCCCGCGACGTTGGCGCAGGCGATGAGCAGGAGCAGCGCCACGGCGCCCAGCAGGACGAGCAGCGCCGGCTTCGCTTCGCCCACGACCGCCACGTCGAGCGGCCCCGCGCTGCCGTGGAAGGAGGGGTGGTACTCACCCGGATACTCGGCCTTCATCGCCGCCATGAGCGACGCCGCCTCCCCGTCCGCGGTCGCGAGGTCCGTCCCCGGTCGCAGCCGGCCGACGACATCGAGGAAGTGCCAGCCCCGCTCGGTCCGGTCGGTGGCCGGGTCGAGCTGGAGCGGGGCCCAGAGTTCGGCGCCGGTGCCGGTGAAGTGGGTAGGGAGCTGGAAGCCCGGCGGCATGATCCCGAGCACCGTCGCCGGAGCGTCGTCCAGCAGGATGGTGCGACCCACGAGGCCGGGATCCGCGCCGAACCGTCGCCGCCACAGCCCATCGCTCAGCAGGACGACCGCGGGACGTCCGGGGAGATCCTCCTCCGGGGCGAAGCTCCGCCCGAGCACCGGCGACACGCCGAGCGCCTGGAGCAGGTCGGCGGTCACGAACCCGGCGGAGAGACGCTCGGGCGCGCCCGTGCCGGTGAGGGCGACCGAGCCGCCGGCGAAGGCGCCGATGGCCAGGTGAGACCGCTGCCGCTCCTTGAAATCCCAGTACTCCGAGACGCTGAGCTCCGCGTCGGGCTGGGTCTCCCAGCCGCCTTGCACGATCGTCAGCTCCTCCGGCGCCGCGTAGGGCAGCGGGCGCAGGAGCACGCCGTTCACCACGCTGAAGATCGCGCTGTTGGCCCCGATGCCCAGCGCGAGCGTGAGCACCGCCACCGCCGCGAACCCGGGCCGCTGGCGCAGGCTCCGGACGGCATAGCGCAGGTCGTGCAGGAGGCTGTCGTTCATTCCGACCTCAGGGCGAGGAGTGGATCGGTACCTGCCGCAGCACGGCGTCCACCAGGGTACACACGGCGGGGGCGGCGGCGATGCCGCTCACTCCGCCCTCAGCGCGCGCAGCGGGTCGAGCCGGGCGGCGCGGTGCGCCGGCAGCCAGCTCGCCGCCAGCGCGACCACCGCGAACAACGCGACCACCGCCGTCAGGATGGCGGGCTCCGCCGCGCGGACCCCGAACAGGAACCCCGCCACCAGGCGCCCCGCGGCGAGCGCGCCCCCGAGCCCGAGCGCCAGTCCGACTGCCGTCAGCCCCATGCCCCGGCGGACGATCAGCCGGCGGACGTCTCCGGCCGTCGCGCCGAGCGCCATCCGGATGCCGATCTCCGCGGTGCGCTGGGTGACGACATAGGCCATGACACCGTAGAGCCCGAGTGCCGCGAGCGTGAGCCCGATCGCGCCGAAGGCTCCGAGCACGATGGCACCGAGCCGCTGCGGCAGGAGCGCGTACCCCAGGTGCTCGCCGATGGTGGTGAGCTGGACCGGGACGTCGGGGTCGAGCCCGCGCGACAGCGAGGCGAGCGCGGGCAGGATCGCCTGCGGATCGCGAGCCGTGCGGACCTGGAGCACCATGCCCGGCTCGTACGCCTGCTCCCAGGGCAGGTAGTAGTAGGGCAGCGGCGGCTCCCCGAGCGAGGTGTACTTGCCGTCGCGCGCCACGCCGACGATCTCCCGGCGCACGTCGCCGACCACGATCCGGCGGCCCAACGCGTCGCCTGCCGGCCAGAAGCGCCGGGCGAAGCTCTCGTTCACGATCGCGACCGGTGCGGCGTCGGCCCGGTCGCGGTCGTCGAAGGCGCGGCCGCGCACCAGCGGAATCTCCAGCGTGCGGAAGTAGTCGGTGCTCACCGCATTGACGCCGAACTCCATCTCTTCCCCGGGCCTGGGCTCGTAGCCCTCCACCGCGAGCCCTCGCCGCTGCCGGTCGAAGCCCAGCGGCACCAGCTCGGCGAGACTGGCCGCCTCGACGCCGGGCAGCGCCCTGGCGCCGCGCAGCAGCTCGCCGTAGAGGCCGCGGCCCCGTGCCTCGTCGTATCCCTGCACCCCGAGGTCGAGGCGCATGAGCGCGATGCCGCTGGTGGCGAAGCCCGGATCGATCCGCGTCGCCTCCCGCAGGCTGCCGAGGAACAGGCCGGCGGCGGCGAGCACCACCAGCGACACGGCCACCTGCGACATGACCAGCGCGTCCCGCAGGCCCACCCCCCGGCCCCCCGCCGGGGGGGCGCCGGCGTCGCCCCGCAGCCCTTCGCCCGCCTCCAGCCGCGTGGCCCGGAGCGCCGGCGCGAGCGCCGAGAGGAGCGTCACCGCGATCGTGGCCGCGAGCGCGAACAGCAGGATCCTCCAGTCCACCCCGAAGTCGAGCGCGACCGGCACCGGCACCGGCGGCTCCAGTCGGCCGAGCAGCTCGGTCGCCCAGACCGCGATCAGCACCCCGAGCGCACCGCCCGGCACCGCCAGCGCGAGGCCCTCCATCAGCAGCTGCCGCACCAGCCGGGCGCGCTCACCGCCGAGTGCCAGGCGCACGGCCAGCTCGCGGCGGCGGGTGCTGCCGCGGGCCAGCAGCAGGTTGGCCAGGTTGGCGCAGCAGATGAGGAGGACCAGCCCCGCGATGCCCATGAGCACCGCGAGGAACCCGCGGACCGTGCCCCGGATCGAGGGAAAGACCCGCGCCTCGCGCTCCGGGAGCACCGTGACCACCCGGGAGTTGCCGGTCACATCGGTCCAGCTGTCCCGGTGCTCCGCGTGCAGGCGTCGCGCGACCACCGCCAGCCGCGCCTGGGCGTCGGCCAGGGTGGCGCCGGGCAGAAGCCGGCCGGCGAGAACGAGGCCCCGCGATCCTCGGTTGATCAGGCGGTCGCGGCCGGGCTCGAGCAGCCGGCCTGCCTCGAGCGGCGCCCACAGCTCCACCCCGATGCCACGGGTGGTGCCGGTGAAGTCGCGCGGCGCGACTCCGACGACGGTGAACGTCCGCCTCGATACCCTGAGCGGCCGCCCCACCACGTCCGGCGCCGCACCGAACCGGCGCACCCAGAGACCGTGCGAGATCACCGCCGAGAGCGGCTCGCCGCCCTCGGCGAGCAGCCGTCCCGCGGCCGGGTCCACCCCCAGCACGCCGAAGTAGTTCCCGGTGACCAGCTCACCTACGGTGCGGAAGCTCTCCCCGCCCGCGGCCACGCTCATCGGCTGCAGCATGTGCCCGGCAAGGTCCAGGACGCCGGCCGTGCCCGCCTGGAAATCGAGCAGATCGGGATAGGAGGTGTAGCCGAAGCGCGGGCCGCTGAAGTCGCTGGTGTAGACCGCCACCAGCCGCTCCGGCTCGCGCACCTGCGCGGTGGGTCGCAGGAACACGGTGTTGATGAGGGTGAAGACCGTGGTGGTGGCCGCGATGCCGAGCGCCAGCATGCCTACTGCGAGCGCGCTGAACCCGGGGGCCAGCCGCAGCCGGCGCAGGGCGAGTCTGATGTCGTGGTGCATGCCGCGCTCACTCCGATCGGAGGGACAGCATCGGATCCACCCGGGTCGCCCGGCGCGCCGGTAGCCAGCTCGCCGTGAGCGCGACGGCGCCCAGCAGCGCGGCGACGCCGGCGTAGGTGAGCGGGTCCTGCGCTGTGATGCCGTAGAGCTGGCTCGCGAGGGTGCGGCTCAGCAGCCAGGCGCCCACCAGCCCGAGCGCGAGGCCCATCGCCACCAGCCGCATCCCCTGCCCCACCACCAGCCGGAGCACGTCGGCGCCCCGCGCCCCGAGCGCCATCCGGATGCCGATCTCGTGGCGCCGCTGCGAGGTGGTATAGGCCATGACGCCGTAGATGCCCAGCGCGGAGAGCAGGAGGGCGATGGCCGCGAAGATGAGCAGGAGCATCATCGACACCCGGCGCTCCGCGCTCGCGTTGGCGATGAGCCGCTCCATGGACATGACGCCGAACACCGGCTGCTCCGGATCGACCGTCCGAATCGCCGCGGTGACCGGAGACGCGAGCCGCTCGGGATCCCCGCTGGTGCGGACCACCATCGACATTTCCTGGCCGACGTTCACCCGGTAGGACACATACAGCTCCTCCCTCGGTGGCTGGTCGAGCCGGGTCTGGCGCACGTCGCCCACGATGCCCGTGACGGTGGCCCAGGGACCGTCGCGGCCGAACCCCACCCGGCGGCCGATCGGGTCCTCCCCCGGCCAGTACTTCTCCGCCAGGGTGCGGTTGATCAGCACCGCGCCCGGCGAGGACCGGTCGGCCCGGGCGGGCAGCCCCTCGCCACGCAGGATCGGGATGCCCATCGTCTCGAAGTAGTTCGGGGTGACCATGCGGAACTCGGCGGCCGGCGGCGGCACGTCGTCGGTCGTGGGGCGGCCTTCGATGCGGAACCGCACGTCCGCCTGCCCCCGGAGCGGCAGGCGGGACACGAGCGCGGCGCCGCGAACCCCCGGGACCGTCTCCACGGCGGCAAGCGCCCGCTCGTAGAAGCCGACCCGCTGCTCGTGCGAGAAGTACCGCCCTTTGGCGTTGTCGTTGGGTACCGGCAGCCAGACCTGCAGGGTGAGCAGCCCCTCGGGCTCGAACCCGTGCTCCACCGCCATGAGCCGCTGGAAGCTCCGCAGCAGCAGCCCCGCCCCGGTGAGCAGCATCAACGCCACCGCCACCTCGGAGACGACCAGCACGGTGCGCATCCGCGTCCGTGACGCGCCGGCGCTCGCGCTGCGGGTGGATTCCTTGAGGACACCCTGCAGATCGGGCCGGGACACGTGCAGCGCCGGCACCAGCCCGAAGCCGATCCCGGTCACCAGAATCAGCGCCGCCGTGAAGGCGAGCACCGGCAGCGACAGCGCGATCTCGCCGGCGCGCGGGAGATAGAGTGCCGCGACCCGGCCGAGTACCGTGGTGCCCCAGCTCGCGAGCAGCAGGCCGAGCGCCCCGCCCACCACGGCGAGGAGCAGGCTCTCCGTCAGCAGCTGGCGGATCAGCCGGCGGCGGCTGCCGCCGAGCGCGGTGCGCAGGGCGATCTCCCGCTGCCGCGACGTGGCCCGGGCGAGGAGCAGGTTCGCCACGTTGGCGCAGCCGATGAGGAGCACGAATCCCACCGCGCCGAGCAGGACCAGCAGGGCCGGCCGCACGTCGCCGACCACCTGCTCCGCCAGCGGCTCGATCGTGGGCTCCCAGCCGAGCGTCGGTACGTAGATGTCCGGGTACCGCCCGGCCAGCCGGCCGGCCAGGAGTCCCGCCTCCGCCCGCGCCTGCTCCACCGACTGCCCCGGCCGCAGCCGGCCGATCAGATCGAAGACCCGCGCGGTCCGCACGTTCATGAACTGCGGGTCGGGATTGTCCATCGCGATCGGGGCCCACAGCTCCATCGGCGACGCTCCGCTCTCGAGCACGTGCCGAAAGCCGGGCGGCATCACCCCGACGATGGTGATCGGATCGTCGTCCAGCCGCACGGACTTGCCCAGCACGCCCGGGTCGCCGCCGAATCGCTGCCGCCACAGCTCGTGCGAGATGACCGCGACGTACCCGATCCGTCCCGCGTCGTCATCCGGCGTGAAATCCCGCCCCAGCGCCGGGGCCACCCCGAGCAGCTTGAAGTAGTTGTCCGAGACGACCGCGGCCTGGATCCGCTGCGGGTCGCCCAACCCGGTGAGGTTGATGTTGATGGGCCACACCGCGGCCACGTCCTCCAGCGCCGCAATCTCCCGCCGGTAGTCCTGGTACTCCGGCATGGAGCTGGGCATGTCCGTGGTCCCCCGCCCGGTGTAGCTCCCTCGGATCGACACCAGTCGTTCCGGCTCGTGGTACGCCAGGGGCCGCAGCAGCACCGAATGCACCACGCTGAAGATCGCGGTGTTGGCGCCGATGCCGAGCGCCAGGGTAAGCGCCGCCACCGCCGCGAAGCCGGGGCTCCGCGCGAGGCTGCGCAGGGCGTACCGCAGATCCATCCAGAGGGTATCCATCAGGCCACCTCCCGGTGCGGGTCCCCGGGCGCCACCAGCCGGCCGTCGAACAGGTACACGGACCGCCGGGCACGGGGCATGTATCGCGGATCGTGGGTCACCATGACGATGGTGGCGCCGCCGGCGTGGAGCTCGTCCAGCAGCTCCATCACCTCGGCGCCGTTGCGCGAGTCCAGATTGCCGGTGGGCTCGTCGGCCAGGAGCACGAGCGGGCGCCCGGCGGTGGCGCGCGCCACGGCGACCCGCTGCTGCTGGCCGCCGGAGAGCTGGGCCGGATAGTGGTGGATGCGGTGCAGCAGCCCGACCCGTTCCAGCGCCTGGTGCACCAGGCTTCGCCGCTCGGCGGGGCCCAGGCCGCGGTACTTGAGCGGCAGCTCCACGTTCGAGTACACGTCGAGGTCGCCGATCAGGTTGAAGGCCTGGAAGATGAAGCCGATCGCCCGGCTCCGGACCCGCGCCCGCTGGGTGGCCGAGAGCGTCGCGACCGGCTCCCCGGCGAGCACGTAGCTCCCCTCGCTGGGTGAGTCGAGCAGCCCGAGGATCGACAGCAGCGTGGTCTTGCCGCAGCCCGACGGCCCGCAGATGGCCACGTACTCGCCCGCCCGGATCTCCAGGTCCACGCCGGAGAGGGCGTGGGTCTCCACTTCCTCCGCGTGGAAGATCTTGGAGATGCCGCTCAGGCGGATCAGCGGGTCGATGGCGAGGGACATCGCTCTACTCGTTCCGCAGCGCGACCACGGGGTCAGTCATCGCCGCGCGCCGGGCCGGAAGCGCCGCCGCGAGCACCGCCACCGCGGTGAGCACCACCGTCCCGGCCGCGAAGGTGGGCGGATCGGTCGGGCTCACCCGGAAGAGGAGACTCTCGAGGAAGCGGGAGAGCGCGAGGGCACCGGCGAGCCCCAGGGCCAGGCCCACCGCGGCGAGCACCGCGCCGTGCCCCACCACCATCCCCATCACGTCCCGCCGCTGGGCCCCGAGCGCCACCCGGATCCCGATCTCCTGGGTGCGCTGCGCGACGCCGTACGAGATGACGCCATACACCCCGATCGCCGCCAGGGCGAGCGCGATGGCGCTGAAGACCGTGAGCAGCGTGGTGCTGAAGCGCGACTCGGCCAGGGAGTCCACCACCCGGCTCTGCATCGTGCCCAGGTTGTAGACCGCCAGCGAGGGGTCCACGTCGGCGACGACACG